>PEBX01000131.1 GCA_003050645.1 Candidatus Carbonibacillus altaicus
TTGTAATCATTGAACCCCTTTTTCCGTCATGCTATAATAAACATAGCAGAAAGCGCCTGTACTTTTATTTTTTTCCGTCACTAGCGAGCGAGCGCTCAGTTTGGAAAGGGCTTACATGACGGGTATCAGACTTTTTGCGAATTTTTATGTGAGATGTGCGGTGAAAAAACGAAGAAAGTGGGGGATCACCCGTGGCACAGATGATCGATGATCAGGCCGGTCTTATGCCGTCGAAGCTCGACCATTGGCTTATTCCTGAAGAGGCTGATAAAGATCATCGGATGATTCGCGAGACAGTGCGCAGTTTTGTGGAAGAAGAAGTGAAACCTCGACTTGCGTCCTTAGAAACCCATGACTATACTTTGATGAAACAACTTTACGAGCAGGCGGGGGAGCTCGGTTTTTCCGCGATCGACGTGCCGGAGGCATATGGTGGACTGGAGCTCGATGCGCTCTCCTTTCTTATAACGATGGAGACGCTCTCCGAAGCAAGTGGTTTTGGGGTATCGTATAATATTCATTCCGGCGTCGGGTTGCAACCGATTTTATACTTTGGTACGGAAGAGCAAATTCAGTCTTATGTACCGGGGCTCATCAGCGGCGCACGGATCGGTGCCTATGCGCTTACCGAGCCCCAGGCTGGATCGGATGCCCTTTCCGCCCGTACGCGCGCTCGTCTCGCTGATGACGGAAAGTTTTATATTTTAAACGGCGAAAAGCAGTGGATATCCAACGCTCCCATCGCCGATGTTTTTATCGTATTTGCCAGGGTTGAAGGATCGGGACTTACGGCTTTTATCGTGGATCGGGACTTACCAGGGCTATCTGTAGGGGCAGAAGAAAACAAGATGGGGATAATATCTTCACCGACTGCTTCGCTTATTTTAGAAGATGTGCACGTGAGCGTCGATCGTCTCCTCGGCCCTGTCGGTCAGGGTCACAAGGTGGCCCTGACCGTTTTAAATCCGGCGCGCCATAAGATCGGTCTTCTGGGACTGGGACAGGCCAAACAGGCTTTCCGCCTCGCCGTGCACTATGCCGGGGAGCGCACGCAGTTCGGTCGGCCGATCGCGCATTTTCCGATGATTCGCGAAAAAATCGCGCAAATGGCCCTCGCCATCATGGTGGCAGAAAGTGTCCTGTACCGTGTAGGGGGAGAGATACACCGTGATAAACACGATCTTTCCTATAGAATGTTAGAGGGACGCGACGAAGAACGTTTTTCTCACAATACACGCATCCTCTCCAGGCGTATTGCGGAAAGCGCGCTAAGCAAAGTGTTGGGAACGGAAGTGCAGGCATTCGTCGTTGATGAAGCGGTGCAGATTCACGGTGGGTACGGTTATATGCGCGAATACGAGGTGGAACGTCTGTACCGCGATGCCCGTATTACGCGAATATTTGAAGGGACGAACGAGATCAACCGTCAGGCTGCAGTGCGGGAGCTTGTAAAAAAACGTCTGCAGGGGGAGCGGAGCTGGCCTTCTCCTGAGACTGCGGCTTGGGCCCTAGAAAAAAGCGCGTTATCCGAGATACTTGGTGGAGAGCAAGCGGGAAGATCGGCGAAGACGGATGCAGTGACGGGGGTCTCAACCGCTCCCCATCTAAGCGCGGAAGATGCCGGGGGAGATGATTGGGTTTGGTATGTTTTCGGCGTGCGGAATATATCGAGCGCTACGCCGGAACGTCTTAAGGCCATCAAACGGGCCGAACGCGTCTTGCGCTGGGGAACGGAGATGTTCTGGGGGCGGATCGATCCAGCGGTGGAAACAATGGGGCTCCGTTTGCTAGAGCGGCAGATGGATGTCCGCATGATCGCTGATTGGATGATCGACCTTTATGCCCTGGAAGCACTGTTAGGGAGGGTCGTCAAGGTCACCTTGATGAAAGAAGGCACCATGAAAGAAAAAGATGTGCCGGATGTGAGCTTACCGGATGTGAGCTTACCGTATACGGAAGCGTTGGATCTCTTTGTGCATGCGGTCTTCTGGAAAATGCTGAAGCATAAATATACGTTAGACGGAAGTCTGAAAGAGGTGATCGGCGAAGCCGGGGCGAAGGACAAGCGGCTTGAAGCGGACAGAAGTGTGTGGGAAGAAGTCACGGGTCTAGCGGTTCCTGCTTTACAAGAGGTCATAGCACAACATGTGCTTGACAAGATCGACATACTTGTATGAAAATTAATGAAAGGGAGGATGAAGAATGACGGAACCGGTGGTTGGTTTTATCGGCCTGGGGAAAATGGGGCAGCCCATGGCTTTAAATCTGATGCAGAAAGGGTATACGGTCCTCGGTTATGACGTCGTACCGGCTGCGCGGGAAGCTTTTCGCACCAAAGGCGGGGAAGCGCGGGGTTCGATGGTGGAGGTGATCGGATCCAGTGATGTTCTTTTCACGTCCCTGCCTTCCCCAAAGGAAGTGCGCGAAGTATACGGGACGGGTGAAGCTTCAGATGGAGCGAGCGCAGGGGTAAGCGTGGCGACGCACGGGAAGGCGGGTTTGATCGCGATTGATACGAGCACGGTGTCACCGGAAGTCAACCAGGAAGTGGCCGAAGCTCTGTCCAAGCGGGACATCGGTTATCTGGGTGCGCCGGTTTCGGGCGGGGTAGAGCGCGCGGTGGATGCAACGCTTACGGTCATGGTCGGCGGAGAGAAGACGACGTATGCGCGGGCGCTTCCGTTTCTTCAGGCCATCGGTGAAAACATCTTTCATATCGGGGAACATCCCGGCATGGGTTCGGTCGTGAAGCTTACCAACAACTACTTCATCGGTTATTACACGCTGGCGGTGGCGGAAGCGCTGACACTTGCCGGTTCGGTCGGCATGGATCTCAGCCAGCTGTTCGAGATTTTAAAAGTGAGCTACGGTCAAAGCCGTATTTACGAACGCAATTTTAAGCTGTTTATTGAAAAAGATCAGTATGAACCCGGCTTTACCACTAAACTTCTCCTTAAAGATCTGAATCTTGCAAGAGATATGGCAAGAGAAAAAGGGACGACGCTGCCGATGATGGACACGCTTCTGGCCATGTACGAAAAAGCAGTTCAAAAAGGGTACGGCGATCTGGATATGGCGGCGATGTATCGTTTTGTACAGGATCAGCAAAAAAATGATTGATAGATGTGAGGGGAGCCGGTCAATATGGAAATCCTTAAAAATTTTGTCGGTGGTAAATGGGAGGAATTGAACGATCGGGACATGGGCGATGTGTATAATCCGGCAACCGGTGAGGTGATCGCCCGGGTGCCTTTTTCGACGGCTGAAGACATCGACCGAGCCGTAGAAAAGGCGGCAGATGCTTATGCCAGCTGGCGAAAAGTGCCGGTGATCAAACGGACGCGCTATATTTTTCAGTACTTAGAGATCGTGCGTCGGGAGCGCGAAGCGCTCTCCCGCATGGTGACGACCGAACACGGTAAAAGCTATGTCGATGCACTGGCAGAGGTCGATCGCGGTATTGAAAGTCTGGAGCATGCTGCGGCGGCACCGACGCTCATGATGGGCGAGTCGCTCGCGGATGTGGCGAGCGGTCTGGAGCAGACGTATTATCGGTATCCGCTCGGCGTGGTGGCTGGGATTACCCCGTATAACTTTCCGGTCATGATTCCGCTCTGGGTTATTCCCTGGGCGATCGTCACGGGCAACACCCTCCTCTTAAAGCCGTCCGAACAGACGCCGATGACGACGGTGCGTCTTGTCGAGCTTCTTCAGGAGACGGATCTGCCGCCCGGTGTGGTGAATATCGTTCACGGGGCTAAAGATGCCGTGAACGCACTTCTTGCGCATCCGCGTATTCAGGCCATTACCTTTACCGGTTCCCAGCCGACCGCTGCTTATATTTACGAAACGGCTGCAAAATATCATAAGCGCGTACAAGCTTTTTCTGGTGCCAAAAACCACGCTATCGTCCTCCGCGATGCTCATCTAGAACCATCGATCGATGGTATTTTGCGGGCTGCGTTTCATAACGGCGGGCAGCGTTGCATGGCCACGTCCGTAGTGGTGGTAGAAGAAGCGATTGCCGATGAGGTCGTCGCCCGCTTAGCCGAAGGTGCGCGCCGCATGAAAGTGGGTCACGGTTTTGAAGAGAATGTAGACGTAACGCCGCTCATTCGCGACGCCCATCGCGCCCGGGTCGTCGGGTATATCGATGGCGGGGTTCAGGAAGCCGCGGAGCTCGTTGTGGATGGACGGGCGGCGATGAAGCAGTTTGAGAAAGGGTTTTACCTCGGACCGACTGTGTTTGACCGGGTGACACCGGCGATGCGCATCTGGCAGGAGGAAATCTTCGGTCCGGTCTTATCCGTCGTGCGGGTCAAAGACTTAGGGGAAGCGATCGAAGTTACAAATCGGTCACGTTTTGCCAACGGTGCGATCATTTATACGGAAAGTGGGAAGGCAGCGCATACGTTCCGGGAAGAGATCGATGCGGGAATGGTAGGGGTGAATGTGAATATCCCTCTGCCGGTTGCCTTTTTCCCGTTTGGCGGGCATAAAGACTCGTTTTACGGGGCGATCGGCGAAAACGGTAAAGACGCGGTTCAGTTTTTCACGCGGAAAAAGACTGTCTCCACCCGTTGGTTTTAAAGTCTTTCCATTCTAAAGCCTTACCATTTTAAAGCCTTTCCATAAAGAAGTCTCACACTTCTTAACGAAGTGAATACGGGAGATGAATGTTGATCCGGTGCAGACTCATGCCGCCATCAACTATCTATATCAAACATAAGGGCATGAAACGTTGAGTGGGAGTAAGCTAGTAAATTTGTAAGGAAATGTGCCATGTAAGAGAAGGAGCAACGTAAGAAAACGTGCAGTGTAAAAAGCAATATCATTCTTATCTTATTATAGGTATGGAAAGTGGTGAAATGATGTCGGACGATCAGGCGCTTCGGGAAGAACGGCACGGTCGGGTGGCGCTCCTCATCATGGAGCGTCCCCCGGCCAATGCCCTTTCACAAGGGTTTTTAAAGGCGATCGGAGAGAAGTTTACGGCGCTTAGTGAGGACGAAGCGGTTAAAATCATCGTCATCACCGGGAGCGGCAAGTTTTTTTCGGCTGGCGCCGATCTTAAGGAAATGCACGCTGCCTTGGGCGATCCGGAAAAAGGACGGACCATGGCGGCGGTAGGTCAGGAGACGTTTTCTTTGATTGAAAGCATGAGAAAACCGGTTATCGCGGCTATCAACGGATTTGCGTTGGGTGGTGGGCTGGAACTCGCGCTGAGCGCCCATCTCCGTTTTGCCGCAGAGACCGCCAAATTAGGACTCCCCGAGACCAAACTGGGACTCATCCCGGGTTACGGGGGGACACAACGCTTTTTGCGGCTCGCAGGTGTTGCGGTGGCCCTGGAATGGATCTTAAGCGGTGAACAGATGAGCGCCGAGAAGGGAGAGCGGATCGGTCTTGTCAATCGCGTTATTCATCCAGATCGCCTCCTCACAGAGACGCTCGCTTTTGCCGAGGCACTGGCCGAAGAAAAAAGCGGACCGTCGATGGCTGCCGCGCTTTCAGCGATTCTTAAGGGACAGAATCTTTCTTTAGAAGAGGGACTCAAACTCGAACGCGATCTGTTTGCCGGGCTTTTTCAGGGTGAAGACGCCGCAGAAGGGGTTCGTGCCTTTCTGGAAAAACGTCCGGCCAAGTTTCGCCATTAAATAAGGCC
>PEBX01000132.1 GCA_003050645.1 Candidatus Carbonibacillus altaicus
GCCGCCATGCGCCTGACCCCCGGGGCATACACGCTCATCGAGATTCCGCCGGTCTTCTTCTTACCAGGTGAAACGGACGAGCATATCGCCCGGCTCGTCTGATCCGCGTTTTAAACGAATCGTCTCAAACGAACCGCCTCAAACACGCCAGCGAACACACCATCTCAAATACGTCGTCGAATATGCCTTCTTAGACACGCCATCTCAAACACGTCGGCTCAAGCACGCCAGCTGCAAGGCTCCCAGCTCAACTCGCCCCAGATAAGTCCTCTCGTCCAAGACACGCTTGCCTTTATACTTGCCTTTCCTCTTGTCGAAGCTTTCGACGTGCTCGCCGGACGTCGTCGATCGCGCGATTGAGACGTGCGGTGTCAACAGGGATGGCACCATAGCGTACCGTTTCATAGATCTCTGCCGTATCGTCTGCCAAGATGCCACGTCGCGCCAGTTCGCGAACGGTTAACCCCGGATACCAAGTCTGGAGTGCGAGCATATCATCCAGCATGTTGCGAATTTCGACGCGTAAAGGCTCCATAAGCGGCGGCTCGGCACGCCTTTTTTTAAAGATGTTCCAGCGCCCCCAGAACTCTTCGACATTTTTGTTTTCGAAGGCGAGTGTGCGTCTTTCTTCACGGAGCCCCATCTCCTGAGGTGAAGATTCAGCGGTCGAAAATAGATCATGGGCTTTTCTTTTATAGATAACATAGGCGACACATGCAAAAATGGTTAGAATGATGAGAACTTCCGGCAAAGAACGCATTATTTTTACAGCGATCCGCGCCCAGAGGAAATCGTATGTTTCTAATCTCATCTCATCATTGCCTTCGTCACCGCGAAGTGCGGGTTCATTTTCGTTTATAAAAGGTGTGTTCGCCCCAAAATCTGGGAGACGGTGATCGCCGGTCATCCAGCCAAGCACAGCTGTGAGTGACTGCGCGATGAGCGGCCAAATGCCGTTGAGAAAAACCCAGTATACCGCGATCGTAAGCGTCAGAACAAACGCTGACAAAGCCAACCAGGGCCCGGCAAACAAACTATTGCGTTTCAAAAACGTCCATAAATACGCCCATAAAGTATGGTTGGCGCTCGCTCCATTCGATGTTTCCAGCAGCGCATCTGAAAATGCGCTTCCGACCAAAACGACGATCAACAAAAAGAGCGCGTACAGCCCGAGCCCGAACATCCACCTCGCGCTAAGCGGGGGGATGAGAAAGAAAAGAAGAAGTGCGCCGCTCACCGCGCCCCCCATTAGGGCGAGTTTCACCCAGTCCAGTTTTTCTTTACCCTGCACGCCAAATAGATCAAACCAGACGACCCATCCGCCCCAGAACAAAAACGCTGGCCAGACGCTCCCGGAGAGGAAGACGGAGATTCCGAAAAAAGCAATGAAAAAAACGCCGTCCAAACCGACCAACCTTTTCAGAGATGAAAAAATACGGGTAGATCGAAAGACGAGGGGACGGTTGAAAGCATCGTTAAAAGCCATGCTCTCTGCTTGATGGTCGGCACGCCTGCCATGATAGAGAGAAAAAAGTGCCCACAGGACGGCAAGCGCAGCATAGATAACGGTGATCCAAAGAGGGATGAGCATTTTGCCGAAGAAAAGCATCGATGCCAGAGATAAATTAAAAAGAATGATCCCGCTTAACGAGAGGGCATAGAAAGCCGTATAAAAAACCGTATCCATCGATAGTCTGTTCGATGAAATGTGTGACGGATTGTTTGTATGATACGCACGGGTCAAAACAGCTTACCTCCCGTCTGCTTGAGCAGCTGACAGGGCTCCGATCTGCTCAAACAAAACCGCGTTTTCACGAAAAGCTTCGATCGTTCCAGTTTCCAGCTGGAGCGTGAAAAGTTTTACACCCTTACGTTTTAGAAGATAAAGCACCGTACGCATCTCCTCATCCAGCCAAGGACTGATGATGAGCATCCTCATCGTAGGTTTCATCTCTTTTTCCAATGCTTTTAACACAGTAGCAAAGGCAGTCGGGCGCAAATGCTGAAGTCTTGCCAGAAAACTTAAAACGTGACGCACACCCCCGGTCCCCCCTGCCCCGGGGCTAAGCTCAAAACGCGTCCACGCCCGCCTCCCTTGCCTGACGTTCATATAAACTGATTGCCAGACTTTTTGCCGATCGGAAGCGAGCACCCAACTGGCCACATAACGCAATATATCTTCAAAAAGGGCTTCATCTTTGACAAAGGGGTTCGGATGGGTCTGTAGATTCACGGCTACAAAGAGATGTTCGTCCGTCGTTGATTCAAACATCCGCGTCATAAGGCGATTCATCTGTGCGGAGCGCTTCATATCGAGTGCGCGTAACGAGTCGCCCGCCTGGTAAGGACGTATACCGCGTATATAAAAAGGATCAGGGATAAGCAGGCGGGGGGACTTTTTAAGCCCGCCAAGACCAGATACAAAGGGACGGTTTTCTACAATTTTTTTGCGAGCCGGATAGACGAGAAGCATCCCCTTGAGTTCGATAACGCGCGCCATCGTCACCATACCAAACTGATCATCCGCTTTAACGTAGGCCTGAAAAGGACGGTACGCACCGCGCCTTTTCGCCACGACCGAAAAATGCAGTACGACCTGTTCTCGTCCCGCAAGGTACACTTCAAACGTATAACGCGTCACTCCGAGGCGTGTCGACGAACGACCTTGATACGAAGCAGGCACAATAAGGAAGAGTCCCTCATCAAGATCAAACTCGACGGTTAAACGCAAGGGCGTCAGACGGGCGTGATTTTTGATTGTAAAAACCAGTCGTGCTTCTTCCTCAGGAAAAAGCCCGATCCGGTTAAACGACGCCTCGACCGTTATTTTCTGCAATGCTTTTTCCGTCATCCGGAGGGATAGCGGCAACCACGTAAAGAGTAACAAGGCAATCCAAAACATAAGCATATTTCGATACCCTAAGGATAAGATCAAAAAAAGTGTGCCTAGAAGACCGAACACCTCTCCACGTACATGGCTAAAAAGCTGATTCATTGCACGTCCTCCACAGGTGCCGGGTGGCGCTCCAGCATCTCTTTCAGCATAGTTGAAGGATCTTCGCGCAAAAGTGCTTCTGCCGTAAGAACGATGCGATGCTCAATAACATCGAGAAAAAGCGTCTTAACATCATCGGGAATGACATACGATCGCCCTTTTATCCAGGCATAAGCCTGCGCAGCCTTGGCTAAAGCCAATGTTCCCCGCGGCGAGACACCGACGGCGATGCGCTCGTCTTCACGCGTAGCACGTGATAGATCGACGATATACGCTTCGACTTCCGGATGGATGGTTACAGAACGCACTTTTTCCTGCATGATGAGCAGATCTTCTGGTGTCAAGACGGCCTGAACAGCATCGAGCGGATAAGAAGTCCGAAAACGCCGCAGCATGGCGATCTCCTGCTCACGCTCGGGGTAACCGACGCGAAGCCGCATCATAAACCGGTCGCGTTCGGCCTCCGGAAGCGGGAACGTCCCTTCCGATTCGATCGGGTTTTGCGTGGCCAGGACAAAAAATGGCCGAGGCAAAACCTGCCTAACCCCTTCTACCGTCACCTGACCCTCGGCCATCGCCTCTAAGAGCGCCGACTGCGTGCGGGGCGTCGCCCGGTTCAGTTCATCGGCCAAAACGATGTTGGCCATGAGCGGTCCTTCGCGCAGTTCAAACGTGCGCCTCTCCGGATTGTAAACATACATCCCGGTAATATCTTGCGGGAGCAGGTCGGGTGTCATTTGAATGCGCCGAAAAGCCCCCCCTACCGCAGCAGCCAGCGTGCGGGAAAGCATCGTTTTCCCCGTCCCCGGTACATCTTCTAAAAGTACGTGCCCACCGGCCAGAAGCGCGGTCAGCACGCGTTCGATGACCGGTCGTTTCCCGATGATGACGGATTCGATCGCTTCCATGAGCGCAAGCACCTTATCTTCCGATGAAGCGGATACTGTTGGCATCTGCATGTTCCTTCCAATCTATCAATATCACTATGGATAAGCGCATTGTAACACAAGTCTGAGTTTTTATCTACTGAATAGAACCCATGCTGCTTTGCAGCACCATCCGTTGATAAAACGTCGCATCCTATTTCAAGATAGCATGGCCTTAGATGAGTGGAGTAGACAGGAAATCTTAAACAAATAATGAGGTAAAAAAAGAGCGAAGTGTTTCTTCGCTCGCACAAGAAGGTCTTATTCCCTGTAAGCCTTTTTATCCAAATTGACTCTCACACTCGTGCCTATCCGTTCACACTTATCCGTTCGCGCTCATTCGTTCGTGTGATTGGCTACGTGTTTCGAATCACTGTTTAACAGGTTCCAGTTTCTTACCGTTCATCTGTTCACCCCAGGCTTTAAGCAGAGTGATGAAAACTCCACCGGCATGACGCACATCCGGATCTCTTAACATACGAGCAAGAGCCCAGGTCGTCTCCGGTATTGTGGTGACTTCCGGATGGGTTTTCACGACAGTGTAAGCACGGATGAGCGACTGAATATCCTCCATGGCTCCCATGCGCACGAGATCATCGGCCATCTCTACCCCTTTGACGAGCAACCGTGTGATATCCGTCAGCATAGGCTGCGTCATCGACTTTTTGGCGATGGCCACAAACTCTGCTAACTCCAGAAGCGTATCGAGCGATCCGCGTTTTTCTAACTCAGCGAGGCGAATGAGCGCTTTAGACAGCTCAGGTAGATGAGGAATGAGCGACTTTAAAAACGGTTCATACGCTTCTTCGAGCGCCTGCACTTTTTCATCCACGTTTGATCCCTCCTATCCACAACCACACTGACGAACCCTACTGATAAACCATACCGGGTACACTATAAATATATTGCAAATGTCGCCCATCATGCCAGGATATCCGTTGACGGATTGCTGACATCATCGCACCGGCTCCATAGCACATGGTGCCGACTTCCAAAAGCCCTGACTCACATCAATCCGCGCGCCGTTAACCAGTACAGTTCGTTGTACATACCTTTAAACCAGTGTAGCATTTCCGACTCTTGCGCAGGATGCGGCGGGTGATGGTAGTCAAAAGTGATAAAGCTTGCCTCTCCCAGACTGCCTTCCAGAAAACAAGCCACTTTCCCGCCATAAAGGGTCGTTTCTGGTCGCCCCTGAATCCGATCTGTTATATTTTTCACCAGCACTTCTGCCTGGTAATGAGCAGTCGAGCCCGCCTTGCTGATAGGGAGATTCGTCGCATCACCGATGACGTACACATCCTCTTGACCGATCATCTTGAGCGTCGTACGATCTGTGGGGATAAATCCCAGTTCATCACCGATACCCGAACGCCGTATCACTTCAGCACCTTGATGGATCGGTATGGAGATCAAAAGATCAAAGGGATGTTCCGCACCATCCATTGTTATTACGACTTTGCGTTCCGGATCCACACGCTCCATGTTGAAGTACGTCTCATATTGTATTTCCCGTTCGATAAAGTGCGGTAACGCCCAATCTGCCACAGACTGTAAGGCATGAATACGACCAATCGGGTACGTGTACTTAATCTCGACGCTTTTGCGGAGGTCCCGTTTGCGGAAATAATCATCCAGCATAAGCGTTATCTCCAGCGGTGCCGCCGGGCATTTATGCGGCATATCCTGTACGATCAAAATACGGCCTTCCGTAAATCGGTTCAGCCG
>PEBX01000133.1 GCA_003050645.1 Candidatus Carbonibacillus altaicus
CGTGTGGTATAATGACGCAAGATGCATGAAGGAGGGATCAACATGACGAAGGAGCACCGACCGGACTTAAAATCCGCGCAGGTGAAAAAAAGTGAGGCCAGCATTTCGCCGTCGATGGCGAGCATGCCGCTTGATGTGAAGCTTTCACCGGATGGGAAAACGATCGTCCGGGTGAAGGGCATCTCGCGTGGGGCGCTCGTGCGCTCGGCCCCACAGGTGACCTTGAGTCGTAAACGGTCGCACGATGAGGCGCGCGTCGTTTATTTCGATACCGCTCTGAACGAGCCGTACCGCTCGCTCGGTAAGGGCAAAAAGTACCTTATTTACACGTGGGGCTGTCAGATGAACGTGCACGACACGGAGACGATGGCCGGTATCTTGGAACTGATGGGCTTTGTCCCCACGGAAGATGAAAAAGGTGCCGATCTCATCTTGTTTAACACATGTGCGATCCGTGAAAATGCCGAAGACAAAGTGTACGGCGAACTCGGCCGGCTGAAAGCGTTAAAACAGGAAAAGCCGGGTCTCATTTTGGGTATGGCGGGCTGCATGGCGCAGGAAGAAGGCGTCGTGGCACGCATTTTAAAATCATATCCACACGTCGATCTCGTCTTCGGAACGCACAATATCCACCGCTTGCCGGTCCTCATTCATGAGGCGCTCATGTCCAAGGAAATGGTTGTGGAAGTGTGGAACATGGAAGGTGAGATCGTCGAACATTTGCCAAAAGCGCGGCAGGGCGGTATCAAAGCATGGGTGAACATCGCCTACGGTTGTGATGAATTTTGTACGTACTGCATTGTGCCCTACACCCGCGGCGGTGAGCGGAGCCGCGCGCCAGAAGAGATTTTAAGCGAACTGCGCGATCTCGCTCGGCAAGGGTATAAAGAGGTGACGCTCCTCGGGCAAAACGTGAATGCATATGGGAAAGATTTTAAGACGCGTATGTACACGTTTGCCGATCTTTTAAAAGATGTGCATGCGCTCCCCATTCCGTGGGTGCGTTTTACGACGAGTCATCCGCGTGATTTTGACAGCCGGGCGGTTGATGTACTCGCTCGTGGAGGGAACCTCCTCGAGCACATTCACCTTCCCGTGCAATCTGGGAGTGACCGCGTGTTAAAAGCGATGAACCGCAAATACACGCGTGAGCACTATCTCGAACTTGTGGCCGAGATGCGCTCGAAGATCAAAGACGTTTCTTTTACGACCGATATTATCGTCGGCTTTCCCGGGGAGACGGAAGAAGACTTTGATCAGACGCTTACGCTCGTGGAGACCGTGCGCTATGACGGAGCTTTTACGTTTATTTACTCGCCGCGTGAAGGAACGCCAGCAGCAAAGATGGATGATACGACGCCGATGTCGGTGAAAAAAGCGCGTCTGGCCAAGCTCAATGAGGTGCTCGCCCGTATCACCTACGAACGCCAGCAAACGCTCCTCGGTCGAACGGTCGAGGTGCTCGTAGAAGGTGTGAGCAAAAAAGACGAAACGGTGCTCACAGGGCGGACACGAGCCAACAAAATCGTGCATTTTTACGGCCCATCCTCGCTTATCGGTCAGTTTGCCGAGGTGCGCATCGAAGACGCGAAAACGTGGACGCTCTATGGTAAGCTCATACGCGCGCGAGACGTCGCGTTGGCCGGTCGGTAACGAAAACGCCGGTCTGTAAGGGTTGACACGCCCGCTTGGGCGCGATATAGCTATCGTGTGATACGATCCGGGTCCGAGTAGGTCCAGGTGACTTGAGGAAGATGCGCCAGCCGCTCGCCCGTATAAGATGCTCGTCATCACAGGGCCCGAGGAGGTCCGGATGATGGCAGATGTAGGATGTTGCCAAAAGACGTTCGCTCCGGCGCGGTGCTTTGCCGAACGCTTTAGCGGTTTTGGCGAAGCACCCGCTGTCCTTTATTTTTTCTGCGACCTTTTTTATTTTTCTGCGAGAGGAGAACAGACAATGGCCAAAAAAACACGCGAGGAAATTTTAGCAAAAGCGCGCGAGCTCGCTCAAGTGATTGCCGAATCGGAAGAGGTGCGTTTTTATCAGCTTGCCGAGCAACAAATGAAGGCTAATAAACATATTGCTGCGCTCATCGCCGCCATCAAACGGCAGCAAAAAGAAGCGGTCAATGCGGAACATCTGGGGAAGAAGGCTTACCTACAGGAGGTCGAAGCAAGAATTCAGGCGCTGCAGGAAGAGCTCGAGGCGATTCCGCTTGTCCAGGAATTTCAGCAAAGCCAAAAAGATGTGAACGACCTCATGCAGCTCGTCTCCACGACGATTGCCAATGAAGTGACGGATCATATCGTGCGGGCGACTGGCGGTGATCTTTTAACCGGTGAGTCGGGGAAAGTGCTTCCGGATAGGTCTTGTTAAATTAAATTACGAGAGGCCTCCGGGAAAGCCCACTCTTTCAAGGGTGGGAGGAGGTCACGCGCTTACTCTACGCTAAACTCGATCCTAAAATAGGATACGACATTTCATCATCTGATGGTACCGCAATGGTACTGCAATGGTGCCGCAATGCGGCAATATTGTATACATACGGCAATGCGCAACGTGCGTACCGTCGAGAAGGGGAACGCGACCTCGATGTTTGGTGAGAACGACGACGTTATCATGATACACGGTTGCACCGGGGGAGATAATTTTCGGCCAAAAAAGCGTATGGACGCGTTTGATGAAGAAAACGAGCATGAGATAAAACAATACTCCGGTAGAAACGGTTTTCCTCCGTCCTCCAGCCCAGCGCATAAAGCAGCATATAAAAAAAGGTTGGTTTTCAGTACCTTCATGCAGGAAAAATCTTTTGAGTGCATCCCATAGCGCAGCGTCGTGGGTATGCTGGTAGTCTTGAAAGCGCGATGTTACTAAAGACATCGGATCTCCCTTTCCCGGGTCAGACGTTAAACGAGTCGAATGAGCGATTTCGTTTGAAACTCGGCGATCGTACGGGCGCCTGCTAGAAACATTGCCAGGCGGAGCTCTTCCTGCATAAGATCGAGGAGATCGATGATTTTTTCCGGACCGTCCTGAGCTGCGCTTAAAAGACGCCCGGCCATCCCGCCCATGCTGGCTCCGAGCAGGAGAACCTTTGCCACATCCAGACCGTTTGTAAGGCCGCCGCTAGCCCAGAGCGTCGCCTCCGGTACCTCCTTTTTGACCAGCTCGATGCTTAAAGCCGTGGGGATTCCCCAGCCTACGAAAGAAGACGCGAGTTTTTGCTTTTTTTCGTCCCAGAGACGGTGTTTTTCTACTTCCGACCAGCTTGTTCCACCGGCACCGGCCACGTCGATGACGCGCACACCGGCGTCATAAAGCAGCCTGGCAGTCTTGGGTGCGATTCCCCAGCCGACTTCTTTGACGATGAGCGGCACCGGGAGGGCGGGGATCAGTTTGGATATTTTTGAGGAAAGTCCGGAAAAATCGGTATTCCCGCCTTCCTGCAGCGCTTCTTGCAGCGGATTTAAGTGCAAGATCAAGCCGTCCGCTTCTATGGCGTCGATGATGCGGAGCACGTCGTCTTTTTTCACGCCGTAGTTAAGCTGCACTGCGCCTAGATTGGCAAACAGCGGAATATCGGGTGCGCGTTTGCGAATGTTTCGAAACTGAGCCGTCCTTTCCGGATGTTCAAGGAGAACGCGCTCTGATCCGACACCCATGGCTACCTTTTTGGTCTGAGCTGCTTCGGCGAGATGAGCGTTAATGCGATCAGTTGCATCCGTGCCGCCGGTCATAGAAGAGATCAAAAGGGGCATCCCGACTTTTTTCTGAAAGACCGTCGTTTGTGTCTCGACGTCCATTAGATTAAGCTCCGGTAGTGCTTCATGCGGGAGCTGATACCGTTCGAGACCAGTGGTAAGCGCCGAACGTACATCTTCTTCCAGATTGATCCGAATGTGATCGTCTTTCCGACGCTGGATGTCCAAATCTTCACCTCCTAAAAAAGTATGCGATTTTACCAGTTTTTGTCTAAATGAATTTGTCTAAGTTTATGATTATCTTTTGTTTAATCTTAGTATAGATTTACTGATTTTGCAAATGGTTATGTTTTATTTTCCCGTTAGGCATTCACCGATGACAAATGCCCTGCATACACTTGTATCGAATGCCAGCGGGAGGAGGGAATAAAGTGAAGTTGAACGATCGGGAGATCTCCACGCGCGAGATTATCACCAAAGCTGTGGTCGCGCGAGGGCGGCGTTTTTCTCAGAATACCCACGTGATCACCACGGCCCATAAACCGGTGAGCATTCTCGGCTGCTGGGTCATCAATCATACGTTTTCCTCGCACAAAGTCGGGGATAGTGTAGAAGTTCGCGGCGCGTATGATGTGAACGTCTGGTACGCTTATGATAACAACACCAAGACTGAAGTGGCGAAAGAAACGATCTCTTATACCGAACGCATTCCGCTCACGTATATCGATGGACGGGAGATCGGGGATGTGGTCGAAGTGCTGACGACCGCCGCAGAGGAACCGAATGCGATCGAGGCCAAAGTCGCAAACGGCGGAGCGCAGGTCGTTGTGGAAAAAGAACTCGCCACAGAGGTCGTCGGCGAGACAAAGCTTAACGTACTCGTCGTTCCACGCGCGATCGATGATGACAATGAAGAAGACAAAGAGATCTTGGATGACGTTACTTTCGATGACGGCGAACTCATCATTGAAGATCTGGATGAAAGGTCGTAAACGATTTGCCTGTCATTTGGCACAGTCAGCGTAAAGCCGGCGAAATAGGCGACAAAAGAGAAAGGCGCATCGCCAAGTCGGGTGCGCCTTTTTATCTTCATCGATACAACATACAGCCTTTGACGAAATAGTTACTATATTACAGAATATACTTAATATACGGATTTAAGGATGCACGGATTTAAGGATGCACGGATGTACGGATGTACGTGCCATTGATGACGCGATGAATTCATACGACGAGATGTCGCGCGTGAGATGTTGGTGATGTTAAACTTCTGATGGTATGTTGGGATGGGAAGCGGTTGGTGATGACAAGACATTAATTATGGAGAGTTGTTGGTGATGATGAGACGTTAGCTATGATGAATTGTTGGTAGAGAAATCAAATGTCGTGCTTGAGATGTGGTTGCGTGGATCGAGCCTGTCTTGGTTGGAAGCGAGGGGTTGATCTGTGCAAAAGGCGCTTAAGATTTTACAAACTCTGGGTTTACCTGTCTATTACCGTGAGCACCGCAGTGATTGGGCGAAGGAACCGGTGCTTCCATGGGCAACAGTTTGGGTCACGCCGAATGTCCGCACTTTGGTCGAGGTAGGATACACTGCGGATAGAGACGGCCTTTCGTCGCCTGGCCCACCGAATGTTTACGGGCGCGGTCGAGGTATGCAAAGTTGCGTGCCGTCCGTGTATCGCTGTGCGTCGGGTACGGGCGACTACACGTCGGATGCAGTAAAGGCGCTGCCAAAACGCTTGCTTCTTTTTGACACCGCCTGGCGCACCGCTTACCTGCTCGGAATCGAAGCGTGTCGCGTAGAACTGATTTATGCCGGGGGACGCTGGCAAATCTATGATATCGGGCCGGGCTTATCGGGGCTATCTAAAAAAGACGTGTCCGAAAGAGATCTAACCGAAAGAGAACGAACCCGAAGCGATC
>PEBX01000015.1 GCA_003050645.1 Candidatus Carbonibacillus altaicus
CGTTCGCCGCTAGGAATTCGCCCGAAGGCGTATCCCCCGCTCGACTTGCATGTATTAGGCACGCCGCCAGCGTTCGTCCTGAGCCAGGATCAAACTCTCCGTAAATGTCTATCAATACAAAAGAAGGATCTTGGCTACTTTTCATGCCGCGAATACTGACTGTCTCGCGCATGCATCATCCGATCTCTTCCCGCAGGCTTTAAGCCCGCAAGACGCAGACCTTTTTACTGTGTCTTACGACTGTGTTACAGGCTGCTGTTTAGTTTTCAAGGTGCACGGCCGTATCTCACGGCGACATTTGCTACTTTACCACACCTTCATGAAGATGTCAAGCGTTTTGATTCAGGATTTTTTCTCCATTTATTTCAAAGGAATACGTCAACTCTGCATTGAGTGAAGCCGATGCCGAACAGTATTTATGCATGGACAATTCGATCGCTCGGTGAACTTTTTTTTCATCCAATCCATCACCGGTTAAACGATAGTGCAGATGAATTTTGGTAAAACGCTTGGGGTGGTCTTCGGCCCGTTCGGCTTCGATGTCTACATGCAATGTTTCCATTGGTTCGCGCATTTTATTTAAAATCGAGACGATATCGATCGATGTACATCCTCCCAGACCATGCAGCACAAGTTCCATAGGGCGTGGCCCGCTGTTTGTACCGCCGACCGATTCTGCTGCATCGATACGTACGACATGGCCACTCTCTCCGACCGCTTCAAAAGCCATTTGCCCTTTCCATTGTAAGTGCGTCCGCAACGACCTCATCTCCTTCATTGAATCCTTTGTGGTAACTTGGACATAATTCGCTTTTTTGCCGCATAGGTTGATATCAACATCGAAGCGCTCGTATGACTTTCCCTTACGATTTACATGAAAGGCGGTCGAGAACTGTGCCTCGCAGACTTCGCTTCTGGATGATTATCTCTTGGAAAAAGTCGCGCCGGGTGCTTGCTTTTTTCTTTATTGTGTTTGCTTCTCTCATTATATTATACAACGAGCGCGATGTCATTGTCGCGTTTAAACCTAGAGAAGCCGGTGCCATTTATCACGTGCCAACCGATGAAAAATTGATCAGCCTTACGTTTGATATTAGCTGGGGTGAAGTGCAGGTCCAACCTGTCATGGAGACGTTGCAAAAAGAAGGTGTCTTACAAGCGACGTTTTTCGTATCCGCACCTTGGGCGAAAGATCATACGGATATCGTTAAAAAAATGATACAAACCGGCTTTGAGCTAGGTACACTCGGGAATCGTCATATGAATTATACCCGATTGGATGAAGCAACGCTTTTAACAGAGATCAAAACCGGTGAAGATGTTTTAAAAAGTATTACTGGACAGTCGGTTTCCTTATTCCGTCCGCCCAACGGCGATTTTGACCAAAAAGTATTAAAAACGGCGAGTTCTCTCGGCCTTACAACCGTCCTCTGGAGCATCGATGCCGAGGATTGGAAAAACCCGGGACGCGATGTCATCACCTCGCGTGTGCTAAAATCCGCCAAACCCGGGGCCATCGTCCTCCTGCATGCCAGCGATTCAGCCAAAGAGACGCCGGAGGCGCTCGCGGACATCATCCGTGGATTAAAACGCGACGGGTACCGTTTTAAAACCGTGAGCGAACTTATCAGCGGCTATAAAGACGCTGTTCACACCGTTCCCTAAGCTTCCGGAAAGACATGAGGCAAGGAATTTTTTATTCTTTTTGTTTATTAAAGATTCGTCCGGCAATCAGTACCTGATAGGCATTGGCCAGACTGAGAGGAAGCGCCATATCAAAAAACGCTCTCATATTTTCCAGACGGAGGGCAGGTATGAGTTCGAGCAGCGTAAAAACAAACATAAAAAAAAGCGTCGGGGCCAGGGCTGATCGGCCCGTTTGTTTTACTTTGAGGTATGTGATGATCAGAGCAAAGCTTAATAGGGCCAGTACAGTGAGTGGGGTCAAAACCTTAAAAGCATATCCTTGCCCTAGAAGCACCGGATAAAACAGTAAATCGACCAGTACGATGAACGAGATCGCCAATAAAAGAGTAGACCATAAACCGCGATACGGTTTGGGAAAGAGACTTAAACCCAGCGTTTGCAGCATATTAAACACGAAATAACCGAGGAGTGATAAGGCTGCATAGACCATTCCGCTACCAAACCAGCTGACGACACCGATCAGTGCATCGAGCACACTTTTGATGGGCCCACCTTCGACCATCATCAGTATCGACGCGCTTATGATGCCACCGACCCCTCCAACGGCAAGTGTGGACCAGAGCAAAAAAACAAGACGTCTCGTATTCACCGTGCTTGTCCTCTCTCGAGCAATAATTTGGTCTATCGCTTGAAATCGATCCCATGATTCGGCCCCACCACGGATGAGTGCGGTTGACTCGATCGCGCCAGGTCTTCCTGGACTATATTGCACTAAAGGAAAGACCGATGCAGTTCGCCTGTCTTACGATACGCATAGAGGCAAGCATTCGGTCGCATATTAACAATAGCAAAAAGGCATTTGGGAAAGCGGTGATGAGAGATGCGCATGATCAAAACCGTTTGGGTTTTCGTCTTCCTTCTTGCAACTGCATCGTGTGCCGGAGAATCTTCCTCCGGAAAAGAAAGTAGCCTGGATTACAATGACTTGAAAACGATGGTGAAAGACATCATTCAGACGGAAGAAGGTCAAAAAACGATCAAAGAAGTCTTAACGAAAGACGAAGTAAAACATGAGCTCATTCTATCCCAACCGGAAATCAAGCAGGCCGTCTTAACAGCGCTTACTTCTGAACAGGGTCAAAAACAGCTCAAAGAAATGTTTGATGACCCAAAATTTGCCGCCACCGTCGCCAAAACGATGCAAAAGGAAAACGAAACATTATTAAAAACGTTGATGAAAGACCCGGAATATCAGGGCATGCTGCTCGATGTTTGGAAAGATCCCCAGTTTGAAAAACAACTGCTCGACCTCATGAAATCAAAGGCCTACCGGGAACAAACGGCCAAAGTCGTAGAAGATACGGTTAAGTCGCCCCTTTTTCAGGAAAAACTCATGAGAATCTTGGAAAAAGTACAGGAAGAAGCAAGCAAACCAGAGAAAAACAACGAAGAAAAAGGCTCGGGACATGAAAACCAAGGCGATGAAGATGGAAGTGCCGAAGAAGGCGGAAGTGGTGGCGGCAGCCAATAAAGAGATCATGTAGGTCCCCCTCAAAGAAACCATAAGGAGGTTACGTCAGCAGTTGACCTAGAGCAGTTGACCTAGAGCAGTCGATCAGGCGGTCGATCAAGCAGTTCAAAACATGCGTCATTCATGAAGAGTGCGTTTTTTGCTTTGTTTGTACTTTGTTCCATATTTTTTGGGCCAAATCTGCATAAACCTTGCCAGCCGGGTGACTTGGCGCATAGATCGAAGGGGAAAAATCCGGATGATCCGGATCCATCTCATCCGGTAAACCGAGCGGGATTTCAGCTAACAGCTCTGTTCCTAGAACTTCTGCAAGTCTTGCGCCGCCTCCGCGGCCGAATACATAACCGCGTTCACCGCTAGAGCATTCATAATAAGACATATTCTCTACTACTCCGAGAAGCTCATGGTTCGTCCGTAAAGCCATCGTCCCCGCGCGCGCAGCAACAAATGACGCGGTGGCATGCGGTGTGGTGACAATGATTTCTTTGGATTGAGGGATCTTGCTGTGAACATCAAGCGCAACATCGCCGGTTCCCGGCGGTAGATCCAAAAGCATCACATCGAGCGGACCCCAGCTCACTTCCCTTAAAAACGTATCCAGCATTTTCCCTAACATCGGACCGCGCCAGATGACCGGAGAATTATCGTTTACGAAAAAGCCCATCGACATCACTTTGACTCCAAAACGCGGAACAGGCAGGATAACGTCATTGATCACCGTCGGCCGCTGTTCAATGCCCATCATATCCGGGACGCTAAATCCGTAAATATCGGCATCGATCAACCCGACATGAAGCCCCATACGGGCAAAATTGACGGCCAGGTTGGTCGTCACGGTGGATTTTCCAACGCCGCCTTTTCCACTAGATACGGCCAGAAAAACCGTATGTTCATCCCCTGGCAGGCGATTGGGATTTAATGAGACGTGATGTGTGTCGCTGTTACTGCGCAGCCTCGCTGCAAGTTTTTCCCGTTCTTCTTCCGTCATCGTGGAAAAACGCACGGTTACCGTACCTGCACCGATATCACTCAAAGCGCGTTTGACGTCATCTTCCAGCGTATGTTGAAGCGGGCAACCGGAGATGGTAAGCTTGACTTTAACGTCTACATCTTTACCGCGAATATCGATCGCTTCGACCATATCCAGAGCCACGATATTTTCATGAATCTCCGGGTCATAAACTGTGCGAAGCGCTTCCAAAATCTTCTCGTCTGAGAGTGCCATGAGCCCATCCCCCCTTGTGAACACAAAAAAATAGATGCTGACGTTATTATATCATGAAACCGCAGAAATGCCTAAGGAACATCCTGCGGCTTACGCATCTCATCATCATGGGTTTGCCAAAAGTCTAAAATGCCTTCATAAATGGCATAGGCGACGAGCGACTGATAGACCGGATCGGCAAGTTTTCTCGCTTCCTCCGGGTGTGAGAGGTAGCCTGCTTCTACCAGCACCCCGACTGGCTCCATCATGCGCAGGATAAAAAGATCCTGCCCGGACTTGATTGCCCGATCCGTAAAGACGTGGGCCTTAAGCCGTTTTTGAATGTGCTCTGCCAGCGCTTTCGCGTCTTGGCGCTCCGGATGGTAAAACGTCTCCGCCCCATGCCATCGGGGCGAGGGAATGCTGTTAAGATGAATGCTGATGGCCAGATTCACCCCCGGCTGATTGATGATCTTCATCCGCGCGCGCATATCGCGCTGTTTGCGCGTTCCACCTCCACCGTCGGAGAGCATGTCATCTTTCTCACGGGTCATGATGACAACCGCCCCGGCCTGTTGCAGGTAATCCCGCAGTTTTAGGGCGATGCTTAAGGTCAAATTTTTTTCGATGAGACCTCCATAACCGACTGCCCCGCCGTCGATTCCGCCATGACCCGGATCGATGGCAATCACGAGTCCACTGAGCGGCGGAAACCTCCCATCAATTGGTTCGTGAGCGGAAGACAGTTGGGTGAAAAGGGGTAAACCGGATTTGACCCACATTGACCAGACAAGAAAGCTTAAACTTAACATGAAAACCCGGTAACTCAGCTTTTCTTGTGTCCGATACACCCTTTGTGTCCCATACACGATATACGCCCCTTTCCTTTTTTACGTCCTTAGTTTGACCCGATCAGAGCGCTTTATAAGTTAAAAAAACGAACAAAGCACCCAGCCATGCCTTGTAAAGGCGGCTGGGTGCGGCGTGTTTGGAGCATTTGGCCCCATATCCTCGCATGAAACTCATATCGTTAGCGTTTGGAGAACTGCGGTGCCCGACGAGCTTTTTTGAGACCGTATTTTTTGCGTTCTTTCATGCGTGGATCGCGGGTTAAAAAACCAGCTTTCTTTAAGAGCGGGCGAAATTCAGGATCTACACTCAAAAGCGCACGGGCAATACCATGGCGGATCGCCCCGGCCTGACCGGTAAAACCGCCGCCGCTCACGGTGGCGATGACATCGTATGCACCGGCCGTACCGGTCAACACAAGGGGTTGCTGCACGATCAGCTTTAATGTAGCCAGACCAAAGTATTCATCCATCGGTCGACCGTTGATCGTAATCTTACCCTCCCCCGGGCGTAAAAAGACACGTGCAGTCGCCTTTTTACGGCGTCCTGTCCCGTAATACTGGACTTTTGTCAAAGGTTTTCCCCCTTTCTTCAGAACAATGCGTTCGTTATGGCAAGGATCAATGGTTCTTCCTTGATCAATGATTCTTCCTTTGTGGGGCACACGCCCCTCTTCTTTAGACCCTAGGCGCTATGCGTTCACGTTTGCCAAGCGCGTTTTCAGACGGTGGCCATACCTTATTTTTTAAGTTCATACACTTCCGGTTTTTGCGCAGCATGTGGATGCGACTCGCCGCGGTAGACTTTAAGCTTTGTGAACAGCTGACGTCCCAGGCGATTTTTCGGAAGCATCCCCCGAACGGCCAGTTCGATCATACGTTCCGGGAACGTTTTATGCATTTCTGCAGCCGTCCGCGCTTTGAGCCCCCCTGGATAGCCGGAATGACGATAATATATTTTATCCGTCCATTTACGGCCGGTCAGTTCGATTTTTTCCGCATTGATGACAATGACAAAATCGCCCATATCGAGATGCGGTGTAAAGGTCGGTTTGTGCTTCCCACGAAGGAGCGTTGCCACCTGCGAGGCCAGACGTCCGAGCGTCTGCCCGGTCGCATCGACTACATACCATTTACGTTCGCTTAAATGCGCGTCTCCTTTGGGCATATAAGTCTTTTGCATTTTCTTCCCTCCTTACCTTCCGAGGCATATACAAAATCCGTGTCTCATCATACTGCATTCCTTATACGTTGTCAAGCAAGCATCGATCATACGCTTTAGAGTATCCAGCCCGCCATCCAGCACAGCTTCAGATCAAGCTTCTCATCCGATCAGGCCTCAAGCTTGTAGCCGGCGGGGCGCGGCGGAAGCGGACCGGGGTCAAATGGCGTAAGTGTATCATAATGAACGGCGTATAAATAAAGGCCATCAGGCGGTAGAGCGTATGCGGCAAAGTTCGCACGCACCGTACCGCTTAGTACTTGATGAAGCATCTCGAGCATAAGTTCCCCTCGTCCGATAGACAAGAGGACGCCGATCATAATACGCACCATGCGGTACAGAAAGCCATCGCCGCGAATCCAAAACCACCACGAGTCACCGGATTCAACAAAATCTAGAAAATCGATCGTGCGGACAGTCGTTTGGGCGCTCGAGCCTTGCTTTTGAAAGGCATAAAAATCATGCCGACCGGTAAGTAGTTGACTCGCCTGCCGGATAAGCATCGGATCAAAGGAAGCTTGGGTCGCATAGGCGAGCCCCTTTTCCCATGGATACAAAAACGGCCTTAAGCGCACCTGATAGACATACGTTTTGGAGCGCGCCCCATAGCGTGCATGAAAGTCAGGTGGGACAGCTTGGGCTCGCACGACCATGACGTCTTCCGGGAGGTACGGAAAAAGGGCGTACGGCAGTCGCTCGGCAGGAATATGAGATGGTAAATCGACGTGGACGACCTGCCCAAAGGCATGCACGCCACGGTCAGTGCGACCGCTCCCGACCACTTGAAGTGCTCGACCATAAAGGTTTTGAAGCGCCAGCTCCAGCACTGCCTGAATCGTAAGCTCTCCGCTTGTCGAGCTTTGCCGCTGAAATCCATGGTACGCTCGACCATCGTAGGCAACCGTTAACGCAACGCGCACCCTTCGTTCATCCTCCTACACCGGTTCCATCTCCATATGGTTCAAGCGAGATGAAGCCGTAGCGGGTCCAGCCTGATCCAGATGTAAAGAAACGTGATCAAAAAAACGGCGAGGAGTACCAGACGGTCTTTCCACCGGAACGTTAGCACGCGCCAGCTCGTTGGCTCCCGGCTCGGGTCATATCCCCGCGCTTCCATCGCCAGCGCCAGCCGATCTGCTCGCCGAAAGGAGAGAACAAACAAGGGAATGATCAAAGTAAGCAAGGCTTCCAGACGAACCCTGAGACGTTTACTGGTAAAATCGGCACCTCTAGCCATCTGTGCTTTCATGATTAAAAGGAGCTCATCTAGCATCGTCGGGATAAAGCGAAGCGCAATGGTCAACATGAGTGAAAAGGCGTAAATCGGTATGCCCAGACGTTTAAGCGGCGCAAGCAGAGACTCTAAACCGCGTGCCAGTTGAAGCGGGGAGGTTGTTAGCGTTAAAAGCGCACTTGCCGCAAATAAGGCGACGAGACGCATCACTAAAAACAAGGCACCGATGAGTCCCTGGTCGGTGATATGGATCACGCCATACGTCCACACCGTCTCACCGCGTTGTTCTAAGACAATCTGAACGATTGCAAGAAGTACGAGCACCCAGATGACGGGATAGAGGGATTTTATAAAATAGCGCCAGGAAATACGCGACGCGAAAAGCGCCAAGCCGAGCACAATCCATATGAAGAAAAGCATCCCCGCCGTGGTTGCCAGAAACACCCAAACCGCTATGGCCACGGTCGAAAGGAGCTTGGTACGCGGATCGAGATCGTGTACGAAGGAAGCATGAGGGATATATCGGCCGAGTGGAAACGACTCAATGAGCGACACCGGCTTCATCCTTCCTGCATTTTTGTAAGATGCGACACCATGCCTTTGGCCCAATGGAAGTCTGTCTAAGGTAGCCCATCTAACGATCGCGTACCTCCCGTGGCTTCCAGTGCCGATCGATCCAGCGCGCCAGCTCATCTTCATTCCGCGGTAGTCGCTCCAGTGCCCGCCGGTCACAATCAACGAGCGTCATGAGCACCTCCAGCCACGGGGTCGGGAGCAAACCGGCATCCTCAAAACGATGACGCATCCTCGACTCAAAAAGATAAGCGCTGAAAAAGTCGCTCACCTTTCCGTGCCAGATCAGGCTACCACCAGCCATGACAAAAAGCGTATCGGTGAGAAAGAGCGCTTCGTCGAGGTCATGGGTAATATACAGGACGGTTGGTTTTCTCTCCTCATACCAATGCGCGAGGTGCGTAAGAATTGCTTCTCGGCCGAGCGGATCGAGACCCGCTGTCGCTTCATCCAAGATGAGGAGCTCTGGTTCGGTCACAAAAATACTGGCGAGTGCCACCCGCCGTTTTTCGCCTCCGCTTAAAAAAAGAGGGGCACGTGCGAGATAGGATTCGTCCAGCCCGAATGAACGGAGCGCGCGTATGACCCGCTCCTCTTCTTCCTCGGGCGAAAGTCCCCGACCTTTTAAAGCAAAAGCGACTTCTTTTCGTACAGTTTCTTCAAAGAGTTGATGCTCCGGAAACTGAAACGCATAGCCGATGCGCCGACGAAGACCGGTAAGGTGGGGATTTTTCCGTTTGATCTCGACGCCATCCACCATGACCCGACCTTCCGTTGGGAAAAGAAGGCCTGCCGCAAGCTGGCCAATCGTTGATTTCCCTGACCCCGTAACACCCATGATCGCCGCAGCCGATCCGGAAGGCAAGGAAAAAGAAACGCGGCTGAGCGCTTGTTTGGCAAACGGCGTTCCCTGTCCATAGACGTAGCTTACCGCATCAAAGACGATCTCCATAAGGCGCGGATTCCCTCGCTCTCCCGTTCGAAAAAAGCATCTCTTATATCCCTATCCCGAATCTCGATCCCGGCGTTTCGTAAAGCCTCGAGAAGGCGTGTCGCAAGCGGTGGCAAAAGCCTGAGTGAGCGGATGAGCGCTACGTCTTGAAACAACTGACCAGGCTTTCCGTCATAAACGATAGCCCCGTCTTTGAGAGCGACGAGGCGCGGACTTCGCCGCGCATGCTCCATATCATGCGTCACTTCGATGATTGTCATGCCTTCTTGATGGAGGGAACGTACGAGCTCTACCATGTCTTGACGTGCTTTTGGGTCAAGCATCGCAAAAGCTTCATCGAGAACAAGTGCTTTCGGTTTTAAAGCTACCATACCGGCAATGGCCAGACGTTTTTTTTGCCCCCCCGAAAGTCGGTACGGCTCACGATCCCGCACATCTTCTAGCCCTAGGCGCGCGATAGCCCAGGCGACGCGTTTTCCGATCTCCACTGCCGGTAGACCTTGGGCTTCGAGCCCAAAAGCAATATCATCGGCAACGGTAGCCTGGATAATTTGATCTTCCGGATTTTGAAAGATCATGCCGACCGTTCGCCTGACGGTTCCACTCAAGGCCGCTGTGACTTCCTCCCCATTGAGTAGATAACGACCTTTTTGGGGAGATACAAGTCCGCTAAGCACCCAGGCAAGCGTCGTTTTCCCGGAACCATTGCCGCCTACAATCGTTACCCATTCCCCTTCCTCGACCCGAAAGGTCACGTCTTGTAAGGCGAACCGTGCGGCACCGGGATAACGATATGATACGCCTTTTAGTTCGATGAGTGCGCGCCGATCCATCTCTCTCACGCCTTTTTATTGCGTCTTTATCGTAGGGGCGTCTCAGGGTCATATGCTTGTATCATGATCCTCATTTGCTTCGGTATTTTAGCTGCGCACCGGTTGCTTAAGTCAGCGCAGCGGACACTTAGTCGACGAATTCGAGAATGGCCATCTCTGCCCCATCACCCCGCCGCGGGCCTTTTTTCAGAACGCGGGTGTAACCACCGTTTCGGTCCGCATAACGCGGTGCAATGATATCGAACAGTTTTTGTACGGCATCTTTGCTCTTCGGATCTTCAGGATCCGTTTGAAGCGGTCTTACAAAAGCTGCCACCTGTCGTCTGGCATGCAGGTCGCCCCGTTTTGCCAGCGTAATCATCTCATCGGCAAGACGCGCGGCATTTTTTGCTTTAGGAAGCGTCGTTTCTACTTGTTCATGCAAAATAAGCTGGGTCACCAGATCACGGAGCAGCGCTTTACGTGCTGCCGACGGGCGCCCTAATTTGGAACGTGCCATCGCCTATTCCCCTCCTTGCTGTACTTAAGTGAATCGTACGATATACACAAAAACACGTTTCTCGTATCAACGTTTAATCCTCGTGCGCCAACCTTCTTGATAAAACGTAAACCTTATGCCCTTTGATCTTGACCTCGGGACGAGCAGGTTCGCTACATTCCTCTTTACTCGCTTTTTCTAAGCGATAGTCCGAGGCTGTTCAACTTTTGAATGACTTCTTCCAGTGATTTTTTACCGAGATTCCGCACTTTCATCATGTCTTCCTCGGTTTTTTGCGTCAGTTCCTGAACGGTGTTGATACCAGCGCGCTTGAGACAGTTGTAGGTGCGCACCGACAGGTCGAGCTCTTCAATCGTCATCACCAGCGCCTTTTCTTTCCGATCGTTTTCTTTTTCGATCATAAAAGCCGTATCTTTAACATCGCTAGAAAGACCGACAAAAAGGCTTAAATGCTCGGTCAAAATTTTAGCTCCGTAACTAAGCGCTTCATCCGGCCGAACGCTTCGATCGGTCCATACATCAAGCGTCAGTTTATCATAATTCGTTATCTGACCAACGCGCGTATTTTCAACCGTATAGTTCACTCTGAGAACCGGTGAGTAAAGGGAATCGATGGGGATGACACCGATCGGTGCATCTTCGTGTTTGTTCCCCTCGGCAGAGACATAGCCGCGGCCGCGGCTAGCCGTCATGCGCATGTTCAAGCGAGCGCCAGAGGCAAGGGTGGCAATGACGAGATCGGGATTTAAAATCTCAACGTCGCTATCGGCACGGATATCACCGGCTGTCACCACACCTTCGCCTTCGGCTTCAATCTCTAAGATTTTTTCTTCGTTAGAGTGAATGCGAAGCGCAAGTTTTTTGAGATTTAAAATGATCTCCGTGGTGTCTTCATACACGCCTTCGATCGTTGAAAATTCGTGAAGCACCCCATCGATTTGCACCGACGTCACGGCGGCACCTGGAATAGAGGAAAGGAGTATTCTGCGGAGGGAGTTGCCTAAGGTGGTCCCATATCCTCTCTCTAGGGGTTCAAGGACGAATTTCCCGTAACTTAAATCCGGGGAAAGTTCTACGACCTCGATCTTTGGTTTTTCGATTTCAATCATAAAATGCTATGCCCTCCTTCTGAACGTCCAAGGCCCAAAGTCACTGGGTCATTGGCTTCATTTTCCAGTTTTGCCACAGACGCGCATCGGCAAACTTCTGAACGTTCCGAAGATGCGTCGATTACACACGACGACGCTTTGGCGGACGGCATCCATTGTGGGGGATCGGCGTTACATCTTTAATCACGCTGACATCAAGCCCAGCGGCTTGTAGGGAGCGAATCGCCGCTTCACGCCCCGAGCCAGGCCCTTTCACACGCACTTCCACTTCCCGCATCCCGTGCTCCATCGCGGCTTTGGCGGCCGCCTCTGCCGACATCTGCGCGGCGAAGGGCGTCGATTTGCGGCTACCTTTAAAACCGAGTGTCCCGGCGGACGCCCAGGAAATCGTGTTACCGTGAGGGTCGGTGATGGTGACGATCGTATTGTTGAAAGTCGAACGTATGTGGGCAATACCGGATGCGATATTTTTGCGATCTCGGCGACGTGTTCTTGCTGTTTGCATTTTCCGTTTAGCCACGTTTGGTCCCTCCTTTTACTTATTTTTTCTTGCCGGGAATGGTACGCGCAGGGCCTTTCCGCGTACGCGCATTTGTTTTCGTCCGCTGTCCGCGCACAGGAAGCCCTTTACGATGACGGACACCGCGGTAAGAGCCGATTTCAATCAGGCGTTTGATATTGAGCGCGATCTCACGGCGGAGATCGCCTTCGACTTTAAGATTTTTATCGATGTAGTCGCGAATGCGGTTGACTTCATCTTCCGTTAAGTCTTTAACCCGAGTATCTGGGTCTACGCCCGTAACTTCCAGAATGCGTTTGGCTGTCGAACGACCGATGCCGTAAATATACGTGAGCGATATTTCGACGCGTTTTTCACGGGGAATATCTACACCAGCAATACGTGCCATGCTTTATCCTCCTTTCGTCTTATGCATTAACCCTGACGCTGTTTGTGCTTGGGGTTTTCACAGATAACCATGACTTTACCATGGCGCTTGATGATTTTACATTTATCGCAAATCTTTTTGACAGATGGGCGAACTTTCATCCGGAACGCCTCCTTTCTTCAACAGACGATCCATCTCAAAAAGCTTTGCACATCCAACGCGCCGTACGCTTACGACGCCCCCTTATGGACGAGATCTTATCTTGAAACGGACACGCTTATTTAAAACGATACGTAATCCGACCGCGCGTAAGATCATATGGAGAAAGCTCGACCGTCACTCTGTCCCCGGGTAAGATGCGAATAAAGTTCATCCGAATTTTACCAGAGACATGCGCCAAAATGGTATGCCCATTTTCTAATTGCACGCGAAACATAGCGTTCGGTAGCGGTTCGATCACGGTGCCTTCCATTTCAATCACATCTTCTTTGGCCACGCCTTCCCACCTTCCTTTCTTCTGGATGACAAGGGTTCCCATACTTTGAAGGATCACAAGCTTAATCATCACTTTCATCAACAGTTAAGCTTAAAGTCGTTTTTAAGCTTAAAGTGCGGTCAAAATGTCATGACCTTCTTCCGTTATGGCAATCGTATGCTCGAAATGGGCAGCGCGCTTGCCATCGATGGTAACGACCGTCCAGCCGTCCTGAAGCGTCTTCACATAGCGCGTACCGGCATTGACCATCGGTTCGATAGCCAGCACCATACCGGGCCTAAGCCGCACACCGCGTCCAGGTGGACCGAAATTGGGAATCTGTGGCTCTTCATGGAGCTTCTCACCTACGCCGTGCCCGACATATTCGCGCACAATCGAAAAACCATACGCTTCGGCATGTTTTTGAATGGCATGTGATATGTCGGATAAGTGTGCACCCGGCCGCGCTTCGGCGAGCCCGGCATAGAGCGCTTCTTCTGTGACCTTAAGCAGCTTTCGATCATCTTCGGAGATGTCAGATACGCCATAGGTCCAGGCTGAATCACCGTGATAACCTTCATACTCGGCACCGATATCAATCGAGATGATATCGCCTTTTTGCAGTCGTCGATCAGACGGAATGCCGTGCACGAGCTCTTCGTTGACCGATGTGCATATACTTGCAGGGTACCCGTTGTATCCTTTGAAAGAAGGTCTAGCGCCGTAGCTTTTGATAAAGGCTTCGGCCAGACGATCGAGTTCACGCGTCGTAATCCCCGGTTCAATTTTTTCTTTTAACATCTGGTGTGTGAGCGCCACAATGCGACCGGCTTCTTTTAACAGTGTAAGCTCTCGCGGTGTGCGCAGCTTAATCATCGGTTACGTCTCCTAACGTCTGCTTGATGCGCGAGAACACCTCGTCGATCGTGCCGAGTCCGTCGATTTCTTTTAAGATGCCACGTTCGCGGTAATATCTGACGAGCGTGTCCGTCTCCTTCTGATTGACCTCAAGGCGCCGCTCCACGGTTTCCGGCCGATCATCATCGCGCTGGTAGAGCTCGCCCCCGCAGCGATCGCAGATGTTTTCCTGTTTGGGCGGATTGAAAAGAATATGGTAGGTCGCACCGCATCTTAGGCAAATGCGGCGTCCGGTCAGCCGCTTAACGAGGGTATCATGTGGCACATAAACATAGAGCACAGCATCGATCGTTCGGCCTGCACGCTTTAGTAGCACATCGAGCGCTTCTGCCTGCGGCTCCGTACGCGGAAAACCGTCGAGAAGAAAGCCGCCCCCCGCATCGTCTTTCTGCAAGCGTTCCTCTACAATGCCGATCGTCACGTGATCGGGAACGAGTTCGCCGCGATCCATATACGACTTGGCTTCTTTCCCGAGCGGCGTTCCGTCCCGTACCGCCTGCCGGAACATATCACCAGTTGAGATGTGTGGAATGTGATACGTTTGGGCGATGCGTTCGGCTTGCGTTCCTTTCCCGGCGCCCGGAAGACCTAATAAAATAAGGTTCAAGGCTCCTCTCCCCTTTATCGTTTGATAAACCCTTCGTAATGCCGCTTGATGAGCTGACTTTCAATTTGCTTCATCGTCTCAAGGGCTACACCAACAACGATCAGGAGAGACGTACCACCGATGCGCACGGAGTTGGGCAGCCCGGCAATTGTGGTGAAAAACACAGGAAGAATGGCAATCGCAGCAAGGAAAATCGACCCGAATAAGGTGATGCGGTTGATGATCTTTAGCAAATACGTGTACGTTGCTTTCCCCGGTCGAATTCCCGGGATGAAACCACCGTTTTTTTGCATGTTCTCTGCCAGTTGTTGGGGGTTGAGTTGCACGTAGGTGTAGAAAAAGCTAAAGGCAATGATCAAAAGGACATACAGAAACATCCCCAGCGGAGCCTGGATCGTAAACTGATTGGCGATCCAGTCAAAAAAAGCGTTGCCCCTAAAAAAGCTCGCGATCATCGAGGGAAAGAGAACGATGGAGACTGCAAAGATAACAGGGATCACGCCGGCTGAGTTCACCCTAAGCGGGATATGGGTCGACTGACCGCCGACCATCTTGCGTCCGACCATCCGTTTGGCATACTGGACGGGAATTTTCCGTACACCTTGCTGCACAAAGATAACCCCGGCGATGATGGCAATGACCACGACCACGATGATGAGCGCGGTGAGCGCACTCATAAAAGGATTTACGCCTTCACCGGTAAATTTACTGACATAGATCTCTTCCAGGCTAGAGGGAATGGCCGCGACGATCCCGGCAAAAATAAGAATTGAAATGCCGTTTCCGATCCCTTTTTCCGTAATCTGCTCACCCATCCACATGAGAAAGGTTGTCCCGGCAGTGAGCACGGTGGCGATCACGATATAGGAGAAAAAGTTAGGCGATACAATCATATGGTACTGACGTTCAAAGGCAATGGACGTACCGATTGCTTGAATGAGCGCTAAAACAACCGTGAGATAACGCGTAATGCGGGCGATTTTGCGCCGACCCGTCTCCCCTTCTTTCGCCCATTCGCTCAGCTTGGGAATCACATCCATGCTGAGAAGCTGCATGATGATCGAGGCGGTAATATAGGGCATAATCCCCAACGTAAAGATCGAGAAGTTCGACATGGCCCGCCCGGAAAACGTGTCCAGCATCCCGAACAAGTTGCTGTTTTGAATGCTCACTTTTAGCAGTTCGACATTGATGCCGGGGACTGGAATGTAGCTCCCGAGACGGAAAATGACGAGCATCATGAGCGTGTAAAGAATACGGTCTCTTAAGTCTTTGACTCGAAATATGTTAGAGATGGTCTGAAACATCAGATCACCTCAATCTTTCCACCGGCAGCTTCAATTTTTTGCGCTGCCGATTCCGAAAAACGATGGGCTCGGACGGTAAGCGCAACGGTTAAATCACCATCGCCCAGAATTTTCACGCCGTCTTTGAGCTTCTTGACAAGACCGCGTTCGATAAGTTGATCCGGATCTACGACAGAACCGGGGGCAAAATCATTAAGCTGTGCGATGTTTACGATGGCATAGTCTTTACGGAAAATATTTGTAAAACCGCGCTTTGGAAGACGGCGAATGAGCGGGTTTTGCCCCCCTTCAAAGCCAGGTCGTACCCCCCCACCAGAGCGAGCTTTTTGTCCTTTGTGTCCGCGACCAGATGTTTTGCCGTGTCCGCTGGATGTCCCCCGACCGACGCGTTTTCTTTCACGTTTTGAACCGGGAGCCGATCTTAGTTCATGTAAGCGCATCACCAATCACCTCCACATTTGACTTTAATCGATCGTCTCAACTTTCACCAGATGGCTCACCTGTTGAATCATCCCCCGCACGCTCGGTACGTCTTCACGTACGACGGACTGATGGAGCTTTTTTAGACCGAGCGCTTCCACAGTTCGTTTTTGGGGGTAAGGACGGCCGATGGTGCTTCTCACTAAGGTAATCTTAAGCTTAGCCATGACGCGCCTCCTCAGTGCAAGATTTCTTCGGGCGATTTTCCGCGTAATTTGGCTACGGATTGTACAGTTTTGAGTTCGGTAAGGCCAGCCATCGTTGCCCGCACCATGTTAATGGCATTGTTCGATCCGAGCGACTTAGAGAGCACATCACGTACACCGGCTAGCTCCAGCACGGCACGGACCGGACCACCGGCGATCACACCGGTACCTTCTACGGCTGGTTTTAAAAGAACGACCCCAGCACCGTAACGTCCGATGATCTCATGGGGAATGGTGGTGTTCACGAGCGGCACTTCAATGAGGTTTTTCTTGGCTGCTTCGATTGCTTTTTTGATGGCATCCGGAACTTCTGCTGCTTTTCCTAAGCCGAATCCGACGATCCCTTCTTTATTGCCGATCACAACAAGTGCGCTAAAGCTAAACCGCCGGCCTCCTTTGACCACTTTTGCCACGCGGTTGACCTGCACAACGCGTTCTTCAAACGTATAACGCGAAGCATCGATCCTTTCTTTTTGCACTGTTTTCCCTCCTTTTCTTGACTCTGATCAAAAGTCTAATCCGCCCGCACGCGCCGCCTCGGCCAGCGCCTGAACACGACCGTGGTATTTGTACCCGCCGCGATCAAAGACGATTTTTTCAATGCCTTTTGCTTTGGCCCGGCGCGCCAGGAGTTCACCGACGAGCGCCGCTGCTTCTTTGTTACCAGTTCCGATTTCATTTAATTGATCGCGCAGTTCTTTATCCAGCGTCGAAGCATGGACAAGCGTCATGCCTTGCATGTCATCGATTATTTGCGCATAGATGTGTTTCGTTGAACGATAAACGCTAAGACGCGGCCGATGCGCGTTGCCAAACAGTTTTTTACGGATCCGATAATGACGTTTTTTACGGAGCACGTTTCTATCGGGTTTCGTAATCATAAGCTTAGGCCACTCCTTTCCTGCTGAAACAGATTAACATAAGTTTGTAAGCGTACGTCTTACTTTTTCTTGCCGCCTGTTTTTCCTTCTTTGCGGCGAATGTGTTCACCTTCGTATTTAATCCCTTTTCCTTTATACGGTTCCGGTTCACGGAAGCTGCGGATGTTAGCGGCGGCCTGCCCCACTTTTTGTTTGTCTACGCCCCGAACGATAATTTTCGTTGCCTGGGGAACTTCGATTTCTACCCCTTCTTCCGGTTCGTATTCGATCGGGTGGGAATAACCGAGGCTTAAGACGAGTTTCCGTCCTTGCTTGGCAGCACGATAACCGACACCGACGATTTCGAGTGAACGCGTGTAGCCGTTTAATACACCTTCAATCATGTTGGCCAGAAGGGAGCGGGTCGTGCCGTGCAGGCTGCGATGCAGTTTTCCATCCGTCGGCCGTTCAACATACAGAACTCCGTTTTCCTGGCGAATGCGCATATCTTCATGGATCGTTTGGGTAAGCGTTCCTTTTGGACCTTTCACCGTAACCGTATGGTTTTCGATCGTGACCGTAACCCCTTGTGGGACGGGTATAGGACTTCTACCGATCCGGCTCATCGACTTCACCTCCACCTTAACAAATTTACCAGATATAAGCCAGCACTTCGCCGCCGGTATGTTTGGCGCGCGCTTCTTTGTCCGTCATCACACCGTTCGACGTAGAGACGATGGCAATCCCTAAACCGCCGAGCACACGGGGGAGCTCATCGCTTTTAGCGTATACCCGAAGGCCCGGTTTGCTGATGCGTTTTAAGCCGCTGATCACCCGTTCGTTGTTGGGGCCGTATTTGAGAAAAATGCGTAAGATCCCCTGTTTGTTGTCTTCGATCACTTCATAATCGCGAATAAAACCTTCACGTTTTAAAATCTCGGCGATCTCCCGCTTCATACGCGAGGAAGGCATTTCAACTTTATCTTTACGCGCCATATTGGCGTTCCTTATGCGTGTTAACATATCGGCAATCGGATCGGTCATAACCATCGCGGGCGCCTCCTTTCTCTTTAGTAAAATTTTACCAGCTCGCCTTTTTCAGACCCGGAATTTGTCCCTTATGCGCCAGCTCACGGAGGCAAATCCGGCAAAGGCCAAATTTGCGATAAACGGAATGCGGTCTGCCGCACCGTTTGCAGCGTGTATAAGCACGAACCGGATATTTCGGTTTGCGCTGTTGTTTGGCAATCATCGATTTTTTGGCCAATATGCTCCCTCCTTTTCATTACGCCTGGTAAGGTCAGATGCTTTCCGTACACAAAAAACGCACCCTTAAGCTTTACGATTTGCGAAAGGGCATACCGAGTTCGGCAAGTAACGCCCGGGCCATCTCATCCGTCTCAGCGCTCGTGACGATAATAATTTCCATGCCGCGTACTTTTTCGACCTTGTCGTATTCAATTTCGGGGAATATAAGCTGCTCCCGCACACCGAGCGAATAGTTGCCCCGCCCGTCAAAGGCCGTCGGGGATACGCCGCGAAAATCGCGCACGCGCGGAAGGGCAACGTTAAAGAGCTTATCTAAGAAATGGTACATGCGGTCGCCGCGCAGCGTCACTTTGACTCCGATGGGCATACCTTCGCGCAGCTTAAAACCGGCAATGGACTTTTTTGCCCGCGTTACGATCGGTTTTTGCCCGCTGATGAGGGTGAGATCGCGTACCGCTGCATCGATGAGTTTAGGGTTTTGCGCTGCATCGCCGACACCTATGTTGATGACAACTTTTTCAATGCGCGGCACCTGCATCGGGTTGGTTAAATTAAACTGCTTCATCAGAACCGGCACCACTGAACTCTGATAATGCACTTTAAGCCGGGCAGGAATCTTTTCTTGAACTTGTATACTCACACTCGTCACCTACTTTCCGTTACCGTTATTTATCCAGTATTTCTCCCGACCGTTTGGCAATGCGCACTTTACGCCCATCTTCTAAAATCTTATAACCAACGCGGGTAGGACGTCCGGTCTTGGGGTCGATCGGCATCACGTTGGAGACGTGAATCGGCGCTTCCTTGGTGATAATACCACCTTGAGGATTTTGTTGATTCGGTTTGGTATGCCGCTTGATGAAGTTGATGCCTTCGACGAGTACCCGTTCTTTTTTCGGATAGACGGCCAAGACGCGCCCGCGTTTACCTTTATCTTTTCCGGCGATAACCATAACCTGATCGCCTTTTTTGACGTGCATCTCATGTGCCCTCCTTTCCGTTCGCCTTAGAGCACTTCCGGCGCTAAGGAGATAATTTTCATATAATCCCGTTCTCTCAGCTCACGGGCCACCGGTCCGAAAATACGCGTGCCGCGCGGCGATTTGTCATCGCGGATGATGACCGCGGCGTTTTCATCAAAACGAATGGTCGACCCATCGAGACGTTTGATCCCTTTCCGGGAGCGCACGACGACCGCTTTTACGACGTCACCCTTCTTGACAACGCCCCCTGGTGTAGCGCTTTTCACCGAACAGATAATCATATCGCCGATATTGGCATACTTACGTCCCGTGCCGCCTAACACTTTGATGCACATGAGTTCTTTCGCGCCGGTATTATCGGCCGAATGAAGACGCGTTTGCACCTGAATCATTCATGTTCCCTCCTTTTCCGCGTAACCGTTAAACCCTTAAACAATCTCCGATTTTTCCAGGATCTTGACCAGTCTGAAACGCTTTTCCTTAGAAAGCGGACGTGTTTCCATGATTAAGACGGTATCGCCGACTTTGGCCGTGTTCCCTTCATCATGCACTTTGTATTTCTTGGAGTACTTCACGCGTTTGCCGTAAAGCGGATGCCGTTTGTACGTCTCTACTGTAACTACAATGGTTTTATCCATCTTATCGCTCGTGACTTTGCCGATAAGTGTCCGACGTTCATTGCGCTGCACCTGCATTCCCTCCTTTACATGGCATGCATCTCCACGACATGCATCCAGTGGATGTCGCCTTTCGTGGTAGCTTATGGCTGATTCAAGTTAACATTGCGCACGAGGCACGTTCTCTCGATAACCGGTAGTTTTAAGGTTCCCGGTCAGCGAGGGCTCACAGTAACGAGCGCCCCCGGTTAACGAATGCCCAGTTCCCGTTCGCGTAAAATCGTGTTGGCACGGGCGATGGACTTTCTCACTTCGCGAATGCGATGCGGGGTATCAAGCTGACCTGTCGCCAGTTGAAAACGCAAGTTAAACAGTTCTTCTTTAAGCGATTTGATCTTTTGCTGAATCTCTTCCTGAGTCATGTCGCGAAATTCCTTAGCTTTCATGTCCATCACCACCCAACTCCGCACGCGTAACAAACTTCGCTTGAACAGGCAGTTTATGCATGGCCAGACGAAGCGCTTCACGCGCTACTTCTTCCGAAACACCAGCAATCTCAAACATAACCCGACCCGGTTTGACAACAGCAACCCATTTTTCAACACTTCCTTTACCGCTTCCCATACGCACTTCAAGCGGCTTTTGGGTAACCGGTTTGTCCGGGAAAATACGGATCCATACTTGCCCACCGCGGCGGATATAACGGGTCATGGCAATACGGGCGGCTTCGATCTGACGGTTGGTCACCCAGCCGGGCTCAAGCGCGATGAGACCGTATTCGCCAAAAGCGACCGTGCGCCCACCTTTGGCCTGCCCCTTCATCCGGCCGCGCATTTGTTTACGATATTTGGTGCGCTTGGGCATGAGCATCTTACTTCATCCCTTCTGCGTTCGATTTTCCTTTCTTTGGCAGAACTTCACCGCGATAAATCCACACTTTTACACCGATCACACCGTACGTCGTATGTGCTTCAGCGATGGCAAAATCAATATCGGCACGAAGTGTATGAAGCGGAACGGTCCCTTCATTGTAACCCTCGGAACGGGCGATTTCTGCGCCGCCTAAGCGACCGCTTACGAGCACTTTGACTCCTTTGGCACCGGCGCGCATCACCCGCTGCATCGCTTGTTTCATTGCCCGTCTGAAGGAGACGCGGGCTTCCAGCTGTTTTGCAATCCATTCGGCGACGAGCTTGGCTTCCAGATCAGGCTTTTTGACTTCGATGACATCGATATGCACTTTTTTTCCGCTTAATTTTTCAAGTTCGGCACGCAGCCGATCGATTTCCTGACCGCCCCGACCGATCACCATCCCTGGTTTGGCGGTATGAATTTTGGCGTTGACCCGACCGGGTGCGCGTTCGATTTCTAAGCGAGCAAGTGATGCGTCTTTCAGCGCCTCTTCAATGTATTTGCGAATCTTAACATCTTCTTGCAAGAGTGCGGCAAAGTCACGTTCGGCATACCATTTCGCGTCCCAGTCGCGAATGACACCGACTCTAAGACCAATCGGACTTACTTTTTGACCCACGCATTAACCCTCCTCTTTTTCCGCCACCACGATGGCAATGTGGCTCGTTCTTTTCATAATCGGCGCCGCCATACCTTTGGCACGGGGACGAAATCGTTTCAGTGTTGGACCTTCGTTGACATAAGCTTCCTTAACATAAAGACGCGATACGTCCATTTCATGGTTGTTCTCGGCATTGGCCATCGCTGAGCGCAGCACTTTTTCGATGATCGGACTGGCTGCCTTCGGTGTCTGGCTTAAAATAGCGAGCGCCCGACCAACCGATGCGCCGCGAATGAGATCGATTACGAGACGCGCCTTGCGCGGCGAGATGCGGACATAGCGCGCCTCTGCCCGCGCCATTTTCTCCGTGTCAGTCGTCACCACGTACAGTCCCTCCTTTGCTGATGGGGTTCAACGCATTAGCGCTTCGTTTTTTTATCGTCACCGGCATGCCCTTTGAACGTTCGGGTTGGAACAAATTCACCGAGCTTGTGGCCGACCATATCTTCCGTTACATACACCGGCACGTGTTTACGCCCGTCGTAGACGGCAAACGTATGTCCGACAAACTCAGGGAAAATTGTTGAGCGCCGGGACCACGTTTTAATCACCTTTTTTTCGCCGCTTTCATTGAGGGCGATCACTTTTTTCATCAAGTGATCATCGACAAAAGGGCCTTTTTTTAAGCTGCGCGCCATCATCCACCCTCCTTTGGTTCCTATGGTTTATTATGATTTACGACGACGCACGATGAGATCCGAGGATTTTTTATTCTTTTTCCGCGTCTTATAACCAAGCGTCGGTTTACCCCAAGGCGTAACCGGCGATTTGCGACCGATCGGGGCACGACCTTCCCCACCACCATGCGGGTGATCGACCGGGTTCATCGCCGAACCGCGTACGTGCGGACGCTTACCCAAGTAACGCGAACGGCCTGCTTTACCGATGTTAATGAGCTCATGCTCTAAGTTCCCGACCTGGCCGATCGTTGCGCGGCACTCCTGCCGAATTTTACGCACTTCCCCGGAAGAGAGGCGTATGACTGCATACGGACCGTCGCGACCCAGAAGCTGTGCAGATGATCCGGCCGAACGAACGAGCTGGCCGCCTTTCCCGGGTTTGAGCTCAATATTGTGGATGGTCGATCCGACCGGAATATTCGCGAGCGGCAGAGCATTCCCGACCCGGATGTCCGCGTCCGGCCCCGACTCGATCGTGTCACCGACGTTTAGACCGTGCGGCGCGATGATATACCGTTTTTCTCCATCTGCATAATGGATGAGCGCAATGCGCGCCGAACGATTCGGATCGTATTCGATCGCCGCGACTTTTCCTGGAATACCATCTTTTTTGCGTTGAAAATCGATGATGCGATACAGGCGTTTGTGTCCACCACCGCGATGGCGGGCAGTAATCCGCCCCATGTTGTTCCGACCGCCCGATTTAACCAGTGGCTCGGTAAGCGACTTTTCCGGTTCCTTCTTGGTGATTTCGGTGAAGGTGTACACCGTCATCCCGCGCCGACCGGGCGAGGTCGGTTTATACGTGCGGATAGCCATGTTACCCCTCCTTTTGAAAGTGCATTAAAGTGCATTAGACCCCTTCATAAAACTCGAGCTTCTTGGAATCCGGTGTCAGTGTAACGAAAGCTTTTTTACGCTGAGCAGTATAACCGGTGTGACGTCCATAGCGTTTCTTTTTACCGCGGACGTTCGCCGTATTGACTTTGGCCACTTTGACCCCGAAAATCGCTTCAACTGCCTGACGAATTTCTATTTTATTGGCCCGCCGATCGACTTCAAAGACATACACTTTATCGTTCATCATATCCGTCGTCTCTTCGGTGATAATCGGACGGCGGATGATATCGTGGGGATGTTTCATGCGTACACCTCCTCTATACGTCGCACGGCGGCTTCAGTCAGGATGAGACGATCGTGTAGCAAAAGATCATAGACGTTGATCCGTTCAACGGGAATGACTTTCACACCCGGAAGATTGCGCGATGAACGTTCGAGGGTTAAGGTAACCTCCGGTACGACAATGAGCGCTTTGCCTGTAACAGAAAGTGCCTTTAAGACATTCACAAAAGCTTTCGTCTTAATTTCCGGAAGCGTAAGCGCATCCACGATCGTCGTCTGCCCTTCGCTTACTTTGCTGGAAAGCGCCGATTTGAGCGCCAGCCTGCGCATTTTTTTAGGCATGGTGAGGGTGTAACTGCGCGGTGTCGGACCGAAGACGACACCTCCCCCGACCCATTGCGGTGAACGAATGCTTCCCTGTCTTGCGCGCCCCGTTCCTTTTTGCCGCCACGGTTTGCGACCGCCACCGCGAACTTCGCCGCGATTTTTCACGTCATGCGTTCCTTGACGCACGCCGGCACGATAAACGAGCACTGCGCGATGCACAAGATCCGCATGCGGTTCGATACCGAAAATGTTATCGGCGAGCGTGACCTCTCCTACCTGCTGTCCTGTCTGGTTATACAGTGGTAAAACCGGCATCGTATGCCCTCCTTTCTAATGCAACCTCTTAGGCCTTTGCGTCTTGCTGCTTGTTTTGATTTTTAATGAGATCCTTGATGGCGTTTTGGATGATCAAAAAGCCATCGCGTGGACCCGGTACGGCCCCTTTAATGAGCAAAATATTTTTTTCCGGAAGCACGTCAACGATTGTTAAGTTTTGCATGGTCACGCGTTCGTGACCCATTCTCCCGGGACCAGGCATACCTTTAAAAATACGGTTGGGAGCAATCGCACCGCGCGAACCGATGCCGCGATGGTACCCGGAACCGTGCGCCATAGGACCTCGCGCCTGATTGTGACGGCGAATCGCACCTTGCGTCCCCTTCCCTTTGCTCGTACCCGTCACATCGACTTTTTCACCGGGTGTGAAGATGGAGACATCAATCGTCTGACCGACTTCATAGTGATCAGTAGCGACATCACGTATTTCACGCACAAAACGTTTTACCGTCGTACCCGCTTTTTCGGCATGACCTTTTTCGGGGCGGGTGGCACGGTTAAGTTTTTTTTCACCAAAACCAAGTTGAATCGCTTCATAACCATCGACCGACTGCGTCTTTTTTTGCAATACGACGCACGGTCCAGCTTCCACAACGGTGACCGGGATGACGAGGCCCTGTTCATCAAAGATCTGCGTCATACCCAGTTTTTTGCCGAGGATGCCTTTTCTGGTCATTGGAAGCACCTCCTCTATAGTCATCATCGTAAGTCATCATCGTATCGCGCTACGTGAGATGCATCTTCATGCCTTATACAAACGACCGACCGTCAAGCGCCATACTCGGGCACAACTACTCGGACAGCTTGATGACAATATCGACACCTGACGGAAGATCGAGACGCATCAAGGCATCAACCGTCTGCGGGGTCGGGTTGATGATATCGATTAACCGCTTATGCGTCCGCATTTCGAACTGTTCGCGTGCATCTTTGTACTTATGCACTGCGCGCAGGACAGTGAAAACCTGTCGTTCCGTGGGAAGCGGGATCGGACCCGATACTTTCGAACCTGTGCGGCGTGCTGTTTCTACAATCTTTTCTGCCGACTGGTCCAGCACCCCGTGTTCATAAGCCTTGAGACGGATGCGAATCTTTTGTTCGGCCATCTTTACAAACCTCCTTTTCGCCTATTTGGACAATAGACTTCTCCGCAGAAATTCCCTGTCACACCGGTTTCCTTATGACAATGGTGCCGGGTGTGTCAGCAACCTCCCGCATCATCGCAGTCACGTGACCAACAATACAGTATTATATCGAAGGTTACCGGATAAAGCAAGTAAAAGCATCACATCCCCAGAAGGGTTTTTTCACTAGAAAAATATGATAATATAATGCACTGTTCTTACTTAACTGAATCATTGTATAATGTAATGAGATAATATATCCTCAAGAAAGGGGTTGTAAGATGCCTCGTAAAGTCTTATCGGTGCTTCTCTGGACAGCAATCTCCGTGCTGGGTGCGATTGCCTTTGCCATCATCGCTCTTTTTCACGGAGAAACGGTGAACGCCGCCTGGCTTCTCATCGCGGCCATCACGACCTATGCTGTCGCCTATCGTTTTTATAGCAAGTTTATTGCTTACCGCATTTTTGCACTCGATGATCGGCGGGCCACACCGGCTGAAGTCATCAATGATGGCAAAGATTACGTCCCGACCAACAAGTGGGTCCTCTTTGGCCATCATTTTGCAGCAATTGCTGGTGCCGGTCCACTCGTCGGCCCCATTCTCGCTGCGCAAATGGGATATTTGCCAGGAACGCTCTGGATTATTTTAGGGGTGGCTCTGGCCGGGGCAGTGCAAGACTCCGTCATCCTCATGGTATCCATGCGCCGGAACGGTAAATCGCTCGGGCAGATTGCAAAAGAAGAAATCGGCCCCGTAGGCGGTGTCGTCGCATCCATCGGTATCTTAAGTATCCTCATCATCATTATTGCCGTGCTTGGTCTTGTCGTCGTCAAAGCACTGGCCGACTCTCCTTGGGGCGTCTTTACCATTGCCATGACCATTCCCATCGCCATGTTCATGGGATTCTATATGCGCTATATGCGCCCGGGGAAAGTTTTGGAAGGCTCACTTATCGGTTTCGTTCTCCTGATGCTGGCCCTGTACTTTGGCCGGTATGTCGCCGAAAGTCCGACGCTCGCTCCGTATTTTACGTACGACGCCGGAACGCTCGCGATTATGATTGCAATCTACGGTTTTATTGCCTCCGTCTTACCGGTGTGGCTCCTTCTCGCACCACGTGATTATTTAAGCTCTTTTTTAAAGATCGGGACGATTCTTCTCCTCGCCATCGGTATTTTTATCGTTCTACCCGACCTTCGCATGCCGGCCGTGACGCGTTTCATCGACGGCACGGGCCCTGTTTTTTCTGGTCCGCTCTTTCCTTTCCTCTTTATCACCATTGCCTGTGGCGCGGTGTCCGGGTTTCACTCGCTCGTTTCTTCCGGGACGACACCCAAACTCATTGAAAAAGAATCCCATGCGCGCATGATTGGTTTCGGCGGGATGTTGGTGGAATCATTCGTCGCCATCATGGCCATGATTGCTGCAGCACATCTCGAGCCGGGTCTCTATTTTGTGATGAACTCCCCAGCCAACGTCATCGGCACCGATGCTCAGACGGCGGCAGCCAAAGTCAGCGAATGGGGGTTTGTCATCACCCCTGATTTTATTAACAATATGGCCCACGAGATCGGAGAAAATTCTATCTTGTCCCGTACCGGCGGCGCGCCGACCCTTGCCGTAGGGATGGCCGAAATCTTTTCCAACTTTTTAGCTGGTGCCAAGGCATTCTGGTATCATTTTGCCATCTTGTTTGAAGCTGTTTTTATTTTAACAACGGTCGATGCCGGAACGCGAATCGGTCGCTTTATTTTACAAGACCTCGTCGGTAACTTCTATAAACCGTTTGCTCGCACTGACAACTACGTCAATAACGTCATTGCCTCCTTTCTGTTTACGGCGGCCTGGGCTTACTTCCTCTATCAAGGGGCGGTCGATCCATTCGGTGGTATTAATTCGCTCTGGGCGCTCTTTGGCATATCCAATCAGATGCTAGCGGCGATTGCTCTGGCCATTGGTACAACAGTTATCATCAAGATGGGGAAAGCGCGCTTTGCCTGGGTTACCTTTGTACCATTCTTGTGGCTCAGTGTGACAACGCTTACAGCTGCCTTTATGAAACTGTTCTCCTCACAACCGGCCATCGGTTTTATCGCCCATGCCAACAAATATGCAGCGGGAATCGCTCGTGGCGAAGTCCTTGCCCCGGCTAAAAATATGGCCGTCATGCAGCAAATTGTCTTTAACGACTGGCTCGACGCCATCGTTACCGCCTTTTTCATCCTTGTCGTCGTCACCTTGATTGTCAATAGTTTCATTCTCTGGTATCGCATGCTCGTGCAGAAAAAATCATACCCGCTTATGGAGTCTCCTTATATTGTGTCTAAACTCTCGTCGTAAGCGCAGCTTATCGTCATCTTCGAAACTTGACAGCATATTTAATGTTATGTACTAAATCATAGAAAAAGGAGGTTCAGCCTATGCGCCCGAGTCTGGCCATCAAAGATATTTTGCATGCTTTTTCCCTTAACTATAAGACGATTTTCGGCATGCCGAACTACGAGCAGTATTTAAAGCATCACGCTGAACATCATCCCGAAGAAAAACCAATGACAGCATCCGAATATTATGTTTATGCTCTCAACGAACGGTATAACAGCGGAAAAATAAACAGGTGCTGCTAGTTACTATATGATAATTATGAAACCCCCCGGCAAACTCTGCCAAGGGGGGTTTTTAGTGGGCTCATAAACGTTGTGTTATTTTACTTTACGATCTCGCTTACGACGCCGGCACCGACCGTACGACCGCCTTCGCGGATAGCAAAGCGCGTTCCTTCTTCAATAGCGATCGGGCTGATCAGTTCAACTTCCAAAGTGACATTATCACCCGGCATGACCATCTCTACGCCTTCCGGCAACTTGATATCGCCGGTTACATCCGTGGTGCGGAAGTAAAACTGCGGACGGTAACCGTTAAAAAACGGCTTATGACGACCGCCTTCTTCTTTGCTTAAGACGTACACTTCGCATTTAAACTTGGTGTGGGGGGTAATCGAACCGGGTTTGGCAAGAACCTGACCGCGTTCCACGTCGGTGCGTTCAATACCACGAAGAAGAGCCCCGACGTTGTCACCGGCTTGCGCCTGATCGAGCAATTTGCGGAACATCTCGAGACCGGTCACCGTCGTCTTCTTAGGTTCTTCGGTCAGACCAATGATCTGCACTTCGTCCCCAACTTTGATCGTACCGCGTTCTACGCGGCCCGTGGCCACCGTACCGCGACCGGTAATCGTAAAGACGTCTTCGACCGGCATGAGGAACGGCTTGTCCGTATCGCGTTCGGGCGTGGGGATATATTCGTCCACAGCGTTCATGAGCTCAATAATTTTTTGACCCCATTCGCTATCCGGGTTTTCCAGAGCTTTTAAAGCCGAACCGCGGATAACCGGTACATCATCGCCCGGGAAGCCGTATTGATTCAGGAGATCGCGCACTTCCATTTCCACGAGTTCAAGCAATTCTTCGTCATCGACCATGTCGACTTTATTCAGAAAAACGACGATGTACGGCACACCGACTTGACGGGAGAGCAAGATGTGTTCACGAGTCTGCGGCATTGGACCGTCGGCTGCCGACACGACGAGAATGGCACCGTCCATCTGTGCCGCGCCAGTGATCATGTTTTTCACGTAGTCGGCGTGACCGGGCGCATCGATGTGCGCATAGTGACGGTTATCGGTTTCGTATTCGACGTGCGAGACGTTAATCGTAATCCCGCGTTGCTTCTCTTCAGGAGCGTTGTCGATCTGGTCGTAACCACGTGCTTCGGCTTTACCCTGCTTCGCCAAAACGGTGGTAATGGCAGCTGTAAGCGTCGTCTTGCCGTGGTCGACGTGACCGATCGTACCGATGTTAACGTGTGGCTTGGTGCGTTCGAATTTTGCTTTTGCCATGAAAAGATCCTCCTTTTTGTTTTTTAATGTGTATCATTGACCATGAGTTTGTATGGGAAACACAGCGCACGACCGATACCATTCTCATCATGGAGCGCATTCGGGTGGTATGACGCACCTCGTTTATCCTCAGACTTATGCTTTGGCGCCGCTGTGTTTTTCCACAATTTCTTTGGCCACATTGGCCGGGACTTCTTCGTAATGGCTGAACTGCATGACATACGTACCGCGACCTTGCGTCCGAGAACGAAGATTGGTCGCATAGCCAAACATCTCGGCGAGCGGCACATATCCGCGAATGATCTGCGTCGAACCCCGGCTGTCCATACCTTCGATGCGACCCCGGCGCGCATTGATATCGCCGATGATATCACCCATATACTCTTCTGGTACGGTCACTTCAATTTTGAAGATCGGTTCTAAAAGTACGGGATCGCACTTTTTCGCAGCTTCTTTCAGCGCAAGTGACCCGGCGATCTTAAAGGCCATTTCCGAGGAGTCGACATCGTGATACGAGCCGTCGAAGATGGTTGCTTTGATATCGATGAGCGGATAACCAGCGAGGACACCGTTTTGCATCGCTTCTTCAATCCCCGCCTGAACGGCCGGGATGTATTCTTTCGGCACGACACCGCCTACGATTTTATTTTCAAAGACAAACCCTGCACCACGTTCCAACGGTTCGAATTCGACCCATACGTGCCCATACTGACCGCGACCGCCAGATTGCCGGATATATTTGCCCTCGACTTTGGCACTACTGCGGAACGTTTCTTTGTATGCGACTTGCGGGGCACCGACATTGGCCTCGACTTTAAACTCACGACGCAGACGATCGACGAGGACATCGAGGTGGAGCTCACCCATTCCGGCGATAATCGTCTGCCCAGTTTCTTCATCGGTCCAAGTCTTAAACGTCGGATCCTCTTCGGCCAGTTTGGCGAGGGCCAGTCCGAGTTTGTCCTGATCGGCCTTCGTCTTCGGTTCGATGGCGATATTGATTACGGGATCGGGGAAGGTCATCGACTCTAAGATGATCGGATTTTTCTCATCGCAGAGCGTGTCCCCAGTGATCGTGTCTTTTAAACCGACTGCTGCCGCAATGTCACCGGCGTAGACGCGGTCGATTTCCTGACGATGGTTGGCGTGCATCTGAAGAATACGGCCGATGCGTTCGCGCTTACCTTTGGTCATGTTCATGACATATGAGCCGCTTTCCAAAACGCCGGAGTAGACACGGAAAAAGGTGAGTTTACCGACATACGGATCGGTCATGATCTTAAAGGCAAGCGCACTAAACGGCTCTTCATCCGAAGCGTGGCGATCTTTTTCTTCTCCGGTCTCAGGGTCGACTCCTTTGATGGCAGGAATGTCGAGCGGGGACGGAAGGTAGTCGACGATTGCATCGAGAAGCGGCTGCACACCCTTATTGCGGTAAGAAGAACCGCAAAGCACCGGCGTGATGGTCATGGCAATCGTCCCTTTGCGCAGTGCGCGACGGATCGCCTCTTCTGGAACGTCTTCTCCTTCCAGGTACAGCATCATGATCTCTTCGTCGACATCGGCCGCAGCCTCGATGAGTTTCATGCGCCATTCTTCAGCGAGGTTTTTCAAATCGTCCGGAATCGGTCGCGCCTCCGTACGTGTACCGAGGTCATCGGTATAGTAGTACGCCTCCATCTTGACCAGATCGACGATCCCTTGAAAGGTGTCTTCTGCACCGATCGGCAGCTGAATGGGGGTAGCATTGGCCCCGAGGCGGTCGCGAATTTGCTGAACAACGCCGAGGAAATCGGCACCGATCGTATCCATTTTGTTCACGTAAGCAATGCGCGGTACGTGATACCGGTCGGCCTGCCGCCAGACCGTTTCCGACTGCGGCTCGACCCCTTCTTTGGCACTAAAAATACCGACCGCTCCATCCAGAACACGTAGGGACCGTTCGACTTCTACAGTAAAATCGACGTGTCCGGGTGTGTCGATGATGTTGATGCGGTGATTTCGCCAGGACGCTGTCGTTGCCGCCGAGGTAATGGTGATGCCGCGTTCCTGCTCCTGCACCATCCAGTCCATCGTCGCGGTACCCTCGTGGGTCTCACCGATTTTATGCACGCGCCCGGTGTAGAAGAGGATGCGTTCCGTGGTCGTCGTCTTACCGGCATCGATGTGTGCCATGATACCGATATTCCGCGTTCGTTCGAGCGGAAATTCTCGAGCCATTCTAACCTTCCTCTCTTCATCAAACGTTTATCCTTGCGATCGTCTTGAACCGACCGATCGTCACCACCGGTAGTGTGCAAAGGCCTTGTTGGCTTCGGCCATTTTATGCGTATCTTCGCGTTTTTTTACTGCGCCGCCGACATTGTTGGCAGCATCAATGATTTCACCCGCGAGTTTTTCCTGCATCGATTTTTCGTGACGGAGTCGAGCATACTGCACCACCCAGCGCAGTGCAAGTGTCGTGCGGCGCTCGGGTCTTACTTCAACTGGTACCTGGTAGTTGGCACCACCGACACGGCGGGCACGCACCTCTAAAACAGGCATGATGTTTTTAACGGCTGTTTCGAACACTTCGAGCGGATCGTTGCCCGTTTTCTCACGCACAATTTCGAACGCTTCATAAAGAATGCGCTGAGCGACACCCTTTTTCCCATCGAACATGATCTTGTTGATAAGACGCGTGACGAGCTTACTGTTATAGATCGGATCGGGCAACACATCACGGCGCGGTACAGGACCTTTACGTGGCATGATATCCCTCCCTTCTATGTTTAAGTCTTGTTTGTATCAAGTTTCGTTACAGTTTATTTTTTCGCCGGTTTCGGTCGTTTTGCACCGTACTTCGAACGCGCCTGCAAGCGATTCGCCACACCCGCTGTATCGAGCGCACCACGTATAATTTTATAGCGAACACCCGGCAAGTCTTTCACACGACCACCGCGGAGGAGCACTACGCTGTGTTCCTGCAAATTATGCCCGATCCCTGGGATATACGCTGTGACTTCAATCCCATTCGTGAGCCGTACACGGGCGTATTTTCTGAGCGCGGAGTTCGGCTTTTTCGGTGTCATCGTACCAACGCGGGTGCATACACCGCGCTTTTGCGGAGACGGCAATTCCCGCGTTTCTTTGCGCAGGCTGTTATAACTTTTAAGAAGTGCAGGCGCCTTTGATTTTTCGGCAATCTTTTGGCGACCTTTGCGTACGAGCTGGTTAATGGTAGGCATCGTCTCACCTCCTTTGACATTCAGAGGACCCAGGCGTTTTTTCATGATTCAGAACGCCCATGTCTATACCCACAGGCCCGGGCGGATCATTTTTGAGCAGAAAAGTGCGCGCCTTACCCTTTTAAAAGAGCAACAGCGCTGGTCGGCACATCAATGCCCGCCGCCCGACCGAGTTTATGCATTGAGTCTACGCTTTCGACCGGAATGCCGCTTGCCTCTGCGAGCTGGATGAGCTCGGCTAAAAGGTGCTGATCGGCGTCTTCAGCAATCACCACGGTATGCGCTAACCTTTTTTTAAGCGCGCGCTCTACCGCTCGAGATCCTACCACCTTGTTCGGCGCGCGTTTCACCTGGTCATACGTCAATACTACCAACCCCTGCCCGGCGGTTTAGCACAATGACTAGTATAAAGCGCCGTGTTCATCTTGTCAAATGTTTTTTTTCTTTTTTAGCTTCGTGTTAAGCCATCGTTTCCTGATGCTCGGCTGAATCCGTGCGCGGCATGTCACCCAAACCGTGAACGGCTTCCTTCGTCTTACCTTTCACCCGCACTTGGATATTGCGGTAGGCTGCAAGTCCGGTTCCGGCGGGAATGAGTTTTCCGATGATCACGTTTTCTTTGAGACCGAGGAGCTCGTCTCGTTTTCCTTTGATTGCTGCATCGGTTAAGACGCGCGTCGTCTCCTGGAAAGAAGCGGCGGAGAGGAAAGAGTCGGTCTCCAGCGAAGCTTTGGTAATCCCCAGGATGATCGGACGGGCGACGGCGGGGTTGCCATTGCGGCGCATGACTTCTCGGTTGGCTACCTCAAAATCATGCACATCGAGGATGGTCCCGGTTAAAAGTTCGGTATCGCCAGCATGGATGATGCGAACTTTACGGAGCATCTGGCGAATCATAATCTCGATGTGTTTATCGCTGATCTCCACCCCTTGCAGGCGGTAGACCTTCTGCACCTCTTTCAAAATATAGGCTTGTGTGGCGCGAATACCTTGAATGCGCAAAATGTCTTTTGGATCGAGCGATCCTTCCGTAAGCGCATGACCGGCTTGTACCGCTTCACCGACCGTCACTTTTAGGCGCGCACTGTACGGCACCCCGTATACTTTCGTCTCCACTTCATTTTTAACTTCGATTTCGCGCCGGTCACGGCCTTCCCGAATATCGACCACCTCACCCGCGATCTCTGTCACGATGGCCTGGCCTTTGGGGTTACGCGCTTCAAAGAGTTCCTGAATACGCGGGAGACCCTGCGTGATGTCATCACCGGCCACACCCCCGGTATGGAACGTACGCATCGTAAGCTGGGTCCCAGGCTCGCCGATAGACTGCGCGGCAATCGTACCGACTGCTTCTCCGATCTCCACTTGTCTACCGGTGGCAAGATCTCGACCGTAGCACTTCTGACAGACGCCGTGGTGCGTCCGGCAGGTGAGCACGGAACGGATGCGTACCCGTTCGATACCGGCTTCCACGATACGGTGGGCGACATGATCGGTGATCAGTTCATTCGGCTGGACGAGGATCTCTCCGGTCGCCGGATCACGAACCGTTTCAAAAGCTGTACGCCCGGCGATCCGGTCAAAGAGATTAGTAATTTCTTCTCGGCCGGTGCGAATCGCTTCGACGACGATGCCTTGATCCGTCCCACAGTCTTCTTCACGCACAATCACGTCTTGCGCGACGTCCACCAGGCGCCGCGTGAGATAACCGGAATCTGCCGTCCGGAGCGCGGTATCGGCCAGGCCCTTGCGCGCACCGTGTGTAGAGATGAAGTATTCGAGCACGGTGAGACCCTCGCGGAAGCTCGTTTTAATCGGTTGCTCGATAATACGTCCAGACGGGTTGGCCATGAGCCCGCGCATGCCGGCGAGCTGGGTAAAGTTCGAGGCATTGCCGCGCGCTCCGGAGGTCGACATCATGTTGATCGGGTTAAAGGCGTCGAGACTTTCTAAAAGCTTCGATTGAATTTCATCTTTGGCTTTACTCCAGATCGAAATGACACGATTATAACGTTCTTCGTCCGTAATCAGCCCCCGCCGGTACTGCGTGAGGACGGTTTGTACAGCTTTTTCCGAACGCTCCAGGATTTCTTTTTTCTCATCTAAAACGACGATGTCGGAGGCAGCGATGGTCACCCCGGCTTTCGTCGAAAAACGAAAGCCGATATCTTTGATCCGGTCCAAGATTTCCGAAGTTGTTGTCGTACCGTAACGTTCGTAACAAATGGCGATGATTTTCCCCAGATCTTTTTTCTTAAGCGCCTCGGTGATCGGTAGCGCCTGAATATAGGCACGCACGTTTTCCCCCGGGCGACGCAGCAGGTAGGCATCATCGACGCCGGAGAGCACGTCGCCTTTAATCGGACTGTTAATGTAAGGAAAGTCGGAAGGAAACACTTCGTTGAATAAAAGTTTGCCGACTGTCGTGATAAGAAGGGTACGTTTTTCCGTCTCCGATATCCCTGTCTTCCCAATGGCATGGAGCGGGATAGCAATACGCGCCTGCAGCTCCACGCTCCCCCGTTCATAGGCCATGATCGCTTCCGGGACGCTGGAGAAGACTGAACCTTCACCTCGGGCACCAGCTTTTTCCATCGTTAGATAATAATTGCCCAGCACCATGTCTTGCGTCGGAGTGACGACCGGTTTTCCGTCTTTGGGGTTTAAAATGTTTTGCGCAGCAAGCATGAGAATACGCGCTTCAGCTTGTGCTTCTGCGGATAGCGGAACGTGCACGGCCATCTGGTCGCCGTCAAAGTCGGCGTTATACGCCGTACAGACGAGCGGATGCAAGCGAATCGCGCGGCCTTCCACGAGCACCGGTTCAAACGCCTGAATACCCAGCCGATGCAGCGTCGGCGCCCGGTTTAAAAGGACGGGGTGTTCGCGGATGATATCTTCCAGCACATCCCATACTTCAGGCTTCACACGTTCTACTTTGCGCTTGGCGCTTTTGATGTTCGGCGCATAGCCGCGAGAAACAAGCTCACGCATGACAAACGGTTTGAAAAGCTCTAAGGCCATTTCTTTAGGAAGCCCGCATTGCGTCATTTTGAGGTTAGGCCCGACGACGATCACTGAACGCCCTGAATAGTCGACACGTTTTCCCAACAAGTTTTGCCGGAAGCGCCCTTGCTTTCCTTTGAGCATGTGGGATAACGATTTAAGCGGACGGTTACCGGCACCGGTCACAGGACGGCCCCGGCGACCGTTATCGATGAGCGCATCGACGGCTTCCTGCAGCATGCGTTTTTCGTTTTGCACGATGATATCTGGTGCATCGAGATCGAGGAGGCGCTTTAAACGATTGTTGCGGTTGATGACGCGCCGGTACAAATCGTTTAAGTCGGACGTGGCAAACCTGCCCCCGTCTAACTGCACCATTGGTCTCAAATCGGGCGGGATGACCGGAAGCACTTCTAAGATCATCCATTCCGGCCGGTTGCCGGATGTGCGAAACGCTTCGAGCACTTCCAGGCGGCGGATGATCCGCGTCCGCTTTTGCCCCTGCGCCGATTTGAGTTCTTCTTTAAGGACCGCGACTTCCCGGTCGAGGTCGATCTCAGAAAGGAGTTTTTTAATCGCCTCTGCCCCCATCTCCGCCCGGAAAGCGTCACCGTATTTCTCACGGTAACTTCTGTATTCCTTTTCAGAGAGGAGCTGCTTTTTCTCAAGCGGGGTAATACCAGGATCCGTCACAACGTAAGAAGCAAAGTAAATCACTTCTTCCAGTGCCCGCGGCGACATATCGAGGACAAGCCCCATACGGCTGGGGATCCCTTTTAAAAACCAGATGTGGGAGACCGGAGCGGCGAGTTCGATATGCCCCATCCGCTCGCGCCGCACCTTAGCCCGTGTCACTTCTACGCCGCAGCGATCACAGACGACGCCCTTGTAACGAACGCGCTTGTATTTACCGCAATGACACTCCCAGTCTTTGGTCGGGCCGAAAATCTTTTCACAGAACAGCCCTTCTTTTTCCGGTTTGAGTGTGCGGTAATTGATCGTTTCCGGTTTTTTTACCTCACCGTGCGACCAGGAACGAATCTTCTCGGGCGAGGCCAGGCTGATCTGCATGTATTCAAAGTAATTGACGTCCACGCTTTACTCCTCCTTCGCCGGATCTAAAAAACAAGGTGCAACGTGAGACCTGGGACGGGACTTACGCTTCTTCGCCCGTGCCCCCTGTTGTGAGATAAACCATCTTATCTAAATGAACGTGTGGATCGTCGTCATCTTCAAGTTCTTTGATCACGATCTCCTGATCATCTTTAGACAGGATCTTAACGTCAAGTCCCAGGCTTTGCAACTCTTTAATCAGCACCTTGAACGACTCCGGCACGCCGGGCTCGGGGATGTTCTCGCCTTTGACGATCGATTCGTACGTCTTCACCCGTCCGACAACGTCATCGGACTTAACGGTGAGAATTTCCTGGAGTGTATGCGCTGCGCCGTATGCCTCGAGCGCCCACACCTCCATTTCCCCAAAACGCTGACCGCCAAATTGCGCTTTCCCGCCCAACGGTTGCTGGGTAACGAGCGAGTACGGTCCGGTCGAGCGGGCGTGAATCTTATCATCGACGAGGTGGGCCAGTTTAAGCATGTAAATAACCCCGACCGTCACCCGATTATCAAACGGTTCACCGGTCCGACCGTCATAGAGCACTGTTTTCCCATCGCGCGGGAGACCTGCTTCTTCCAGCGCATCCCAGATATCATATTCATTGGCACCGTCGAAAACAGGTGTCGCCATGAACAGACCAAGTGAGCGTGCGGCCATCCCTAGATGCGTCTCGAGCACCTGGCCGATGTTCATGCGCGAGGGCACGCCCAACGGGTTTAAAACGATATCGACCGGTGTTCCATCCGGTAAAAAAGGCATATCTTCAACCGGCACGATGCGCGAGACGACCCCCTTGTTCCCGTGGCGTCCGGCCATCTTATCACCGACGGAGATTTTTCGTTTCTGCGCGACGTACACACGCACAAGCTCGTTCACACCCGGCGGGAGCTCGTCGCCATTTTCGCGCTTAAACACTTTCACATCGACGACGATACCCGCCCCGCCGTGCGGCACTTTGAGCGACGTATCGCGCACTTCTCGCGCTTTTTCCCCGAAAATGGCGTGCAGAAGGCGTTCCTCAGCGGAAAGTTCGGTCATTCCCTTGGGCGTCACTTTGCCGACGAGAATATCGCCGTCTTTAATTTCTGCACCGATTCGCACAATACCCCGTTCATCGAGGTTTTTCAGTGCCTCATCACCGACGTTGGGGATATCCCGCGTGATCTCCTCCGGCCCGAGTTTCGTATCGCGCGCTTCAGTCTCGTATTCTTCGATATGAATCGACGTATAGACGTCTTCTTTTACGAGTCGTTCGCTTAAAAGAATCGCGTCTTCGTAGTTATACCCTTCCCACGTCATAAAGGCGACGAGTACGTTTCTACCAAGCGCGAGTTCGCCTAGTTCGGTGGACGGCCCATCGGCGAGCAGTTCCCCTGCCGTGACGCGCTGTCCGACTTTGACCACCGGGCGTTGATTGAGGCACGTCCCTTGATTAGAGCGCTGGAATTTATAAAGGCGATACTTATCGAGATCGCCCTTCACTTCTTTCTGCCCGTCGAGGAAGATGCGCCGCACCCATATTTCCCGGGCATCGACGCGTTCGACAATCCCATCGTGGCGCGCCAAAATACAGACGCCGGAGTCTTTGGCCACGCGATATTCGATGCCGGTACCGACGAAGGGCGCTTCGGGAACGAGAAGCGGCACTGCCTGGCGTTGCATGTTGGCGCCCATGAGCGCACGGTTGGCGTCGTCGTTTTCCAAAAACGGGATACAAGCCGTAGCCACGGAGACGACTTGCTTGGGGGAGACGTCCATATAGTCGATCTCCTCTTTGGGGACGGTGACGATCTCTCCGTGCCGGCGTACGACGACCTCGTTTTCCGCGATGCGTCCTTCTCCATCGAGCGGTGTGTTGGCTGGCGCAATCGTATACAGTTCTTCTTCATCGGCCGTGAGATAATGGATGTCATTTGTCACCCGATGTGTTTCCGGATCGATGCGACGGTACGGCGTCTCGATAAAACCATATTCATTCACCCGAGCGTACGTAGAAAGCGTGTTGATGAGCCCGATGTTCGGCCCTTCCGGCGTCTCAATCGGACACATCCGGCCGTAGTGGGACGGGTGCACATCGCGCACTTCGAACCCGGCACGCTCCCGCGTAAGCCCCCCTGGGCCTAAAGCGGAAAGCCGCCTTTTGTTGGTGAGTTCCGCAAGCGGATTGGTCTGATCCATAAACTGACTGAGTTGCGATGAACCGAAAAATTCCTTCACCGCCGCGATGACCGGACGAATATTGATGAGCGCCTGCGGCGTGAGCGTCTCCAAATCTTGAATGGACATGCGCTCCCGTACGACCCGCTCCATGCGTGCCAGTCCGATACGGAACTGGTTTTGCAAAAGCTCGCCGACCGAACGCAGCCGCCGGTTACCCAGATGATCGATATCGTCCGTGCTGCCGATACCGTGAAATAGATTCATAAAATAATTGATCGATGCAATAATATCAGAAGGCGTAATGACCTTGGTTCCCTCGTCAATCGGGCCATTGCCGATGACTTTTACGATTTTGCCTTCCTCAACATTGGAATAGACATGTATAATCTGTAGTGGTACATCGCCCTGTTCGCTAATACCGTAACCGAGTTTGATCGTCGTCATTCCCAGTCCGCGATCCAGATACGGGATGAGGCGATCGAGCGTCCTTCGGTCGATGATTTTTCCCGCTTCGATGAGCACTTCACCCGTTTCCGGGTCGATCAGCGTCTCGGCAATCCGATTGCCCAGCAGGCGGTTTTTGATGTTAAGTTTTTTGTTGATCTTATACCGCCCAACACTGGCCAAATCATATCGTTTCGGATCAAAAAAACGACTAAACAGAAGCTGCCTAGCATTTTCCAAAGTCGGCGGCTCTCCAGGACGCAGCCGTTCATAAATCTCTAAAAGTGCTTTTTCAGTCGTATCCGTATTGTCCTTATCGAGGGTACTGAGAAGCGTTGCTTCTTCACCCAAAAGGTCGATCATCGCTTGGTTCGAAGCGAGGCCAAGCGAGCGCAGCAGAACGGTCACCGGGAGCTTGCGGGTGCGGTCAATACGCGTGTAGACCGCATCGCGCACATCGCTCTCCAGCTCCAGCCAAGCCCCGCGATTGGGGATGATCGTCGCTCCGAACATTTCTTTCCCGTTTTTGTCGACTTTTTTGCTAAAATAAACACTGGGTGAACGCACGAGCTGCGTGACGATCACCCGTTCCGCACCGTTTATGATAAACGTTCCCGTTTCCGTCATGAGGGGCAGATCGCCCATAAAAACTTCCTGCTCTTTCACTTCCCCGGTCTGACGATTAATAAGCCGTGTTTTGACACGCAGAGGGGCTGCATACGTCGTATCCCGTTCTTTGCTTTCGGCCACAGAATATTTCGGTTCGCCCAGGACATAATCGATGAACTCAAGATGCAAATTACCTGTAAAATCCTGAATCGGTGAAATATCGTGAAACAATTCTCTAAGCCCCGAGGCCAGAAACCAGCGATACGAACTCAGCTGAATCTCAATCAGATTCGGTAAATCGAGCACCTCATGCGTTCTCGAATACGTCCGCCGGGTACGTCGACCAAAGGCGACCAGCTTTCCTGCCAAACCCCTCACCTCTCATAGAGATGTTTAAAAAGCAAAAAAGAACAAAAGCGATCCGCTTTTGTTGACTGAACAGATCACGCCCTAGCGTGGCAATATAACAGTTTGTGCAAGCATTTGGAAAAATATACCTGAACCGTCCAAACATACTTTAAAATTTGCTTTGGCAATTTCAAACTATAACACTTGACAAATGAGAAGTCAATCATTTTGCATTTTTTACAGCATGCAATATTTGATATCCCGCGTTGCGCTCTACGGTCTGTACGTGGTCAAAGAGCGTCTGTAAATATTTTAAAGTAGAAGGGGCACCGTGTTTTTTCTGAATGACCACCCAGAGGGATCCGGATGCATCGAGCACGGTATAAGCATCTCGGTATAGCCGAAAAACCGTCTCTTTCCCGGCGTGGATAGGGGGATTAAGTAAGACAGCGTCAAATCGCTCACCCTGTATGTTCTCTGCACCATCGCTTAAGCGCGCTACTGCATTTAAAAGCGCATGCCGGCGGATATTTTCCTCCGTTAAACGAACGGCGCGCGGATTGATATCGACGAGCACGACTCGCGCACGTGGATAGATCGTCGCCAGAATGATCCCGATCGCGCCCCAGCCACACCCCATATCCAGGATGCGAAACGGTTCCCCGGAAAGACCCCCCTGATCGCCCCAGTGCTCCATAAACGTCTCCAGCAAGAAACGACTTCCGCGATCGAGGCCGTCTTTAGAAAAAACATCGTGATCGGTTAAAAAGTGAAATGTGCGCCCCTTAAGATGAACTTCAATCGTTTGTGGTGCAGACCGACTCTCGGGACCTTCCATAAAATAATGGCGCATCGCCCTCACCTCAAAAGCGGCCAGAACATCATCAAAAATGCATACTGGAAGATCCATCAACATGTCCTGAACAAGATGTGAAAAAGAGGGGAGTCGCCTCCCCTCTTGATGATCTACAGGCTTCGTGCTACCTTACTTCAATTCGACTTCGGCACCGGCTTCTTCCAGTTTTTTCTTCATCGCTTCAGCTTCATCTTTGCCGACGCTTTCTTTAATCGGCTTCGGAGCGCCATCGACGAGATCTTTTGCTTCTTTGAGACCAAGACCGGTCAGCTCACGCACAACTTTGATAACGTTGATCTTGGAAGCACCGGCACTTTTCAAAATAACATCAAAAGATGTTTTTTCTTCAGCAGCCGGGGCAGCACTTGCCGCCGGGACTGCACCTGCTGCCATAACGGCCATCGGCGCGGCAGCACTGACACCAAATTCTTCTTCAATGGCTTTAACGAGTTCATTGAGTTCGAGTACGCTCATCGACTTGATCGCTTCAATAAATTGTGTTTTATCCATTCTCAGGATCCTCCTTATCATCGATTACGTTATCGTAAACATCTCACAGGGTAAACATCTCACAGGATCGAACGATTTCGATCGTCTTACGTTGACCCATGCTATTTCTTAAGACTATTTCTTAAGACGCTTGACCTTTTTCCTTTTGTTCGGCCACAGCTTGAAGGACGGTCGCCAAACGTCTTGCACCACCCACTTCGGATAGCGCCGTGACCATATTTCTAAGCGGCGCCTGCATGACACCGAGAAGCATGCCCAAAAGCACCTCGCGCGACGGCATATCGGCTAGTTTTTTGACGCCTTCGGCATCGATCAGCTTACCGTCGAGCCAGCCCGCCTTGATTTCCAGATTCGGATGCGCTTCAGCAAATTGACGTAAAACCTTGGAAGCGGCCACGGCATCTTGCCGGGAAAAAGCCAGCGCGGTCGGACCTACGAGGTAAGCCGAAAGAGCCACGGCATCTTCCGCTTCGACAGCACGTCTGGCCAGCGTGTTTTTATACACTTTAAAGTCAACGCCCGCTTCGCGCAACTGACGGCGAAGTTCATTCATCTCCGCAACTGTAAGCCCACGATAATCGGTCACGACTGTACTGGCACTCGTCTTTAAGCGCTCGCGAATTTCTTCCACGGAACGTATCTTTTTTTCACGATTGGCCTGATTCACACAAACACCCCCTTCATGCAAGCATCAAACGGATATAAAAAAGCCACCCGCCTTTCCCCGGGAGGCACGCGCACGCCGGTCGATTGAACAGCGTCGTGGCCTCGGAAGGACGTTTAAGCCGTGATTCGCAGGAGCGACCGCGGCACCTTCTGTCTACGGCTGAGAAAGATCTTCTGTTGGCTTTTCAATAAACTCGCGCCCACGTACCTCGCGCATCCCAATCGGAGCTGAGAGGCGTTTTAAAGCACGCTGGTATCCACTTTAATCCCTGGGCCCATGGTCGATGTGATCGTAACGTTTTTCAAATAAACCCCTTTGGCTGCGGCCGGTTTGGCTCGCTTTAAGGCTTCAATAACGGCCTGGAAATTTTCCTTAAGTGCTTCTTCCGTAAACGACACTTTACCAAGGGGTACATGGACATTCCCTTGCTTATCGGTGCGATATTCGACTTTACCCGCTTTAATCTCCTGAATCGCACGGGCGACATCCATCGTGACCGTACCGGTTTTGGGGTTCGGCATCAGTCCGCGCGGACCCAGCACCTTCCCTAACTTACCGACGGAGGCCATCATATCAGGCGTAGCGACAGCGACATCAAAGTCCATCCATCCGCCCTGGATTTTTTGTACCAGATCGTCATCCCCGACGACATCGGCGCCAGCCGCTTCTGCTTCTTTTGCTTTATCACCCTTAGCAAAAACGACGACACGCACCGTTTTACCCGTACCCCGCGGCAGAACGACCGCACCGCGAACTTGCTGATCGGCTTTTCGCACATCGACGCCCAGGCGAACCGCGACTTCTACGGTAGCGTCAAATCGGGTTGTCGATGTTTCCTTTACAAGTGCAAGCGCATCTTCCGGCGTGTATGCTTTGGTGCGATCGACTTTTTTCAGCGCTTCTAAATACCGTTTGCCGTGCTTTGGCATAGTTCGTTCCTCCTTGTGGTTATGATAGCGGACACCTAAGGCATCCTCCCACACATCCGACTTCCGATCGCCGGGTCTTTCCCGGCCACTGCGTTAGTCTTCGATGACGATACCCATGGAACGGGCCGTTCCTTCGATCATCCGCATCGCCGCTTCCAGATCCGCCGCATTTAAATCCGGCTTTTTGATCTCGGCGATCTCACGCACTTTATCCCGCTTGATGGTCGCAACTTTCTTCTTGTTCGGCTCGCCGGAACCGGATTCGATTTTGGCAGCCTTTTTTAAGAGATCCGAAGCAGGCGGTGTTTTGGTCACAAAGGTGAATGAGCGATCTTCAAAGACTGAAATCTCAACTGGAATGATCATCCCCGTCTGTTCGGCCGTACGCGCGTTAAACTCTTTAACAAAGGCCATGATATTGACCCCGGCTTGACCGAGCGCAGGACCGACCGGTGGCGCAGGCGACGCTTTTCCGGCTGGAATTTGCAACTTAACGACTTTAATAATCTTTTTCGCCATCTTTTCACCCCCTTCTCTACGTGCAAAACGATAATAGTATAGCACGCGTCACCAGAAAAGGCAAGGGAAAAGAACGCTTAAACCTCTTTGACCTGATACGCCTCGAGCTCGACCGGTGTTTCCCGACCGAATAGATCGATCGTCACCACCACTTTGCCACGTTCTTTATCGACCGCTTCCACTTTACCGTGCATGTTACTGAATGGGCCATCCAGAACTCGTACAGCGCTTCCAACGCTTATGCGGATGTCGACACCGGCATCTTTAAGTCCCATCGTGCGCAAGATACGGTCTGCTTCTTCAGGTAAAAGGGGCGTCGGTTTGGAGCCAGCGCCGGTAGAACCTACAAAACCGGTGACACCCGGCGTATTGCGCACTACATACCAGGAATCATCGGTCATGATCATTTCGACCAACACGTACCCCGGGAAAACTTTTTTTTGCACCGTTCTGGTCTTACCGTTTTTGATTTCCCGTATTTCCTCCATCGGGACGATGATGCGAAAAATCTTATCCGCCATCCCCATCGATTCCACACGTTTTTTTAAATTGGCTTCAACCTTTTTTTCATATCCAGAGTAGGTGTGTACCACGTACCAGCGCGCTTCTTCTGCCACCCTCTCGCCCTCCTCACCTTATCCGGGCCGTCTAGCGCATAATCAGCGAGATGATAAAGTTAAAAATAATGTCTAGAACATAAAAAAACAGTGTCATCGCCGCGACTGTCCCTAAAACGACAAGCGTATAACTCGTAAGCTCGCGACGCGTAGGCCACTTAACTTTTTTTAGTTCTAGCCAGCTTTCCCGAAAATACGCACCCGTACGCTTGAATCCAGCGCCGATGCGGGCCAAAAATGACATGCCGCACCCTCCTTTTAGCGTGTTTCGCGATGGAGGGTATGAGTATTACAATACCTGCAATACTTCCTAAACTCCATGCGGTCCGGATGTTTTTTCTTATTTTTACTCGTCGCATAGTTTCTTTGCTTGCACTCGGTGCAGGCAAGGATGATGTTTACACGCATATCGGCCACCCCCTGTATAAAAATAACCCCATCCGTGTAAAATCTTTTTTACGCATGCAAAAAAATATGGGGCCACTACACCCCAAAAACTCTATCATAAAAGCACACTGCGTGTCAACCAACCTTGTCAACCAACCTTATTTTGTCAAGATTTGAGCGCCTCAAGTTCCCGGCTTTCTAACAGTCGCTCAAGTTTGCGTTTGACCCGTTGCAAAGCATTATCGATAGACTTCACCTGACGTTTTAAGTCAACCGCCATTTCCTGGTACGTCCGGCCATCTAAATATAATCTCAAGACCCGCCGTTCGAGATCGCTCAAGACAAGCTCAATCTTCGCTTCAAAAGCGTCAAAGTCTTCCCGAAAAATAAACGCCGTCTCCGGATCGATGAGCGTCGGATCGCTTAAAATATCTAAAAGCGTCCGTTCTGACTCTTCTTCATAAAGCGGCTTGTCCAGCGATATGTAGGAATTCAGCGGGATGTGTTTCTGCCTCGTCGCTGTCTTGACCGCCGTGATCATCTGGCGCGTAATGCATACTTCTGCAAAAGCCCGGAAAGAACTCAGCCGCTCCCCCCGGTAATCGCGAATGGCTTTGTAAAGACCGATCATCCCTTCCTGGATGATATCTTCACGATCCGCACCGATTAAAAAGTATGGCCGTGCCTTGGTCCGGACAAACGCACGATAACGCTCAATCAAAGCTTCAAGCGCTGTCTGATCACCCGATTGGATACGTTCCAACATCTCTTCGTCTGTCACATGATCATACGCTGTCTTGGGCATGCCACACCTCACGCACGTTGATGCCTGTCCCTTTTAGTGCTTATTATAAGCCCTGTCCAGCGAATCGTCAACGTTAGCAGCTTATTTCCGGCGATATTTTTGAAAATATTCCCTAATATGGGCCGGTAAATGCGATTCAAGGGGTACCCTTGCCCCGGGACTTCTCCATCGTTCCATCGTCTGACGTGCCTCTTTACGCATACCGGATACTTCCTCCCAGAGCTCACGCGCGCTGATACGAAGCGCGCCGCGCCCCAAAACAAACGTTTGCTCATCGCGGTCAGACGTCGCGACATATATCCTTGTATCTTCCGCTACCCGATCTGACTTTGCCTGCTTTACCCGGCGAACGGCCTTTTCCCGGAGGCGCGCGCTCACCGCCCGCTCAATCCAGGTATCAGCCGTTTCTCCCTCAGCCGTATAAACAACGGTCAGGCCGGAGACTTGTACATGGTGTTCTCTCCCCGGGGCCCCGCCTGCATCAAACACGATCACAATCTCCAGATCGCGCATTTTCCCAAATTCGCTTAACAGCTGGATGAGCTCTTCCCGGGCAAGCGTAATTTCTCCGGCTGCAAAAAACGTCTGAAGCGGTGGCCAAGCCCCGATCATATTGTAACCATCGACATAAAGAACGCCCATCGCCGCCGTCCTAATGCACCATCGGATGTCGCGCGCGATACGCTTCAAAGATAAAGAGCGCCGCAGCGACAGAAGCGTTGAGCGAACCGACACCGCCGGTCATCGGTATGGCCAAAAGTGCATCGAGATGTTTCCTGAGGCCTCTACGAATGCCTTTCCCCTCACTGCCGATGACGAGCGCCGTACGCGTCATGTAATGGGCCGCGCGAAAATCTTGCTCTCCTTCGCCGGCCGCTCCGTATACCCAAAACCCAGCTGCTTTTAAACGCTCTGTAAGCGTCACAAGATTCGTAACCTGCGCAATCGGCACATGAAACACGGCCCCACTTGACGCTTTAATGACAGCCGGTGTAATTCCGGCGCTCCTGTGTTTCGGCAAAAAAACAGCAAAGACGTCCAGCGCCGCGGCCGTACGGACGATCGCTCCGATATTGTGTGGATCGGTGAGCTCATCCAATAAAACGACCGTTACCACCTCTTTCTGGGCTGATTCGGCCAGCAGCTGATCCGAATCCGCATAAACATACGGCGGTGCCTCGGCCACCACACCTTGATGAAGTTCATCCCCGGCAAGCGCAACAAGCGTTTTTTTATCGACCCGTTCCAAGAGGATATTTCGTCGGCGGACTTCTTCTTCAATGCGCGCGATTTCTTCACCATGCGCCCCTTGCTGCAAAAAAATCCTTCTGAGACGCAGACGAGCGCGTAGTGCCTCTAAGACCGGTCGCCGACCATAGATCATGAGCGCGTCGTTCAATAAGGTTCACCTTCTTTTTACATTTAACCCGAATGTTCTCATAGGACCCTGTGCAACAGTCAATACAAAAACGTGTTTTTCCCGTCTGTTTGATCAAGTTTCAGTATGTTTCATGCGTACCGCGCAAGCGATATGGAAGATGTTGAATACAGAACGCCTCTTCGATCAAGCATCTTTCATGCGTACCCGCTGTCCGGAAGGTGTATCTTCGACCCGAAAACCGAGTGCTTCGATCTTCGCCCGAAGCGCATCGGCACGGGCAAAATCTCGCGTTTTGCGCGCTTCTTCTCGTTCCTGTAGAAGCGATGATACCTCCGGTGGATACGATACATCGCCTGCAAACTGAAAGCCAAGGGTAACCGTCCACTGGCTGAATGTCTTAAAAAGATAATCCGCATCTTCACGCGACCCACCGGTTCCTGTTGTAAGATGCTGATGACCGAGACGAACGAGCTCGAAAAGCGCGGTAATGGCATCCGGCGTGCGAATATCGTCTAAAAGTGCATTCCAGTACGATAGAGAGACTGCCTCGACAGAAGCTTTAAGCTCGGTCGATAAAGCACCCAGTGGGGCATGCATGCGTGCATGCTGAACATTATCGAAAAACGTTTGTAGACGACGCACGGCTTGCTCAGCCTGCACCAGCGCCTCTTCGTGATATTCCAGCGGCTGGCGGTAATGCGTATTTAAATACCAGAAGCGAAGCGGCATCCCCCCGTATCGGGACAGGATGTCGCGTACCTGGACGATATTTCCCAGGGATTTCGACATTTTTTCCTTTGCTATTTGTACATGTCCGTTATGCATCCAGTACCTTACAAACTGCACCCCGGTCGCGCCTTCAGATTGTGCGATCTCATTTTCATGATGGGGAAAACAAAGATCGATCCCCCCGCCATGAATATCAAAGCTTTCCCCCAGATACTTCATCGACATGGCCGAACATTCGATATGCCAGCCCGGACGTCCCCGAGACCAAGGGGCGCGCCAGTGAATTTCCCCGTCTTTCGCGCGCTTCCAAAGCGCAAAATCAAGCGGATTTTCTTTTTTTTCGTCGACTTCAATGCGCGCACCAGCGCGAAGTGCTTCCACCGATTGTCCGGAAAGAGCGCCGTAGCGTGGAAACTTCTCCACACGAAAATAGACGTCCCCCCCTACCTCATAGGCGAAGCCTTTTTCCAGCAACTTTTGAATGAGGGCGATAATCTCTTTAATGTGTTCGCTTACCCGCGGTGACACGGTGGGTGGGAGAACGTTTAAAGCGCGCATGTCTTCTTCATACGTGCGGATATACCTTTCAGCTACAGCAAGCGGTGTCTCGCCGACTTCCTGTGCGACACGAATAATTTTATCATCAACATCGGTATAGTTGTGAACGTAGATGACCTCATATCCTAAGGCCATGAGTACACGCCGCACCGTATCAAAAAACACAGCGGCCCGACCGTTGCCGATATGGATCGTATTATAGACCGTCGGGCCGCAGACATACATCCGCACTTTACCCGGTGTAAGCGGCACAAATTTTTCCTGTCGCCTACTCATTGTATTGTAGAGATAAAGATCCGCCAACGACCGATCCACCCTTCCGCTCGCCTTTTTAGCTTCACCCATGAATTGTGCTTCCCTATTTCGTGCACTTCTTTAATTTTTATTATTAAAAAACAGTCTCCTTTGTTTTTTCTTCTTTTTTCTCTTCTGTTTCTTTGTCTAAAGCAAGCTTCTCCAGCTGGTTTAAGGCACGCGATAGCTGAGAAAGCTCCATTTTCAGCCGAGCGATTTCCCGCCTCAGATCGTTACAGTCATCTTGAACGGGATCCGGCAAATCAGTATGGTTAAAATCCGCCTCCACCCGCACCCCATCGCGAATGACGACACGTCCCGGAACGCCAACGACCGTCGATCGCGCTGGGACATCTTTTAAGACGACCGACCCCGCGCCGATTTTGGCACAGTCACCAATCGTAATATTCCCGAGAACCTTCGCCCCTGAGGAGACGAGTACATGATTGCCGAGGGTCGGATGGCGTTTACCGGTTTCCTTACCGGTTCCGCCCAGCGTGACACCCTGATAGATCACACAATCATCGCCAACCTCCGCTGTCTCGCCGATAACCACGCCCATACCGTGATCGATAAACAGGCGCCGACCGATTTTGGCACCGGGATGAATCTCAATGCCAGTAAAAAAACGAACGATAAGCGAGAGGATTCGGGCTATAAGACGCATACGATGATGCCATAAAAAATGGCTCACGCGATACCACCAGACGGCATGCAAACCGGGATACGTCAGCAAAACGTCCAGGGTTCCCCGTGCAGCCGGGTCAAGTTTGCGTACATTGGCGATATCTTCCCGGATCATCCGAAACACCACGATCTGCCTCCTCTCACTCCTTAAAGTATGAGCATTTGTAAAAAAAACCGTCTCGTCTGAGACGGCAACCTTCCATTCTACCTCAACATACCTCAACCTATCTTCATTTTATCCTGCCTGGGTTAGTTTCGCAAGTGCCTCTGTGAGTCGCGCACGCACAAAGGAAAGGCCGAGTAAAGAAAGCGTTTGATCGAGCTCTGGACCGTGTGCAAGACCCGTGACCGCTAAACGAATCGGCATGAAAAATGCTTTCCCTTTAATCCCTGTTGCTTTTTGTTGCGCTTTCAATATATCCTTGATGGCTTCCGGCGGTACATCCGCCATATCTTTCTGTCCCACGTGCGCGAAGGACGAAAGTGCGTCTTTTACCGCTTGAAGGACGCGCATACTCGTCTCTACATCTAGTCCTTCCTGCACCCACCCATTGAGGGATGGGGGTTCATGCGCGCTGAGCGTCTCCGGTGCAAACCGCACCTTGAAAAAAAGATCGGCGCGTAAAGCGAGTTCTGCTGCAAACGAAAGTTCCTTTTGATACAGTCGGGCGACACGAACAAACCACGACCAAAGCGCATCGGATGGATTTTCCGGAACCGCGGGATAGCGTTCCCGCACATAAGGATAGGCGACTTCGGCAATCCACGCCGGATCAACTTTCTGCAGATAATGATGGTTCATCCACATAAGCTTTTGTCTGTCAAACACGGCCGGACTTTTAGAAACGCGAGATAGATCAAACAGATCGATGAGCTCATCCAAACGAAACAGTTCTTTTTCTCCCGGCGGTGCCCAGCCGAGTAGCGCAATAAAGTTCACCAGCGCTTCTGGTAAATAACCGAGCGCACGATACTGTTCGACAAATTGCATCGTTCGTTCATCGCGTTTGCTCATTTTTTGTTTGTCTTCATTTAAAATAAGCGGTAGATGAGCAAACGCGGGCGGATCCCAGCCAAAAGCTTCGTAGATGGCCAGCTGACGCGGTGTATTGGACAAATGTTCTTCGCCGCGTATGACATGATTAATCTGCATAAGGTGGTCATCAACCGTTACGGCAAAATTGTAAGTCGGCATACCATCTTGCTTGATGATGACAAAATCGCCCATATCATCCGAACGAAAAGATACGCGCCCGCGAATCTCGTCGTCGATTTCATACGTTTTCCCCGGGGGAACGCGAAAGCGTAAGGCATACGGCTCACCTGCCGCGATGCGTGCGGCTCTTTCATCCGGAGAAAGAAGCGCACACCGACCGCTATATTTTGGCGCAAGACCCGCACCCCGCATCCTCTCCCGTTCTTCTTCGAGCATCGCTTCCGTACAAAAACACGGGTAGGCGAGATCTTTATCGACGAGCATCTGTGCGTATTGATGATACAGCGCGAGGCGTTCAGATGAGCGATACGGCGCATAGGGACCACCGCGATCAACAGACTCATCCCAGTGAATACCCAGCCAGGCCAGATTCTTAAGCTGTGAGGCTTCCGCCTCCGCAACGTGCCGTTTTTGATCGGTATCCTCAATGCGCACGATGAAGTCCCCACCGTTTTTTCTGGCAAATAAATAATTAAAAAGCGCCGTTCGCGCCCCGCCAATATGAAGATGTCCGGTGGGAGAAGGGGCATAGCGCACACGGACCGTCATACGTTTCACTCCTTTTTACGCCTTTTCTTAGATTGTCTGTACTATAGAGTTTTTTACTCCGATGCCCCTTTACTCAAGTTGCCGTTTACTTAGGGCGTTTTTTGCTTGGGTCGTTCTTAACTCAAGCCGTACGGCTTTTTATGACGCTTTTGTATTTACACCTGTTTTCGGGCGACGAGAACGACGGCATAAGCCTGAACGCCTTCCCCGCGCCCGACAAACCCCATCCCTTCGGATGTCGTTGCTTTGATACTGACGCTGTCTACGGAAACACTTAAA
>PEBX01000134.1 GCA_003050645.1 Candidatus Carbonibacillus altaicus
ATTCTTTTTGTTGCGCTTGTTTCGTTGGTTCTTCTGGCCTTTTTTGTTCTGTGTCTCCTTCTTTTTTTTCACCTGGCTTTTAGATTTATCGGAAGGATCCGGCGTTCCTTTTCCCTTGTATGCTCCGGAGGGCGCTTTTTCGCGAGACACCGGCGACTGCGGACGAATAACTTTGATCGCCTTTTTGGGCTTTGGTCGTCTTGCTGCCTTCTGCTGTTCGACGAGCTCAAAATCGATGCGGCGCTCAGCGATATTCGTGCTGCGACAGCGCACGAGCACTTCATCCCCCAACCGGTACGTTTTTCCCGTATACTCCCCGATCAGCATATAATCCCGGTCATGAAAATGGTAATAATCATCGTCCATGTAGCTCACGTGAACGAGCCCTTCGATCGTATTTTCCAGGCGAACGAACAGGCCAAAAGCCGTCACCCCGCTGATCACTGCCGGGAACGTCTCACCGATGTGATCCTGCATGTACTCCGTCATCTTCAGCGCATCGGTCTCGCGCTCTGCTTCCATGGCGATGCGCTCGCGTTTGGAACTGTGATCGGCGATATCCGGGACGACGGTGGCCATCTCGTGTAAAAACGCCGGATCCAACTTCTCTTCAAAGAGATAAACCCGGAGCAAGCGGTGGGCTATGAGATCCGGATAGCGGCGAATGGGTGCCGTAAAATGCGTGTAATGCGTCGCTGCAAGCCCGAAATGCCCACGATTTTCGGCGCTGTAGCGGGCTTGCTGCATGGAACGTAGAAGGACGGTAGAGATCACTGATTCTTCCGGTTCGCCCCGCGCCTCGTCTAAGATGCGCTGCAGGGCCCGGGGCGTGAGCCGCTCCACCGAGCCGTGCACGACATAACCGAAGTTCATGACGAACTCTGCAAACTGCTGTAATTTTTCAGTATCCGGCCGTTCGTGAATACGGTAGATATACGGCAGTTCGAGATGCGCCATATGCTCGGCGACGGTCTCGTTGGCCGAGAGCATAAAGTCTTCGATGAGCATCTCCGCCCGGTCGCGGCTTCTCAGCGTCACTTCTATGGGACGACCGGTCTCATCGAGGATGATACGCGCCTCGGGCAGTTCAAAATCGATCGCCCCCCGCTCCATGCGGCGGCGCCGCAGACGCTCGGAAAGCTCGGCCATCGCCACGAGATCATCTTGAAAAGCGCGCACTTTACCGAGATCCATATCCGGCACTTTATCGTCCCATGTGCCCTCGGAGGTCGAACGACTGCCGTCTTCTACCGACGCCTCTGTCTCCGGTGTTCGTTCGGCTTGCAAGCGTGCGTCCTCCTCTTTATCCGCTGCCTCCTCATCGAAGGATGTTTTTTGTTCGAAATCACCGCGCTCCGAGTGCTTGTCCACACGTTGCAGCGCATCATCCTCACCCAAATCGATCTTATCAAGGAGCGACTTCAACAGAGCATTGACTTCCGTATACGTAAGACGGGCCTTGGAACGGATCACACTCGGTTTTAATTCATAATCCACGCGCCTTCCGTCCCGATCAAAGGTGATGAGACAGCTTAAAGCAAGGCGCAAAACCCCTTCATTCAAGCTGCAAATACCGTTCGACAGCTTCGGTGGTAGCATCGGTATGACGCGGTCGACGAGGTAGACACTCGTTCCCCGTGCATACGCCTCTTGATCGAGTGCGCTTCCCGGGCGTACGTAATAACTCACATCGGCGATATGTACGCCGAGACGATAACCGCCATCCACCAGGCGTTCGATGGAGACGGCATCGTCAATGTCCTTGGCGTCTTCACCATCGATCGTCACCGTTCGAAGATGAGTAAGATCGAGCCTTCCGACGAGAACCTCCGTTGTCACTTCATCCGGAAGACGCGCCGCTTCCTGTAGAACGCGCTCCGGGAAATGCTCCGGCAGTTCATATTTGCGAACGATCGATAGGATATCGACACCCGGGTCGCCGAGTCGCCCCAGAATCTCCACAATGCGCCCGAAAGCCCCCCGCGCATCGTCCGGGTAAGCGATGATCTCTACTACGACCTGATCTTCATCATGCGCGCCAGCCACATTTTCCGCATCGACAAAGATCAAGGCGTCGATGCGGCGATCATCGGGTCTTACCACACCGCTTTGCCCGTATTGGCGGAAGGTACCGACCAGCCGTTTGTAATGACGCTGGATAATACGCACGACTTCCCCTTCCATGCGGCCATGCGCATCCCGCCGCCGGTTGATCCGGGCGAGCACCGTATCGCCGTGCCAGGCTCCAGCCAGATCACTGGCATGGATGTACAGATCGGGAAGTGCAGGGTCATCCGGCAGTAAAAAGGCGTACCCTTTGGCATGACCTTCGATCGTACCCCGGACGAGATTCATCATCTCCGGCAGACCGTAGCGGCCGGCGCGCGTCCGGACGATGCGCCCCTCGGCTTCAAGCCGTTCGAGAAGCGCCAGAAGATCCGTCTCCATCTTTTCCGGGTGAATGGCAAGTGCTTCCCGGATTTCACTGAATGTCAGCGGTCGACCGGAGATCGTCGATTTGAGCACGTCTAACAGTTCCTGTTCCAAAGGGCACGCCTCCTTCAATGTAATACATGCGTTGTCTGACATACGTCCGGATATTTCTCCGGCGTCGGATCATGGCTTTCAAGCTGTTAAATGCCTCTAGGGTACTTACCGCTATAGGGGAATGCCTTTATGGGTTAAAGGTGCTTACCGCTATAGGGGAATCCCTCTATGGTTTAGGGCTGCTTACCGCTATGGGGAAAGTTTCTATCGTTCAATGTCACAATGGTTGACAGGTGTTTATAAGTTTTGCATAAACGCCCACATATCTTCAAATAACTGCGCCTGATCATGATCGAGGATGATGAGATGCGACGATGCATCATACCATTTCAGTACCTTCTGTTCGGCAAACGTGCCGATCGAATGATAAATAAGGGTAGCATCTTCCGGTATAATTGTCTCATCTTGCCGACCCTGCGCGATAAAAGTCGGTACGGTCACTGCAGGAAGCGATCGGCGCACACGCCTGAGCAAGGCGACCAGTTCAGCCACCGAACGCACTGGTGTGCGGTCGTACGGGATCAGGTAGCGTTCGATGTGCTCCGGTTTTTGGCCATCGCGGGGTAAATACGGCCTCAGGCGATAGAAATACCGCGCGACATATGCCCTTTTGTCGCGAAAACGAATCGGTGCTGCGAGCGAAAAAACGGCTGCGGGCCGCACTTTGGCTGCAAGATACAGAGAGAGTGCGCCACCCATAGACAAACCGCTTACATAAATCGGTGTATGCCCTTCCCGTTGTAGCGTTTGATACGCATCGACCACAGCCTGCCACCAGTCGGTCCAGCGTGTCTTTGCCATCTCCTCCGGAGAAGTGCCGTGTCCCGGCAAAAGCGGCGCATAAATACTAAGCCCTTTGGCATGAAAATAGTCGGCCATGGGTCTGAACTCTTCCGTCGTTCCGGTAAAACCGTGAATCAAAAGCAGTGCAGCACTGCCTCCTGCGAGCCGAATCGGCTCAGCCCGACGCCGCTCGATCGTTTCTTTTCCCATCTTCCCTTTCTTCCTCTCCCTCTATCCCTTCCCTTTTTAGCGCTTACGTATTCCCTCTAGATTAAAAACCGCCTGAATGCAGTACAGGCGGTTTTTTCATGCTGTTCATGCTGAATGTATGAATCGACCTATTTTCGTAAGGCCCATGTTCAACACTCTCGTAAAGTACATGCTTTAGCGCACAAAATAAGCTACGAGCACAGTCAAAATCATAAATGTCGCCGCTAAAATACGTGTAATATTGTGCAGCAGTCCATCAAGGCCGCGGGCTTTTTGCTTACCTAAAAGCTGCTCTGCGCCACCGGCAATCGCACCAGAAAGTCCGGCGCTTTTTCCTTGCTGTAAAACGATGACGACAATGAGTGCCACGGCGTTTATAAGTAAAAGGATGGTTAAAAACATCGACATATCTCGCGCTCCCCTTTATTCAGTTCATCCATAAGTAACCGAGTGGCACGAACACCGAGAAGTGCCTACGCTAGCTAGCCGACGTAAGCGTTACGTAAGACGACGTATACAATACGCAAGGCATCACAAGCGCCACGCAAGATGCACGCACCTAAACTTTTCAGATCTATACCTACAGGATCAGTCTAACATAAAAAGACGGGGGAAGGCAAGCTGCGATGCGCAATAACGATAACGCGCATGTGCTTCAACTGAGGCGCACGAAAGATACCATGAAACATGCAAGGCGGCGCACACAGCTTATCTGGCAAACGCTTCCCAGCCGGGGTAGCGGGCTACATCTCCCAGTGCTTCCTCAATGCGCAAAAGCTGGTTGTATTTGGCTACCCGATCGGTTCTGGAAGGGGCACCGGTCTTGATCTGCCCGCAGCCGGTCGCAACGGCCAGATCAGCGATCGTCACGTCTTCCGTCTCGCCCGAACGATGCGACATCACCGAACGGTAACCGTGACGTTCGGCAAGATGCATCGTATCGAGCGTCTCGGTGAGCGTCCCGATCTGATTGACTTTAACGAGCACGGCATTGGCGACCTTTTTCTCGATACCTTCCCGCAACCGTTTTACATTGGTGACAAAAAGATCGTCGCCTACGAGTTGCAAACGGCTTCCCAACCGTTCGGTTAAGAGCTGCCAGCCCCGCCAGTCATCTTCTGCCAGTCCATCTTCGATCGAAACGATCGGATATTGCGCAGCCAGTTTTTCTAAGTATCCGACCATCTCCTCCGGTGTCCGGCGCACATCTTCGCCCTTAAACACATAATGCGACCCGTCAAAAAGTTCACTCGCGGCCGCATCGAGAGCTATTTTGACGTCACGCCCGGGAACATATCCAGCCGTTTCGATGGCCTGCACGATGACGTCCAGTGCTTCCTCGCTGGAGGCGAGCTCAGGCGCAAAACCGCCCTCATCGCCGACGGCCGTGCTCAAACCTTTATCTTTCAGCACTTTTTTGAGCTGATGAAACACTTCCGTGCCCATCCGCAGCGCTTCTTTAAAACTCGGCGCACCACCGGGAACGATCATAAACTCCTGTAAATCGATCGGATTATCGGCGTGCGCCCCGCCATTTAAAATATTCATCATCGGCACGGGAAGCGTTCTGGCCAGCGCGCCGCCGATATACGCATAAAGCGGCATATCGCTGTAGACACTGGCTGCATGGGCGATTGCGAGCGATACCCCCAGGATGGCATTCGCCCCGAGGCGGCTTTTGTTCTCCGTACCGTCGAGGGCTACGAGCCGCGCATCGATCGCCGCCTGCTCACGCGCGTCCATCCCCACGATCTCCGGCGCGATGATGTCTTCGACATGACGCACGGCACGCTCTGTCCCTTTGCCCATGTAGCGCGCACCGCCATCGCGCAGTTCAACCGCCTCGTGTACACCGGTTGAGGCCCCTGAAGGGACGATGGAGCGTCCACGCGCCCCACCGGCGAGAAAAACGTCTACCTCAACCGTCGGATTGCCGCGCGAATCGAGCACTTCTAATGCAGAAACACGTTCAATTATCGCCACATCGATCCGTCCTTTCTCAGCCGTTGGCATTCCATCTCCAATGTCTATACACCGC
>PEBX01000135.1 GCA_003050645.1 Candidatus Carbonibacillus altaicus
TACGGAAACGCTCGATCGGCTTTTGAAGATGGACGTCGTTCCCCTCATTCCCGTGCGATCGCTTCAAAAAGAAGCGCTCCCCGGGTGGCGCCGAGCCGTCCGGGATCCGGAGAAAGCGCGCAAAAGAGGGAGCAAGATCAAGGAGGTACTCGTGCAAAACATTGTGCGTCGCCTGAATGATCAATGAATGATCAACCGCTGCCGCCACTTCTACGAGGCCCTTGGAGGCCGCCTGTTGCGAAGCCAACCTATTACAGTCGGCGGCAAGACGCTGGAAGAGTGGGCATACGGGTGGGACGATATCCGGCACCTAGCCGGACACACCGGCACACGCTTGTAGCGGCCGGTCGTAAAATCCACCACGAAGGCCAGATGATAATTCCCCCGCCCCACCGAATTACAGACACCGAATCCCCGGCAAGGATGAGGTGTCTGCATCATGATAGAAGCGAGGGAAATGTTTTACATCGAGGAGTTGTACGCGAAACTGCGCAGCATCCGGGAGGTCGCCCGGAGGACCGGTCACGACCGCAAGACGGTGCGCAAGTACATTTACGCACAGGAACTGCCTCGTTACAAGCCCCGGCCGCCGCGTCCGTCCAAGTTGGATCCCTTCAAGCCAAACCTGACTTGCGCCGGGCCCATGCCGAAAACCGGCTGGAGAGACGGCTACGGGTGTACACCGCGCCCCGGCTGCTCATCATCGACGAACCGGGCGACCTGGCCCTGGACTCGCTGGAGGCGACGCTATTCTTCCAACTCGTCAGCGCGTGGTGGGTGCCTTTGAATCCCGGACCGGGGGATTTTTCGAGTGGCCAGAATGGGGGGATTTTTAAATCGGCCTTGACAAGGCGGCAAAATTCATTTTTATTTTGCTTAAAATAACCGACTTTTTCAGGGAAACTAGCTAACTAACGAGAGCCGCCCATCGGAGATTTCCACGACTCTTTCGAAGCCTCGAATCCCTTCGATCCGGTGCGACACCAAGATCACGGTACTGCTTTGGAGCTCGTTCTCGATCAAGTTTGCGAATATCTCCACGGCTTCCCTGTCAAGCGCCGAGTTGACCTCATCGTAAATCATCACCGGTTTCTTGTTCAGAAGCGATCGGGCGATGAGCAGCTTCTGCTTCTCCCCGCCCGAAAACCTGGCGCCGAAATCTCCCGGGCGTTTGTGAAACAGGTCCTCCTCGTCCTCGATGAGTGTGTTCAGCTTGAGAAGGTCGACGAGCCTCCAGATCGCGCCGATGTCGCAAGACTCGCGCGGGTAGATCATATTCTCGTAAATGCTCCGGTCGAACAGCTCCATGTGCTGGGAGTAGTAGCCGATGTCGGCAGCGCTGTGTAAGTACTTGCGGTTGTACAGCACGCGCCCCTGGTTCGGGTTTAGGAGCCCGGCGATCAGCTTGACCAACGTCGACTTCCCGCTGCCGTTCTTGCCCACGATAAGCAGCTTCTCCCGATGACGGATGTCGAAAGACACCTGCCGGAGCACGGGCTCGCCTTCCTTGTAGGAAAAGGATACGTCCTCGACGGCGACGATCACGGGATCGGAAAGCGAGATAACTTGGACCGGGCGGATCCGGGGCGGGGCGCCGTAACCGATTTTTCTGAGAGCGACATCGAGTCTTCCCAGGAGCTCCAAGAAGGCGAGGAACCGTTTGCCGAATCCGGCGAGGTGAAAAGCCGAATAGATGAGAATCAGCACCAGCGAAGCGTCGAACGACCCGCCCGGCCTGAGGGTGAAGCCCGCGGCCACGACGGCGACCGTGCCGAGCGTCATCCACAGCTGCGTGATGAGATGGGAATGGTCGATCTGCTTCTGCTGGTTGAAGTAGGCTTCCCGCTCCTTATTCAGCAGCTTATCGAAATTGCGGTTCTCCAGGGAGATCGATCCCGCGGAGAGAATAATGGAAATGTTTTTAAAGAAGTCGATCATAAATGAGTTCAAATCTGAGGTCGTGTCCAGGACGCGGCGAATCCCGGTTTCGTTTTGCCTCGAGAGCCTTATCGACAGATAGAGATAGGAGCCGTACGTGAGCAGGTAAAGGAAACTCACAAGCCAGTGGTACCGGAACAAAAGGACGGCGTAGACGACGATAATGATCAGAGATTGCAACAGAAATTGCAGTCCTTCATACTGCAGGGATCTCATCGCAAACGAAATCTCATTCATCAGGTTCTGGTACTCGCCTACGCTCCTGTTGAGAAAGTAGGCATAATCTTTCGTCTGATTTGCGGCCCAAACCACTCGTTTCGAATGCATCCTCACGGCTTGGAGCATCCAATTGTTGGGGTAGTTCACAAGCGGAATCGACAGCAAAGAAGCAGCAACCCCGGCGAGGTAGCCCAGGTTCATCGCCGAATCGCCCAGTAGTCTTGAAAAGAAATAGGGTTGCAGGCTGTACAAAGAGTAGAGGACGACGGTCACGCAAAGGTAGGACGCTACTTTCGCTCCACCGATACTCTTCGCGACTTCCTTGATATAGTATTTCGTGGCTTCACTCATCCGCGCGGTCCTGCCTTTCAAGCTCGACGAATTCCTCGAGGCTCTGCGCTGGTGAACTCAAATCTGCGGCATGGGCGCCGGTTTGGCCGGCCCGAAAGACCCATACGCCGCGTCGATCGTCTTTCGGATGTTCGATATTGACATGCCTTATTCCTTAACTGTGAGATCCCATGAAAAGCGCCCACAATCGCCGCCAATCGAGCCCTTCATACGTCAAAATCGTCTGCCGGAAAATGCGCGCTGCCACCCACATGAGCACCGTCGTCGTCACGACGAGCAGGCCGATCGCCCCGGCGATCTCCCATCCGGAGACATTTCCGAGGGCGATACGCACGAACAGGAGGAGCGGTGTAAACGGCGGCACCCAAGCCAGCACGCGAACGAAGGGAGCGTCCGGCGTCTTGAGCGCCGATATCGACAGAATAAACGCAATGACGAAAAGCATCGTCATCGGCATAAACGCCGTGCTCGCATCCTCGATCCGCGTCACCATCGCTCCGACCGCGGCGGCGATGGCGGCGTAGAACAGGTAACCCAGGATAAACATGAGTGCGGCATAGACGACGAGTTCCAGCGGCAACTGCGTGAGGTCGATCACTTCATCGAAGAGTTTCATCGTCTCCTGACGCGAGACTCCGTACAAGATCAAGCCGACCGCCGCGTACTGCACGACGAAGGCACCGAGCAACGCCAAAATTTTGGCCCACATGTAGCCGGTAGGCGAGACACTCGGCAAAACCAGCTCAATGAAGCGGCTCGACTTTTCCTTGGCGAGCTCCGTGACGAGCGTCAACGCGGCGCCTAGAATCAGAAAATAAAGCAGATAGATCAGCATATACGTCATGGCCACCGCCGCGCCTGCCCGCGCTGCCGCTTCCCCGTCTTTCTTTTCGTCCAGCGCGCGATATGAAAGCTGCGGCGAATCCATGAGCGCAGCGAACTCTGCCGGAGACAGCTTAAGCTTCTGAATGGCCCACACCTGCCCCAACGCCTTTAAGGTTTGGGACGTCTTCTCCGTGATGGAGACGTTCTTGCCCGTTTGGGTGAGCACCGTCCCTGAAAGCCGCCCGTCCGGCGAGGATTGAACCTCGACATACGCTTCCAGCGAACCGTCTTCCACCGCCTTTGTTCCCGCGAATGCATCGCTTTCCGAGAGCTCGACGCGGTTTTGTGCCAGCGTCTCTTGAACCGACGGAGAACGTGACGCCTCCAAAAGCGCCGCGACGACCGCCGGATCGCCGCCGATCCCGATGCGCGTCGGCCGATTTTCTCCGAACAACAGCTTGATGATCGACTCCATGTTGAAAAACAGCATGAATACCAGCACAATCACGATCACCGAAAACCAATATGCGGGGCTTTTGACCTTCGTCCAAAAACCCAGCTTGAGCGCCGTCCAAAAACCATCCATCTCCCGGTTCCCCTCCTTTAGATCGCACTAGATCGCACCTGTCATGCGCCGCTTCGATCAACTCCGATGCCTTCTTCCTCACGCATCGCCGCAACAAAAATCTCATGAAGCGTCGGCTCTACCCGGTAAAACGCGCGTATGCGTCCGAGGTCGAGCGCTGAGGCAAGCACCTTCTGGGCAAGCGTTTCCGTCTCCACCTCGAAGACCAAGCGCTCTTCTGTTTCCACCCACCGCACCCCCGGCCGATCCAGCCGTTTAGAAAGGTCGGACCGCCATACGACTTTTCCGCCACCTTCTGTGCCGTTCGTCGCTTGGTTTTCATCGACGTCCAACTCTAGCACATATCGTTTGACCGGCACGGCAGCCTTGAGCTCCCGCACCGTCCCCCGGCGCACGACCTTCCCCCGCCGAAGCAGGATCAGTTCGTCGACGAGCGTTTCCACCTGGTCCATCCGGTGACTGGAGAGAAGGATTGTCTTTCCTTCCGCCTTCAGCCGGATCATCTCCTCCCGAATGAGCTCTACGTTCACCGGGTCAAAGCCGCTGAACGGCTCGTCAAAGATGATGATCTCCGGATCGTGTAGCACCGCAGCGATGAATTGGACTTTCTGCTGGTTGCCTTTCGATAAGCTTTTCACTTTCTTCTGGCGCACTGCGCTAAGCCCAAGGCGCTCCAGCCACGCTCGGACGGAAGAGCGCGCCGCACGACCGGAGAGACCTTTCAGCTGCCCCAGATAGACGAGCACGTCTTCGACCTTCATATTATCGTCCAAGCCTCGCTCTTCCGGCAGATACCCGATCCGCCGCCGCACATCCCGGGTGAGGGGCCTGTTCTGCCAGGTCATCGCCCCTTGATCCGGATCGATGATCCCGAGAATCATCCGAAGCGTCGTCGTCTTCCCCGCCCCGTTGGCGCCGAGAAGCCCGAAAATCTTCCCGGGCCTCGCCTCGAACGACAATCCGTCCACAGCCCGCACCGCACCGAACGACTTCACCACATCCTGTACGACCAGCGACACCACACTTCCTCCTTTCGGGTATCCCACGTGTTTCGTCATCAAAAGCTTATCGTACAATGCATCGCCATGACTACACTCCCTAAACTTAATCAAAAGCATTTATGTACCTCTGTCCGCTTTCTTTTTACCATCGGTCAGCGTGATGTAAATACCTAAAATGAGGTATTTTCCCTGCCGGTGCCCCCGCGAATACCTCAAACGAGGTATTTTCCCTCGCCGACGCCCCACCCTTTCATCTTCCCCACTAACTCCCGCACGGTGCTGACGCCGAGTTTCCGACTGCTCCGTCACTTCGATCAGCCGGCTCGCGTATCCGTTCGGATCTCGATACGTCGAAAAGAATAAGCCCACAACCCCCAACGGCCCTCCCCAAACGGTACCGCGACCGTCCACATTTGTTTGAACTGCGGACATGTGCGATCCGCGACGGCAACGGACCTTTCTCTTGTGCCGCCCGATCCTTCGTTTGGTTCGTTCGCCTTCTCGAACCCGCCTTATGCACCAATTTTTCTGGCTTGGTGAAATCTGCAGTCAGGATAGCATGAAAAAAATAACCGGTCAACAGGACACTCGGCTTGGACCATAAGGCCAAAACGAAGCCGATCCAGCGCCCCAAAACGAACCGGCG
>PEBX01000136.1 GCA_003050645.1 Candidatus Carbonibacillus altaicus
CTTGTCGGAGAAGCGGCAAAGCGCGTGTGGCTCTTTACCTTTCATGCTTGGGCAGCCCGCCTTTTGCGTATGGAACATGAAGCTGTGGGCGTAAACGCCGATTTTACGATATACGACGCGGATGATGCGGAGCGCTTGCTCAAAAACGTGATCCGCGCACGCAATCTGGATGAAAAAAAATTTCCGCCACGTGTGATCAAGGGAAAGATCAGCAAGCTTAAAAATGAAGGCACGACATCCCGCGCCTTTTACGATCAGGCGCACACTTTTGAGCAAAAAAAGCTGGCGGAACTGTACCTCGCCTATGATGAAGCCTTAAAAGCGCAGCAGGCGCTCGATTTTGATGACTTGCTTTTGTATACACTCGTGTTGTTTCGCACCCGGCCGGACATCCTGGAAAAGTATCAGGAGCGGCACCGTTATATTTTAATCGATGAATATCAAGACACGAATCGCGTTCAGTACGAGCTGGTACGCCTTTTAGGGGGCCGTTATCAAAACGTCTGTGCAGTTGGTGACGGCGATCAATCGATCTACAAATGGCGCGGTGCCGACGTGCGCAATCTTCTCGCTTTTGAGCGCGATTTTAAACATGTCCAGACCATTTTACTGGAAGAGAACTACCGTTCCACACGCCTTATTTTACACTCCGCCAATCACGTCATTGCCAAAAACCGTGTACGCAAACCGAAACAGCTTTGGACTTCGAATGCGTATGGGGAAAAGATCGCCCTTTATATTGCGTACAATGAAAACGATGAGGGGCGGTTTATCGCCGAGGAAATCCAAAAACTTAAGTCAGCCGGTCGGCGGTATCAAGATATCGCCGTCCTGTACCGCATGAATGCCCAGTCGCAGCCTATCGAACGCGCTCTCGCCTTATCCGGCATTCCGTACCGGGTTGTGGGGGGACTTAAGTTTTACGAACGCAAAGAAATAAAAGACGTCCTTGCCTACTTGCGACTGCTTGCCAATCCGTATGATGCAGTGAGTCTCTCGCGCATCATCAATACACCGCGCCGCGGCATCGGCGAGGCCTCGGTTGAGCGTCTAAGCCTTCTCGCTAAGGAGAGTCGTGCATCTCTCCTGACGCTCTTAAAAGATGCGCCGCGCTACGGTTTTAAAAATCCGATCGCCGCACGACTCCGTTCGTTTGCCGAGATGATGGAAGCACTGAGGACGGTCGCCAGTCAGGGCATGCCCTTAAGCGCGTTCATTGAAAAAGTGTTGACGGAAAGCGGGTATCTCAGCATGCTGGAAGAAGAAGCGGTCGATGATCAAGGCGCGGGTCGGTTGGAGAACGTGCAGCAGTTCGTCTCGCAAGCCAAAATGTATGAGGAAGAAACTGAGGGTGCCGACCTTTTTACATTTCTTGCTGATATCGCGCTTGTGAGCGATCTCGATGCGCTGGATACTGCTGCCGATGCGGTGACGCTTATGACGCTGCACAGTGCCAAGGGTTTGGAGTATCCGGTCGTCTTTATGCCCGGTTTGGAAGAAGGACTGTTTCCGACGTATCGCGCCGTCACGTCCGGTGAAGAAGACGACATCGAAGAGGAGCGACGGCTCATGTACGTAGGCATTACCCGAGCGCGGGATAGGCTGTATCTTTCTTATGCGACGAGCCGTACCCTCTTTGGCCGTACCAATCCTACCCAGCCTTCGCGCTTTGTAGGGGAACTTCCTGAAGAAGCCCTCGAGCTTATCGAGGACAAACCGCAAGATACCGGCATTTGGGGCACCGAACGGCGTGGTGTTAGCCATCGGGACGACGATCGTAAGCGTGCAGGATGGCAGGATACCGGTCGTAAGAGCGCGGAACGACAGATGGGGCCATTACGTTCGAATCACGGTGCGCTAAAAGAAGCGGATGTGACAGTGGGGGATCGGGTGCGCCATCAAAAATGGGGCGAAGGGACCATCGTTCAGATCAAAGAAAGCGCTGGTGACACGCTCCTCATGATTGCCTTCGCTGCGCCTCACGGTGTGAAACAGCTTAGTAAGGCGTATGCGCCGTTAGAAAAACTTTAAAGCGTTCAATGTATGATGCCGCGCCATCCCCTCCCGATCACGCCAGATTTGTGTGTGTCCTCGCCAGATATACTTGTACCAGATATACTTGTAAATGAAAGGATGAAATGGATGGTTGATACCGGTCAGGATGCGCTTGATCTTAAAAAACGCATGCAGGCACTGGTTGATACGTTAAACCATTATAACTATGCCTACTATACGCTAGGCGAAGCGCTCGTTACCGATGCTGAATACGATGCGTTTTATGACGAACTGGTGCGTCTGGAACAAGAAACCGGTCTTGTGCTCCCCGATTCGCCGACGCAAAAAGTAGGTGCACCGATTGCCGGGCGTTTTCCCCCCCACCGGCATCTTGCACCGCTTTACAGTCTCGATAAAGCGACAACCGATGGCGAGCTCCGGAACTGGTATGAGCGTGTCCGCCGGGCAGCCGAAGAGTTAGGGATAGATCCGGTGCGGCTCGTCCTGGAACAAAAGTTTGACGGACTCACCGTCATTTTAACGTATGAAGACGGGTATCTTACCAAGGCTGCGACGCGTGGAGACGGGGAAGTCGGAGAGATGATCCTGGAGACGGTTAAAACGATCCCCTCTGTCCCTCTTTCCATTCCGGAAAAAGAAGGGCGTTTTGAGTTTCAAGGGGAGGCGATTATGCCCCGCTCGCGCCTTCTCGCTTATAACGAACGGTACAGCCCGCCGCTTGCCAATACGCGGAACGGTGTGGCCGGTGCGCTCCGCAACTTAAATCCGGAAGAAGTGAAGCGGCGCGGTGTCGATATCTTTTTTTATCATGTGAACTTTGCCGATCGGAAAACGTTTGCAACGCACCTCGAGATGATCGACTTTATCCGATCGATGCGTTTTAAAGTCCATCCTTATCTCAAAATGTTTACCGCTCTTTCCGAACTCCTTCAAGAAATCGAACGCTACAAACATGAACGCGAGACGCTCGATTACGACATCGACGGTATGGTGATCAAAGTCGACGATGTAAGGCTGCGCGAGCGTCTAGGGACGACGGCGCGCCATCCGCGTTGGGCGATCGCCTGGAAATATCCGGCACATATCGTCACCACGCGTCTTCTGGACGTCGTCTGGAATGTCGGGCGTACCGGCGTGCTCACCCCACAGGCCGTATTAGAGCCGGTCTACGTCGGCGGTGTCACGGTGCGCCATGCGACGCTTAACAACATCGAAGACATCGAACGGAAGGGTCTCCTTTATGCGCTGGGGAGGCGCGTCAAATTAAGACGCAGCAACGACGTCATTCCGCAGATTTTAGGGCTGGCCGAGGATGAAAAAGACACACCGGATGAGGCGTGTCGTATCGTTCCTCCTTCCGTCTGTCCGGCCTGCGGTTCGCCTGTCGAGGTCGAAAAGGGGCTCATCTATTGTCCCAATACGCTCTCTTGCAAACCGCAGTTGGTGAGAAGACTCGTTCATTTTGCCTCCCGGGAAGCGATGGATATCGAAGGTTTGAGCGAGAAGACCGCGGAGCTTTTGCTGGATAACGGGAAGCTTACGGATCTTGCGAGCCTTTATGCGCTCACCGTCGAAGATTTTTTATCGCTCCCGCGTTTTGCCGAAAAAAAAGCAAAAAATCTGTATGAAGCCATTCAAAACGCCCGAACCAGGCCCTTATCCCGTTTTTTACATGCACTCGGCATTCACGGCGTGGGACGGGAGACGGCGCGGCTTCTCGCCGAACGCTTCGGTACGCTGGAGGCCGTTCAGCGAGCGACGCGGGAAGAACTCATTACAGTGGAAGGTATAGGCGAGATCATGGCGGATGCGATCTATACTTTTTTCCGCACGCCACATGTGCTGGAGACACTGGATAGATTCCGGAAAAATGGCGTTTGGCCACATCCGGAAAAGGAGAATGCGGACAGTGCGGTAAATGGTGAAACGATTGAAAAACCGCTTCAAGGCCTGACGTTTGTCCTTACCGGGACACTGGAGAACTATACACGGGAAGCGATGCGCGCGCTCATCGAAGAAAAAGGCGGCACAGTAACCGACTCGGTTTCGCGCAAGACATCCTATGTACTCGCCGGGGATAAAGCCGGTTCCAAAAAAGAAAAGGCGATCAAGTTGGGGATCTCCGTGCTGGAAGGCGAAGAAGCGTTTTTTAAACTACTCGACGCACGTGCATCGTCCGATCGAGGTGCACCTCAATGAACACAAAACGCCGACTATCTCTCATGAACGCGAAGCATCGGCTTTCTATCGCCATCATACATCTGATGGTGATCGTTCTTTTGATCTTCTCCCTTCAGGCGTGCACCCTGCCGCAGACGGGTCAACCGCCCCAGCAACTACCGGAAGAGCCGGCCAAGCAGAAAGAAATGATCCCGGAGATCGCCCTGGGGCAGATGTATTACCGGATACCCCTGCCTTATCAGGTAGGGAGCGGCAAACCGAGTTATGATAAGTCGATTTTTCCGGCGCGCATCGATACGACACGACTGGAGCTGGGCATGATGGAAATCGCCCAAAAAACCTTTCCGGTCGATCGCTTTACCATGCAGGAAGGACAGCTTCTCTCTCAGGATGACATCCGAGATTGGCTGGCCACATATGATACAAACAAAAACACGCTTGGTTTAAACGACCCCGATTACACCAAACCGCCGCTCATCTACTTAATGGAGCGTGATTTTTTGGCGGTCGATACCGGTGAGCTTGCCGGCGTGGGCATCACCCTCGCTTTTCGCCCCAATCCCCAGATCGTCTTGAAAGACGCACAAGGCGCACCGGTCCTCGATGAAGAAGGACGAAAAAAAACGGAGACAAAAAATCTAACCGATGAAGAGCTCATTGCCCTTGCCCGTTCTGCCGGTGATAAAATCAACCAACGCCTTGTGGAGCGCGGTGTGCATGTGCCCGTCCTCTTTGCCGGTTTTGTCAGTGAACCCAACAGCACGCTTCTCCCCGGTCGATTTTTTGTAAAAGGGGTCGACACAAGCGGCGATGGGCATGGTATAAAATGGGAGGATTTCAACGAACGGTATATCCTTTTCCCGGGAAATAAGGCGAAAACTGACAATGAAAAGCGGATGGAGGCGACGTTTACGAGCTTCAGCCAGGGCGTGGAGACATTTTTTTCTCAATATACGGGTGTGATCGGGCTCGTTAGACTGGTGAATGATACTCCGATTGAATGGACGTTTACGATTACAGCCGATTATCGATCCAAAACACAAATTCTTGCGCTACTGGAGACGATCGCTGAACTGGACAGGAGCATCCTTTCCCAGTCGATGGACGTCAGTGTGTATGTGCAATCGATCGATCGACTGCAAGGTCTATATGTGCGGGGTGCAGGACAAGAGCCGTTTTACCATCTGTACCGGAATCAGTGAAAAAGTCAGTCGCCTTGCTTTGACCCATAAACTTCATAATCCAAACTGTTTAAGTTTGTAATACAGGGCGCCGCGGGAAATACCCAGAAGTTCGGCCGCCTTTTTTTTATTGCCACCAGTCAGACGTAAAGCGTCTTTTATCTTCGTCCGTTCCAGCGCCAG
>PEBX01000137.1 GCA_003050645.1 Candidatus Carbonibacillus altaicus
TTGAAAAGCAGGATACGAGAGAACGCAATGCGATTGAAGGAAAGTTTGGCGAGGGCAAGCGCTTTTATGGGCTTGGCCTGGTTCGCACACGCCTTCAAAGAACGAGTGAAACCGTCATCGCGCTCACACTTTTGGTGATGAACCTGGAAAGGCGACTGCGCCTTCTTTTGTACGCATTTTTAAGATTGTTCTTCAGGCTAGCTCCACCTGTTCAAATAACGACATCATGATTCGTTCAGCAGTCCCTAATTAAAAAATGGTGCTCTCTTCTGTTACATATCATGATTTCAAACGTCTTTAATAATAGACAACATGATTAGACAACATGATATTGCTTTAGCATCTTTTCTGAAAGCTATGAAGTAAAAAGAGGGAGGGAAGGGGTTCGGAATGTGCTCATAGCAAGAAAAGAATGCTCGATGAAAAGAAGTTTTGAGCTGTGTTATTAAGCGAAGAAGAAAATTGAAAGGAGATTGACTTTTATGTTGAACTTCAAGAAAATGAGAATTTCAAGTAAACTCTTGATTGCCTTAGTTGCGGTTGCATTCATCGCTTCCGGGGTTACGACAGCGGCGCTTGCGGGTGGTTCTCACTCAGCGGTTCTGACACCTCCTACAACGGACTCAAAACCAGAATATACTCCAGATCAGACTGTACACAAGTATGTTGAAGGCGAACAATCTATTTCGAGACCTACGTCGTTCAATTCTGATTCGGATAACCAGTATACTCCATCGCAGACTATACATGAGCCTGTCGTAGGCGAGCAATCCAAATCTGCGCCAACTGGAAATTAATATTTATAATTTGAGAGGAGAATGAAAGTATGGTATTGAAAACTACAAAGTTGATACGTGGATTTTTTGTTGCAGCTTCATTGGTGTTAGCTTTGTCCTTCACGATTACTGCAAATGCAGCTACGCCGGACAATGTGGTGAGTCAGGTATCGGCTCGCTCTGATTTCATATCAAATGAGGTAAGTCCAGAAGCTTCTTGGGGAGAAGTAGTGCTTACATGGAATAAAAAAGAATTTGCCTATGCAACAACGAAGACCTTCGCAGGAGAAGCATATTATCTATATGCAAAAATTTCCGGAACTGACGAACTAGGTGATATTCCGCCTTCAACAAACTCTGCTTATCATTCTGAGTCAACTACGACTGGAAAAATTTTTAGCCGTTCAACAAAATCATCTGTTAGTTGGACCGCTTACGGCGAAATTAAGGATACATCAACATCAGGAACACAAACGGCATCGGTAACTGAAACCGAATTGTAACATTGTACGTAAGATGTACCGTATGTTAAAGAAAAAAAGCCAATTTCTTCGTGAAATGCCGAGCGCCATTCGGCGTTTCACGATCCCATTATTTTTAAGGATGAGGATGTTATGAGAAGAATAGTCATTGTATTATTAGCAATAGTAATAATTTCTGGTTGTAGCAATCATAGTCCGACAATCGAAAAGTGGGATAATTCAAAGTATGAATCCTTTACAAGCAGTGTTGGAATTGATGTTTTTAATGAGAACAGCTTTAATACGGAAGAAGTTCTTGATAGTTATAAGGCTAATAATACATTATATATCACCGACCTGTCAAAACCTATATCCGTTAAATTTAATAATAACGGAAAAGATAGAAATTTCATCATGAATGTATATTATGATTACAAACCGATCAAATTTAAAATCGGCAATAAAGGAGACTACGATCAATCATATAAATTTGACTTGGATGACGGGTATGAAATTAATTTGCCATTATATCTTCCTGCTGATCTAAACATGATCGGAACCCATAAACTGTTGATCACTTTTAGTATTGGTTATAATATACACGCAAAAGAATTGGGTCAAGTTATTAGATGGTATGGTGCATCGACCATTCAGGATATTATCTTTGAGCCTGACATACAATCATTTGATCGTCAACAAAAGTTTGATAAACCAATGGGTATGGTTGACCTGAAATATGATTATACACTCAATCAAGACAACGATTATCAAATATTAGAAACAGGAATAATGCCGTTGCCTCCTGTATCATTAACAGTCAAGCCTAAACAAGAGTTTAAATTGAACTATAATGTTTCGTATCCTGGAGAAGGTGCTGGACAGGTTTTGTTAATCGCAACGATCGGATTTGAGTCCACCTATATCAATAACAAGCCCTATTTGCTACTAGAAGTGCCAGAAAATAAAACAGTGGTGGGAGAGGTTACTCTCATAGCTCCAGAAGAACCTGGATTATATGAAATTATTAGCTATAGTATAAGCAGCCCTTATGATAAAATAAACACCCTCAACCTTAGAGACTATATAATCCAATCTAGTCCAAGGTTTACGTTGGAAGTTAAGAATTAATCTACTCAATAAAAGACTCTTAGCCTGGGGCTGTCCAAGGAGTCCCTAAAATAAAGAGTTGGGCGGGAAACCAACACGTTCCGTCCAACACTTTATTGTCTTTGTTTCTGTGAGAAGGCAGCGAAGAGGATGCCTCTACTTTCAGTAAATTGTGGCCAAAGCCACAATTCCGAACACCACGTGAACCCTTTCCATGCCCCGCAAACAACCGACGGAAGACCGATTGCCCTTGATGTGACCAAACACGCTCCCTATCATCACTTTACGCCGAGCATAGATTGTGGATTTCTCGTCATCCTCAAGGGCTTTTTGGCCTTTGCTTCCAACTCTTCCCCCATACCGTGTTCACCTTAAAAAAGAAACATTTGGGCCGGAATTGTCGTCTATATATTTAACATCGAAATTTGGAGTGATCATGCTATGAAGCGAAAGCTAATGTACACCGCTACTGTCATCCTGCTGCTGGCCTCGGCGTGCCAGAACGCACCGGAGCCACACAACGGGGCCGAGGCGAAAGCGAACGAGAAGCACATGGTAATACAAGCCGCGGGAGTAGTGAACACAGGAGCGTTAACCAATGAATCGGAGACAGCCGACGCCAATCGCTCGGCTGCACAAGAAGCCAGTGCCGCCAAGGACGATTGGATTCCGCTGTCCTGGGAAAAGGTTTCCGTCAGCGGGAACCTTCAAGTGCTGAAAGAAGGGTTGAATCAAACGGAGCGCATTGTGAAAACAACGACCTTATATGCGATTAGCGGCTCCCGGGAAACGAAGGTCGTCATCTATGCGAAAAAAGGCGATGCCGACCATCTCCACGCAGCCCTGATCAGAGATGGCATCGTGTACGACCTGGGACCGGCGGCCGGATATGCGTATGATCAAGACGACGCTCTAACAGTCAACAATCTCATGTTGTTCCAGAAAGAAGTCGTCAAAGTTCAAGGGGCTGTCGGTGCCACAGCCTTGAAGAGGCTCTATATCGACCTGACGGATGGGATTCCTAAGCTGCTGCTCACTGTCGATGAGGGCAACGCCTCGGAATCGGACGTCGATCACGACGGGCTGCCTGAGGTCGTCGTCAGCGCAGGAACGATCCCGCATACGTCGATCTACCGCTGGAAAGACGGGTAGATCGAACGCTGCCGGCTTAACGAGGCGCTGCGAGCCGAAGCCGTTTCCATTACTGAAGAAGGTGCGGTGTTGGGCGCTTTCGGGCCAAACCAATCTGAAATCAAGCTGTATTGGCTGAAAAAGGATGGATTTAAGCAATTTGCTTCATATTCGAGTGAAGCATACTACTCGGATCGTTTCGTCACCATCCCATATACACCGGACGAGGCGATTCTCATCCGCGAACATGCCGACAAAATGCGTATTTTTGAACCGTACGTGCCGCGTAAAGGAATCGCTACCGACTACTCTGTGGAAGTGGGGTTCGAAGGGAACGGAGTCCTGAAAATGGCGTACCCCCATTTCGACATCAGACAATCGAGAACCGATTTGCGGCCCAAGGATCTAAGCGCATTCGTACCCGGAGAAAAGCTATATTTTCCAGACTTTACGGCGGAATGGATCGGGCTACCTGACAGCGAGTCTGGCGGCGACTGGTACATCCAGCGCGGCTCGACCTACCTCTCGATCAGCACGGCCAAGCCGTATAGCAAGGATCAGCTGTTGTTCGTCATCGCCTCGCTCGTGCCTCTGGAAGAGCTGAAGCTGTCCGACGGAACCGTTCTTGCCGCCAACAATCCGCCGCCTATCACGCGCTAGTATTTGTTCGCCCTGAAGGCGGCAAACGAATTCGCTTCGGCCTGGGCCCGTCGCGATCAGGAGAACGGACTGAAATGGGTCACTGACGAGTGGAAGGCCGGGAAAGATCCACAGTACTTGGACATTTACTTCCGTGGCACCTCAAACCCGCATCACCTGAACTTCGAGCTGTCCGGGAAGCGCCGGGTCGACGGACGAACGTACTTATTTATTCGAATTGCAGTTGTATGATTATTATACAGCTCAGCCGGATTCCACCTTCGGGTTCCCAGCCAATCGCGCCCTATTGCTTCATATAAGCCTAAAGATCTTTGAATTTGCTTTGTATCTTAACTAAAACATATTTCTCAGTCCACATTTGGGTAGTAATAATTAATTCCTCCCCATCTTTTTCAAAGAACAGACCAGCCCCATCTTTTTTTAAAATTCCCATCCATTTGAACTAACAAGTTGTTTAATGTTTTCATCTGCTTTCAAAATACCTTGATTTTCAGTTCTTGTGATATACCAGATCGCATTATCTTCTATTACAATTTCAACTACTTTATCTTCGGATTCTTCGAGTTTCTTGATTACTTCTTTTGCTGATAAATGATCAATCGGAAGAGCTGGGTAATATGTTTTATTTGCAATTACAAATAAGAACGCGGCAACAATTACTATTACAATGCCTATAACGAAAAATCCAACCTTTTTCAAGCATTTACCCCCTTACTTAAATCAAGATGTCCTCCCCGGAAAGAAATTTATATAATGTGGGCTTTTCGATTCGCTTAGTGAAATCGTACTATGGCGTATATGACAAGAAAAATATGTTTTAGGATAAACGTAGATAAATATTGAATTGTAGTCTCGCCTATAATTCAATGAGTTTTTTACCCACATGCTTTTTTTCTTAGAAAGCTTCCTGCTTCTTCTGAACTCTCTTGAATAATTCTTCGGGCACCACCCTCTCTCTAGCTTCCACCTTCAACGGGCTTTTCTTCACCTTGTTCAGTTTTCCGTACATGTAAAGCTGGTTATTGACCAAGATGTAATCGCGGCCAAGGTTGTCTTCCAGTACAAGGCGGCTGTTTTTGATTTTTTTCGGCCTTAAATTGCAATATTAAATGCAAAAAAACTATGGATTCCGTTATATGGTAATCGTTACAGGATACCCCTTTGTAGGCTTTATATGGGGTGGCGGGCATGGTAGGCTGATTAGCCATGCGATTTGCCTTGCCCACAACGCCCAATCGCAAGAAGTCATGCCCGCAAGGGGCCCCATGTCAAGCCGCCGTTAGTGTCCTTCCACCACCAGTTTCCGGTTAAGCGATCTTTGCGATTTCCTCAGCAAACTGCTCATTCGGGGTTTGGTACCCTAGAATTTTACGTGGCAGTGTGTTACACCAGTTCTCCACATAG
>PEBX01000138.1 GCA_003050645.1 Candidatus Carbonibacillus altaicus
TTTTACCCCGTTTTCCCACCGCCGAGGTAAGCCTGAACGATCCGTGCATCTTGCGCCAGCTGCTCGGTCGGACCGTCAAGTGTGATTTTCCCGTTTTCCAATACATACGCATAATGGGCAATCTTTAAGACTTGCTTCACATTTTGCTCCACGATAAATACCGTCGTCCCGCGGCGATTAATAGCTTCGATAACCCGAAAGATCTCACTCACGACGAGCGGTGCAAGCCCCATGGACGGTTCGTCGAATAGAATAATATGCGGTCTAGCCATGAGCGCTCGACCGATGGCGAGCATCTGCTGCTGACCGCCGGATAGCGTGCCAGCGACCTGCGACCTACGTTCTTGCAAAATCGGAAACAGTGTATACACGTACGCGAGATCGTCTTGAATACCTTTCGTATCGCGCCTGGGATAGGCCCCCATCTCCAGGTTTTCCTGAACCGTCATCCGCCCCAAAATGGCTCGGCCTTCCGGCACGAGGGAAAGACCGAGCCGTGCGATGCGATGTGCGCGCATCTGGTCGATTCGCCGCCCCTCTAGGACGATCGTCCCAGATACAGGGTGCATGAGACCGGCGATCGTCTTCATAAGCGTCGTCTTGCCCGCCCCATTCGCTCCGATCAAGGCGACGATACGCCCTTTTTCGATCTTGAGGGACACACCTTTGACCGCGCGAATCGGTCCGTACGCCGAAACAACGTCGTTTATCTCCAGCATCACCGAATCTGTCTTCATCGATTCTGTCTTGATCGAATCCTGCTTTGTCCTTTTTGATTCTATGTTTATCATACCGCTTCTTCCTCCCGTCCTAGATACGCTTCGATCACCAGCGGATGCGCCTGAACTTCTTCCGGTGTTCCCTCGGCAATCTTAGCCCCAAAATTCAGACAAACGATGCGGTCGCTCAAGCTCATCACGAAGCCCATGTCATGCTCTACGACGAGCATCGAAAGTCCCCATTCCCTGAACGAGACGAGAAGATCCTGCAAAGAATGCGTCTCCGATTCATTCATCCCTGCCGCTGGTTCGTCCAGCAAAAGCAGCTTCGGTTCCGTCGCCAGCGCCCGGGCAATCTCCAAACGTCGTTGTTCACCGTACGGAAGCGAACCGGCCGTGTCCTGGGCGCGTTTTTTTAGACCAACGCGCGCCAGCAAATCATATGCACGCGCGCGTGTTTCCTCCTCTTCCCGACGTTCAAACGGTGTCTTGAACATACCGCGAAAAGTCCCCGACTTCGTCCGAGTGTGTCGACCGATCATCACATTTTCCAAAACGGATAACTCTTTAAAAAGACGGATATTCTGAAACGTACGGGCTAGACCTAAAGCCGTGATTCGGTGCGCGGGGAGATGGTCGATGGCCATGCCGGAAAATACAATCGACCCCGACGTCGGCGGGAAAACCCCCGTAATCGCATTAAATAACGTCGTTTTCCCTGCACCGTTGGGACCGATGAGTCCCACGATCTCTCCTTTTTCGATAGAAAACGAAACATCATCCAAGGCAATGAGCCCTCCGAATTTGCGCGTCACATGCTCCACACGTAAAATATCCATGTTTTAACCTTCCTTCCCCTTCTCCTCACTTTTTTCCTATGATGCTCAGTCATACACGGCCAGCAGCGGTTACGTTTATCACTTAACCATTCTTAACGCCTTATGGTTACAAAAACGTCGTGCTACACCTTACACTCCGTCGTTCGGAACAGTCTTTTTCCGACGCCTCCAGAATCGCACCGTATCGAGTGTAAACAGGCCGCGCGGTCTTAAGGCCATAACGAGAAGGAGCGTGAGCCCGTAAAAAAGCATTTTATAATCGGAAAGGATGCGTAAAACTTCGGGTAAAGCAGTGAGCAGAATCGCTCCCAAAACCGGGCCCCAGATCAGTTCACTCCCGCCGATCACGGCAAAAGAAAGCATTTCAACCACCCGATGATAACTGAAATCTTCCGGGGCGATCGCCGTCGTAACAAAAGCAAAGAGCCCCCCGCCTAATCCAGCCAACATGGAACCCATCACAAACGATAACATCTTATACGATTGAAGATGGATGCCCATCGCCTGGGCCGCGACTTCATCCGAACGGATCGCATAAAATGCACGTCCCACCCGCGCTTTCATGAGCCGTGCCAGGAGCCAAAGTACGATCAGAATCAAGATAAAAATAAAGACGAACGTAAGCAATGCTTTAAATAAAGGGACAGACAGCCCAAACGGTGGCTTTGTCATGCCCATAGCTTTGAGCGGCTCCATAAGCATCGTTCCGAGTGAAGGGAGCCCTTTTAAACCGAGCGCTCCACCTGTAAAAGGGAGATTGAGAATAACCACGCGCACCACTTCACCAAAGCCCAGCGTCGCAATGGCCAGATAAAGCCCTCGAAGTCTGAGCGTCGGCCAGCCGATGACGAGAGCAACAAACGCTGGTGATAACATCGCCATCACCAGTGCCGGTAAAAGCGGCCAGCCCAGGTTCTTCACAAAAAGCGCCGCCGTATACGCCCCGATACTCATAAACCCGGCCTGTCCCAACGAGAGCTGTCCTGTCGCCAGCGTCATATACACACTTAAAGCGAGCAAAATATTGATCAAGATAAACGTCGCGATTTGCACCTGATACGGGTTGAGCCATTCCATCGAAGTCGTCCTTCCTCATTCATGATTACCAATATTGCAGAGTCATTCGCTTTCACTTTCATCTACAGTCCATTTGTTCATCTCATACATCTAATTCTTCTTTAGCTTTCTACGGTCATTTTCTTCACTAACTTCTTTTTCTTCAACTTCTTTTTACGAAATCCTGCTTAAGCTTTCTCCTGCGAACCGAACAAACCTTGCGGCCTTATAAAAAATATAATCATAATCATTAAAAAGGCTACCGCATCGCGATATGTCGACTGCCCGTAGGCAACAGACAAGACTTCCACCACGCCTAATATGAGTCCACCGAGCATCGCACCGGGGACATTGCCGAGTCCACCCAGTACGAGAACGGCCAGTCCTTTAAAGCCGAGCGTAAGACCCATTGAAGGCATAAGCGCCCCGTACGCTAGGCCGAGCAATATTCCGGCGATGCCTCCTAGCCCGGAAGCCAAAACGACTGTGAACACGATCACGCGATCGGTCGGAATTCCCAAGATCTCTGCCGTATCGATGTTTTCCGAGGTAGCGCGAATAGCTTTCCCGAGTTTTGTGCGCTCGATCCAGAGATGAAGAACGATCATAAGCAACAAAGCCACACCCAATATAACAAAATCAACGACGCGTATTTGCACCGGACCGAATGTCACCCTGCCACCAAACGGTTCCGTCGGAAAAGCGCGGGAATCTGCCCCGAACAGTTTGATCATCAAGTCATCGAGCACGGTCGCAAAGCCGATGGTGCTGATGAGCGGCGCAAGATGCGGAACGTCTTTTTTTCTGAGCGGCTTAAACGCCGTTAACTCTAAAATCCATCCGAGGATCGATGACACGACGACAGAGATAATAAAAGCAAGCCAGAGCGGCCAGCCCAGTTCCGTCATCGTCAATAGCGCAGTGATCGCTCCAAAGATAAAGATTTGCCCGTGTGCCATGTTGATCATACCGAGTACCCCAAAGATTAAGGTATACCCGACAGCGATCAAGGAATACGTGCTCCCTACTGTAAGGCCGTTGATGACCTGCTGCCAAAACATAGCCGCGATTCGTCCCCTTCCCCCGTGCGTGTCTGAATCATATTTAGCGAACCTTAAGCAATCTTTACGCATCCTAAACGAACCTTTTAAGAATCTTAAACGAAACTTTTGTTTCCTTAAAAATGTCAAGGTAAAACCCGGGTTTACCCCGGGCTTCCCCTTCCGACATCGATGTTTTTAAACATAATTTTGACGTATTTTACATTTATACTTAAAAGACTCACTCAAAAGGCACATATTTTCCATCCTTTGCCACCACAACCACAGCTTCACCGATGGGATTACGGTTTTCATCAAAAGACAATTTACCGGAAACACCCTCAAAATCTTTTAAAGAAGCAAGGGCATCGCGTAATTTCTGCCGGTCAGCCGCGCCGGCCTTGAGGAGCGACTCGGCCATAATATACAAACCATCATATGCCTGCGCCGCAAACTGATCAGGCTTTTTACCGTATTTCGCTTCATAAGCCTGAACAAAGGCCTGCACCTTAGGATCTTGCTTTTCGGGGCTGAACGGCGTCGCCACAATCAGCCCTTCTGCAGTATCGCCGGCAATCTCAAAAACTTTGGGATTGTTAAAACCGTTTCCGCCGATGATCACCGCGTCAATTCCCATCTCACGAGCGCTTTTTACGACCAGCGAACCTTCTTTATAAAGCGCCGAAACGAGTAGAACATCTGGATTTTTTTCCTTAATCTTAGTGAGTTGCGCTGAAAAATCAACGTCATTTAAAGCAAAACTTTGTTCGGTTAAAATGTCCAGTCCGAGATCTTTCGCCGTCTTTTTCATCGTCTCGTAACCCGAGACGGAAAAATCATCATTGTTCGTATAGATGAGGGCAGCGGTCTTAAAATGATACTTTTCATACGCTACTTTCATCGCCGTAGGGACGGCAATCGATTCCGGCAGGGAATTTCGAAAGACATACGGTCCGATATCGTTGATCCCTTCAACCGTATTTGAAATGCCGAAAATCGGTGTCTCAGCTTCGTTGGCAACAGGGCCTACAGCAAACATTTCACTGGATAATGTGGGACCAATGATAGACACAACTTGATCCTCGTTAATGAGTTTATTCACGGCATTGATTGCACTTTCCTTTTTACCACCGGTATCTTCGTACACGATGCTCAGATGAAGCTTACCTTCGTTTGCTGCATTCAGCTCTTCTTTGGCGAGTTCCAGCCCATTACGCTGTGCTTCACCGTAGGCTGCAGCAGAACCGGAGAGAATAAAAACAGCACCGATCTTCGCTTCGATCGGCTGACCTGCAGTTTGTCCCTCGTCCTGTGTCGTCCCGGTGTCCGTACCCGCAGATTGATCCGGCGTGTTCGCAGGTGCGCTCGTCCCGCCCCCACCGCAGCCGGTAAGCGCCAGAGCGAACACGAGAAACATCATCCCTGCCCATAACGCAAAAGGCCGCTTTGTTTTATTATTGTTCACAAACTTTTCCGTTGCCTGTCTTTTCATCATCTTGGTCGACTCCCCCTTAAGCTTTTTCTACAGATTTTTCTACAGTGATGTTAGGCATTTAATATAAATCATTATAGATTCAAAGTTTCGTCAAAGTCAACAAAAAAAGAGGGAATTTTACAGCGAATCGATTTAGCCGATCATGTTATAGCGGCTCGTTCTGTTCAGACGGAGCAGTCAGCGTTTGATGGGTAAGATACTTGCTCCAGACGACGAGCAAAAACGATACGAGGAGCGAGCCAGCCAGAAAATAAAGCCCGGCCTTATTTGTCCCAGTAAACTTTTTCAAGTAACCGATCATATAGGGGCCGACAAAACCGCCTAGATTACCGATCGAATTGATCACAGCAATACCGACGGCTGCCGCTCCACCGCTTAAAAATGCGTT
>PEBX01000139.1 GCA_003050645.1 Candidatus Carbonibacillus altaicus
AGTCCCTCGGCGGCGCCAAACCCATACAGTTTTACACCCATGAAGCTAAGCAAATCGCATCTTAATCGCTAAGGAGGACTTAACTTATTTTTTCCGATTTTGTGTCTTGACAACGGGGGGCATTTCAGTTACAATGTAAATTGAAAATAAATCTTAAAAGTTACATTCATTAAAAAAAAGATGTATTTTGGCTATGAAACTTATTAAAAAGTCTCTCAAGAAGCCAAAAGTAAATTTGGCAGTAATGTATTACTACAAGTCTACGGTTGAATAAAGAGGGGAATCCCATCTTTATTCATAATATAATAGAATTATCAAAAATAAAATATGAAATTTGTTGAAAATAATGAAGGAAATATATATAGAAAATAGTTCACTACCATTATCAGAAATCCGATCTTTCCTAAAACAAGTCTTGTCAGATGAAGATCTAGGTAAGTTCAGGTTGGCGTTAAGGCCTATATTTCATACAGATGCACCTAATAATTCCAGTCTAAGCGACCTTCAAACAATTAGGGGACAAATCCGTTTTTATACAAAATATCGATGTATAAGAGATTTTCGTTTAGTTGCTCTTCTTCGTTTAGTTGCTCTTCATTTAAAGGAAAGATTTCCAGAAGGATTTAAGGTTATTATTAATCAATCGTGACCTATGTCTAATTCGGATTTCGATTTTTTTGATGTTATATCTCAATACATTCCTTTAAATCTTGTGTTGAATTACAGTAAATTTTATCATATAAATGATGAAGATAATGATATAACTCGAATTCGCAGAGGACTTGTATCATCAGATGACTGGCAATGGTTGCATAATACTTTATCGAGATTATTAAATTATGGTGATTCATGGACTGCAGTCTGGTTATCACAAATAGTTCTAAAAAGTCATAACAACATCCCCCCTATTTTGACTGATGTGATGGGTCTTGTTTTAGTGTTCAGGATCGTACATTGGAAGCCGAAATGTTATTTCGTATGTGGCAAAAAGAAGAAGGAATCCATCGTGCTAGAGCACATTACAGTCTAGCCATGTTATATGCTCGACATCATCCACTAGCACTTAAAAGTGATTTAACTGCAGAACAATTATTAAATGAAGCCTGGGATATCTTAATAAATTTGGATGAAGAAACTGAACAAGTTATATATGAACAAATATTCAATCGTAATGGGATTGCGTTAATTTATTATCGAAGAGGTGACTATGAAACTGCATCTAAAATTCTTGAAGCTGCAATCGCTAAACTCCAACTTACAACTTTCCGGGATGGTCTTCACAATACAGTGCTTTTAAATAATTTAGGACGTGTATATTCTGCGTCGGGTGAATATAATAAAGCAGAAAAATATCTGAAGGCTGCTATTGAGTTGGATCCTAAATTTGCAGAGTATTGGACAGATTTAGCTTTCTTATATTTAGAAATTGATAAAATAGAAGATGCATTATTCGCGGCACACCAGGCTGAAAAATGTTCTTCTACTATTTCAGAAATACCAGAATTAATCGGTTATCTTTTGAACAAAAAAGGAGATTATGCCAAAGCTGCAAATGCATATGTGAGAGCATGGCAATGCGAACCATTGCGATCGGATATCGCACTGGGTGCGGCTTATAATTTTTGTGAAGCAGGGCTGTATAACGAAGCCAAAGAATGGATCGATAAAGTAGATGTTTATAAACTAACTGCAGATCAACAAGAAACAATGGATTTATTAATTTTAGAATTAAAATTAAATAGGGGCGAAATAGATGACAAACATTCGTTAAAACAAGAATTGGAAATTTTATTAGCCAAGTATCCTCATTCGGAGGCGATTCATGAGAATCTCGAGAAACTTTTTAACTGAAACGTTTAAAGTTTTTGCGACTGGAGGCGCTTTTCTTAAAGACCTTTTTAAGGCTTTTTCCATCGTTCAAAAGAATATTGAGCATGAAGATATGAACGGTATTAAGCCGAATGCAGATCTTAAGTTAGAGCGGTCTTTGGATAGGCTGGAGAGCCAATTTAGCGGAAAAAGATTATGGCTTTCTCTTTATCGGGTCTTAATGACAGAGGTCCTTTTTCTCTTCTTGGTAGGGATGGCGGCATCTCTCATAGCTCTTTTTCTCCCTTTGGTTTTGAAGTACCTTTTTTCACACCTTGATCAACAGAAAGGAAACTTCTATGCTCTGATCGAAGCGAGTCTCATCGTTACCTCCCTTTTACTGTCCAAACTTTTCTTCGACACCCTCCGCCGTTGGCGCGAGAGTCGATTGATGCTTTTAGTCCAGCAGCTTGTATCCAGGCTTCTCTTTCGCCGCTTGCAACGAATAGATTTAGACCAGCTTCGGAAGAACAGTAAAGAACCTTTGACCTACTTAACGACCTATGCCCCTCAGCTGACCCAATCGATCTATTTGGTCGACTTTGTCGTTACTGCTATCTTGCAGATAGCCCTCATCCTACTCATGTTCAGTTGGTTTGGGCCTATGAGTCTTTTTATATTAGGTGGCGTTTTTCTTTTCACGTTTATCTTGCAATGGATGATTGTCATCATAGGACGTATCTATGGGAAATACGTAGCGGCAGACCATGAACGCGTCGGCATACTTAAACTGGCCATTGAGGAATTGCAGTCTATCAAACGCCAATATCTAGAGCCGCAATTTCTCATTGCTCTAAGTAGGGTTAGGGAAAAACAGGTCTCCATTTTACGGGTTCGCGCCTTTTGGCAAGTTGTCAATCGAACGCTGGAAGACCGCTTGGTTCCTTTTAGTTCCCTTCTTCTTGTGGGTACAGCCCTTTGGGTGAATGTTGGCCTTGGCGCTTCTGATCTCTTTCCCTTGCTCATTCTCTTAGGTATGTTACTGGACAGCATTAGCAATAATTTAGCCAATTTACGCGTGTTACGGAACACCGTCATGCCTACCCGGGAGATTGAATCTTTATTTCAATCCTTCCCCTTGGTGCAAAAAGACTCACAATCTCGGACAGAGGGAGCGGAAGGAAAACCAGGTGAAGTAGAACTTACTTTCCGCGATGCTCATAAGTCTTACCGTTTAACCCCTGGAACTCGGCTTGCTATTGTAGGAAAAATGGGGGTGGGGAAGACCAGTTTTCTCATGCAATTGGCCGGCCACGAAAACGAAATTGCAGATTTTCCGGTCAGCGGAAAATCCTTTGGCATCCCTGTTCTGGTGGGACGGAATCAGCCCCTCTTCGATGCTTCCCTGGCGGAAGCGGTGGTCTTATTCCAGCGCCCTCTCCGGATCAACCGATATGAACAATCTCTCTTTAGAAGCGGGTTGGCGGAGGATCTTGCCCATGAACCGGAAGGAGATGCCAAAGTGGTTCATAGCAAAGATAAAAATTTGTCCGAGGGGCAGATCGACCGCCTCGCTCTAGCTCAGGCTCTCTATGCCGAGTCGGACATTATCTTGATGGATGATCTCTTCGCATCTCTTAATCCTGAACTGGCCCATAACGTAGCAAAGCGCGTACTGGGAAATCGCGAGGGCGAACCCACCCGCATTTTTACCACTAGTCGAATTGAATTCGCACGGTATGCGGATCTGATACTCGTTCTTGACCGAAAAGGGGCTGTTCTTCTCGCACCTCAGGAAATCCGGGAAGGGAATCACTGGGAGAAGTGTGTCGAATGGCTTGACGATGATCTTGTCGAGAAACTTCTCCAAGCAGTTAACAGTGGAGCACATCAAAACGAAGATAAAGAGGATAAAGAGGACAAAGGCGAAGAATTTTCATTCCTTGTACAAAAGGGGAGACGCTACACGTTTCATCAGAAGGATGCGCTCCCCTTGGCGGATACGTATGACTTTGGAGAAAGGAAAAAAATCCGACGGACTCATCTCCTGACCAATGTATTCGCGCTCTTTCCTAAATGGGTAGTCTTTTTTCTTCTTATCCTTATCACTGGAGCGGTCTTGTCCAATATCGGATTTGCCACCTTGATCGATCATTGGAAAGAGGGATCGGTTTCTCCCGAGACCTTTTTTCTTAGGCTGCTTTTTGTTTCGGCGATCGGTTTAGTTGCTATTTTCTTTCGTTACCTATTTACCTTTTATCCGCCCATATCCTCGGTGGATCGCCTGCACCGCCTTTTTATTGAGCAAATATTAAAGGGTCGATCTGAGGCTAAAAAGGAAATGCATCAAAGAATAGGCCGTATGACCCAGGACTTTACCAATTTAGAGATGGAACAGCCCAATCAATTAATTTCCATAGGCTCATCCTTTATTCAAATTTTTATTTATTCGGTATTCTTTGTGGTCACTTACCCGTTTTATGTCCTCTTCCTCATTCCCTTTTCCCTTATGATTTGGGGAATCTACCGTCAGGTGAAGCAAGTGATTGTCGCCGCATCGAGGCTTACAGCAAGCGTCAGGGGACCTGTTTTTAACTTTATAGGACCTGCTCTTGGGGCGAAGGGCTACCTTTTATCTCCACCGCTTCGCCAGGCCATTTGGCGCCGTTTTTCATATCTATCCGATGTGCAGACCTACGGGTCCTACTGGAGCAGGCTTTCCAATACCTTGGTTTATCTTCTGGTAGAAGGAATGGCTATTTCTTTTTTCCTTATGACCTTGTGGCTTTCGGTTTTCTCAGGCGGAGGATCCTTTTTCACGCCAAGCCTTATCATCTATTTAGCTTATCAGTCTTCCTCCTACATTACGCTCTTCATGAACCGCCTTCTTCAAACCGACACACAGCTGGTCTTATTTGAGCGCCTATCCGCCTTGCTCCATAGGGAGACGTTACCTGTTTTGAAAGAGGCGCAGATGAAAGACGATCCCCATCCTGAAGATGCTTATAGGCATTTACTGAAAGAGGCAGAGGGAGATAAAGGATGTGACGGCGTAAATGGATTATGGGTTGATAACCTCTCCTATAGGGTTGAAGGAAGGCTTCTTTTTCAAAATATATCGTTCCATTTAACCCCAAAACGTTCCATGGTTTTGGTTGGGCCATCCGGGATCGGAAAAAGTACAATGGCCAAGATCGTTGCGGGGCAAAACCCGCCACATAGCGGAACGGTTTGCCTTTTTGGACATGTGCCGGAGATAGACTGTGTGCACACGCGAAAGCGTTTGATGAGCCTGGAAAGCTGCTTCCCTTCCCTTCCGATCACGATTAGACAGTTCCTCGATCCATTTAATCGATCCAATGACGATGATCTTTACGATATTTTCGCCAACCTCGGGGTTTCGTTGGATCAATTTGGCGGGCTTGAAGCATCCTGTAACCATTTGAGTTCCGGCGAAAGGCAACTTCTGAATCTCTGCCGCAGCGTCTTACAGAAACCGGCGATCTTAATCCTTGATGAAGCAACCTCTTCTTTAGACGTTGCTTTAGAACGAAAAATACTGAACCACCTTGGAAAGGCTCTCCCTGATGCCGGCTTCTTTGCCATTCTTCATCGACCTGATAACCTCGACCTTTTTGATGAGATTATTCAAATAGATACATTCATGGTAAAAGGAGGTAGCTGAGGTGAAATATC
>PEBX01000140.1 GCA_003050645.1 Candidatus Carbonibacillus altaicus
GCGTTCAACTTTTCGATCTTTTGCTTTCACCTAAGCTTTCTGTGTAAGAAAAGTCATACTGTCCGGACACTGTTCGACTGAAGGCTCCCGTAGACAGGGCTTGTTTGTAGCGGGAGTCATTTTATTTGAATAAAAACTTTGTCGTCGTAAAGGATGTTGGCAAACGCGTACACCCATGCTATGATGAGGTGGGGGTGACGATCGTGGATAAGCGTACGTGGTGGAAGGAAGCAGTTGTGTATCAGATTTATCCGCGCAGTTTTTACGATACGAACGGTGACGGGATCGGGGATCTGAACGGCATTACAGCCAAACTCGATTACTTGCAGGAGCTCGGCGTCGATGTTCTCTGGCTCTCACCGATCTTTCGTTCACCTAACGCCGACAACGGGTACGATATCTCCGATTATGAAGACATCATGGCCGAATTCGGGACGCTATCCGACTTTGATCGGCTGTTGAAAGAAGCGAAAGCGCGCGGCCTCAAACTATTACTCGACCTTGTCGTCAATCATACGAGTGATGAACACCCTTGGTTTATCGCTTCTCGGAAAAACGATCCCCGCTACCGTGATTTTTATATATGGCGGGAGGGGAAAGAGGGCGCTCCGCCGACCAATTGGTTTGCCGCATTCGGCGGTTCTGCCTGGAAGTATGTACCGGAAAGACGGGCATATTACCTGCACCTGTTTACGGAAAAACAACCGGATTTGAACTGGGAAGAGAAAAACGTTCGTGACGCTGTCTATGCGATGATGCGGTTTTGGCTGGATAAAGGCGTGGATGGGTTTCGCATGGATGTGATCAATCTCATCGGCAAACCCGATGTGTTTGAAGACGCTCCAGTGCCCCCGGGTGAGACGTACGGAAACGGTTTTGCCTTTATCGCAAACCATCCCAAAAGTTACTGGTATCTCCGGGAGATGTATGATGAAGTTTTGTCGCACTATGACGTCATGACAGTAGGTGAGACACCGGCTGTGACCCCGGATGTTGCTTTAAACTATGTAGCGGATGGGAAGCCGCTCAACATGGTCTTCCAGTTTGAACATATGGATGTGGATAGCGGCAAAAATAAATGGGATGTACGCCCGGTCGACTGGGTTCGTTTTAAGACGATCATGAGTCGTTGGGAGGAAGGGTTGGCGGATCGGGGATGGAACAGTCTTTACCTCAACAATCATGACCAGCCGCGCTCTGTATCCCGTTATGTGACGCGATCCGCTGATTCGGCGTTGCGGCGTCGCGGGGCCAAAATGCTTGCCACAATGCTCCATCTCATGCAAGGCACGCCCTTTATCTATCAAGGGGAAGAAATCGGAATGACCAATGTTGCCTTTCCCCGCATCGAAGACTACCGTGATGTGGAAACACTTAATTTTTACGCGGAAGGGCGCAAACGGGGTGTCGCTCATGAGGCGCTCATGCCATCCATTTATGCGAAAAGCCGAGATAACGCGCGTACCCCGATGCAATGGTCTCATGAAAGACATGCCGGTTTTACGCAAGGTGAGCCGTGGATCAAGGTAGGTTCGAATTATACGGAGATCAATGTGGAATCGTCTCTCAGTGACCCTGATTCCATCTTTCATTACTACCGTGCTTTAATCCGTTTGCGCAAACGTTTGCCCGTTATCGTCTACGGTACGTATACCGTGTATGATCTGGATCACCCATCGCTCTATATCTATGAACGGAAGCTTAATGGTGATGCGCTACTTGTTTTACTGAATCTGACCGAGACGGTACAACACTATACGGTACCGTCAACATTTTACGGTCATCAGGCGGAACTGATTTTAAACAATATCGAGCCGCTTGCCGCGTTCTGGCCGTATATAAACGGTGAAGTGGCACCGGATCTCACTTTACACAGATTAACCGATTTGACCTTTGCGCCATATGAAGCACGTGTGTATCACTTGGTGAGCGCATAGCGCGTTTTTTTACACTAACCTATCGTAACCGATGAATCGAGGTTGATTGGTTTGCATACACAGTTTCGACTTACCGAGATTGAAATACATGGGGATACTGTTTATTTGATCGCTCCGGATCGCTTAAAAATAGAAGTCAGCGTCCCTTATCCGGGCATTTTTCGGCTTATATTTTTACGCCTTACACCTTGGAGTGAAGCACCAAGACCCGCCACCCATACCATCTTAGAACGAAAGGCGGCGCACGATCGCGAGCAAGAGACTGGTCTACATGCTTTTGACTTTGCCTTAACGCAGGGCACAGATATAAAGCGGGCTACAAACGATGCGTCTTTTCACACAGAGACAGAGGATGAAGACGGAGCCTTTTCTACCGGTGCGCCGCGTATCGTGAAGTTGATCGAGTCGATCTGGTACGATGATGAACGCGTCGTCATAAAAAGTGCACGCTCCCGTCTGGAGATTGGGCGCACACCGTTTTCGCTTGCGCTTTTCGATGAAACGGAGCGCAAAGTGCTGGAGACTGCGCCGGAGCATGCTTTTTATATGGAGCGCACAGCAAGTGGAATGAGTTTTGCGGCCCCGATCGGAACCGCCTTTTACGGGTTAGGACACGGAGATATTGAGGAGATGGATCCAACGCTCGACTGGCGCGGTAAAAAGGTACCGGTCTGGCACGATCATCTGCCCGGTCCTTCCCGGGTCATTTTACCATTGGTCTATACGTCGCACGGCGCAGCGGTCTTAATCGATAACCCTCATCCAGCGCATCTCGATCTCGCGGCGACCCGTGACGATCGATGGTCATACGAGACACTGGATGGGACGATTGACCTTTATGTCTGGGGTGCACCCACGATAAAAGCGCTTTTGCCGAAGTACTATACACTCTTCGGTCGCCAGCCGCTTCCACCGCTCTGGTCCCTTGGCTATATGCAGTCAAAATTTGGCTACCGTAACGAAACGGAGCTTCTTCGTATTGCCCATAAGCTTCGAGAAAAAGAAATTCCATCCGATGTGCTTATTCTCGATCTATACTGGTTTCGCCAGATGGGCGATTTGACGTTCGACCGGAGAGCGTTTCCCGAACCTAAGCGTATGATCGAACAGCTTCGTTCGCTCGGTTTTCATCTCATCGTCATCGAGGAACCGTATGTAACGGTCAAAAGCCGTAACTTCCCTTTTGCGGACAAAATGGGTCTTTTAGGAAAAAAAGGAGATGGACGGACGTATACGTTTCCGTTCTGGCCGGGAGAGGCCGGGCTCGTCGATTTTACTTCCCCGCTTGCCCAAAGATGGTGGGCGGATCTTCATCTGCCGCTCATGGATCTCGGCATCGCCGGTTGGTGGACGGACCTCGTCGAACCGGAAGTGCACCCCACCGATATGATCCATCACGCTGGCCCTGCACCTCATGTCCACAACACGCTTTCCCTTGGCATGCATGAAGCCATTTACACCGCGCATATGGATATAAGGCCGGAAATGCGACTGTTTATCATGAGTCGCAGTGCCTGGTTCGGTTCCGGACGCTACGGCGTTGGGGTATGGTCGGGGGATGTGCACACAAGCTGGGACCATCTTAAAAAACAACCGGCGCTCATGCTCTCCATGTCGCTCGCGGGTTTTCCGCTGTGGAACAGCGATATCGGGGGCTTTATCGGGGATGAGCCTTCTCCCGAACTTTATTTGCGCTGGCTGCAATTCGGCATCTTTACCCCGCAGGTGCGTCCGCACGGAGCTGGTTCGCCGCGCGAACCGTGGGCTTTTGGAGAGGAAGTCGAGGCGCTTGCACGCGCTACGATTCGCCTGCGCTATCGTCTTTTGCCTTACATTTATACCATGGCTTATCAGCTTTTTGCAGAAGGCCTACCGTATGTGCGTCCGCTCACTCTGGAGACCGATGATCCGGCCTTTTTAAGAGAAGGGAATATGTACATGTTCGGCGATCACCTGCTCGTTGCGCCGGTCACGGAAGAGGGACAGAAGACTCTTCGCCTGCGTCTTCCTTCCGGCGTGTGGTTTGATCTGTTTGCCCGTACATGTTATGGGTCATCCCACGGAAGCGACGGGAACGACATAAAAGGCTGGGTGCATGAGAATATGAGGTGTAAAGATGGCAGGAATGATTACGTTCTCGCATCATCTGACGAACAACCAGCGAATGAGGCCAATCTGTGGATCGAACGCCCGGTAGAACACTCGGTAGAACGTCCAGTAGAACGCTATGAAATACCGTTATTTGTGAAAGCCGGTGCGCTCATTCCAACGGTGAGACCTGCCGATCATACGGGTCGTTTGAACGGAACGGAAGTGCATCTCATCGCCGTACCAGGGAACGGTCGGGGGTACCTGTATGAAGACGATGGCGAAAGTCTTGCCTATCAGCATGGCGATTATCGTTTAATACGATTCGAGCAAAGTGTGTCAGGCGAGACGGTCACACTCACGATCGAAACCGTTCACCCCACGCGTTCTGTATCGCGCGACAGACGTGCTGCGCCGGACGATGATGTATTTCAAACACTTAACCATTTATCGAACACGGGTAGACCCGCATCCGACGCGTTCTCGTCCGGCTTATCTGGCATGGAAAAATCGACTTTTGTGGAAGAACATGTTGCCTCAAGTCAGAATGAAATGCCAAAGATGAGCAAGCACTGGATCCTTCACTGGTTTGGCGCGAGGCCGCAAAAGGTCTTGGTGAACGGTCAGGTGCTGGGAGATGAGCATATCCTGTCCAATGAAACGGTGCAAGGTCAGACGTTAAGCGATCAGGTGCAACGCATTGAAAGCCTGTTCGATGGTTTTTATACGATTGATCTCGGGAAACTGGCTTTAGACGAAGTGCATACGATTGTTTTGCGACGATAACAGTGTTGTAACGAAGATGGTGTTGCAGTAAAAACTGTTTTGCATCGATAACTTTATTTAAATTTTATATGTCATCTGTTATTTAACTCTAAAATAATGGTCAAAATTGTTTTTGCTTCCTCAAAGCTAGGCAGTCGCCGCTGAAAAAAGAAAAAGCAGGAGATGACGATTTGGCCGGGCGGATTGAACATATGAGCTGATGGGAAAGATGTCAAACGGGGGGCAGCCGGTCCGGAGATGACCAAAGTCGCCCTTTCATGCTATAATGAAACAAATCCTGAATCGTTCGATGTATAAGGCATCTTAGCAACACTTTTCACCCCACCTTACTTTCCGTCCCGCCTTCCTTAGCAGACCGCGTAAGGCACCGACAGATCATTTTCCGAAGCCGGCACATCACAGCCCCGATGGAGGTACATCCATGCCACCTGAGGAACCGTCTCTTCACCACCCGCATGACAAAGGCTACAAATTCCTGCTTTCCAGCAAGCAAGCCTTTCTTGACCTGTTACGTTCCTTCGTTCCGCAGGATTGGGTGCGCCAGATCGATGAAGCGCACCTGTTTCGCC
>PEBX01000141.1 GCA_003050645.1 Candidatus Carbonibacillus altaicus
AGGGAGGTGGAACCGTGGAGGCCGACGTGATGGTGGTAGGAGGAGGTCTGGCGGGGCTGGTGGCGGCCACTGAAGCCTGCGCCCGGGGCAAGAAGGTGATCCTTTTGGATCAGGAAGGGCGCCAGGTCCTGGGGAGGCTGGGAAAGGGCCTGGCAGCCCCAGTGCAGGCGTTCCTCGATAAGGGATCCGACTTCCTCCAGGCCCGAGATCTGGAGGAGCTGGTGCAAAAGATGAACCGCCTCACGGAGCAAGATCTCCTGGATCCGAAAAAAATCCGCCGGGAGGTGGAGCTGCGGGACCTCCAGATGCAAAATCCTTACGCCAAGGACAGCCAGGTGATGGCCATCCATAACGCCCGCCGTTCGCGGGGCGATCGCCTCATTCGGGTGGCCAAACCCCACCGCCTCCTGGATCCTGCCCATGGACCCCTCATCGCCGTAAGGCTCTGGATCCTGACTCGCAAGACACTCGGAGGACTTCCCACCGACCTGGAGGGGAGGGTCTTGACGCCGGGGGGCCAGCCCCTTCCCGGACTCTTCGCCTGCGGGGAAGCAGCAGGCTTCGGCGGGGGAGGCGTCCACGGTTACCGTTCCCTGGAAGGGACCTTTTTGGGAGGCTGCCTTTTCTCCGGCCGGCAGGCCGGCCGGGGAGCCTCCAAATGAAGATCCAAAACTATGCTATTTTTTATCGTTTCTAGTTGAACTTCTTCTCATCGCTATTGGCGGCGCTGAAAGAATGCTGGATTTCTTTTTGTATGAAGATGCGATGAGCTTTTATGGACGTACGATGTTTGATTTTTCTGGTCATCCAATTTGGTAATGACCAATTCAAAATTGGTAATTCATAAAACAATCAGGAGGCGAAAATCATGACACAACTTGAAGTGGCAAAGCTGGGACATGTCGGGCTAGTCACTCCAGACATTGAAAAGTCGTATTGGTTTTTTCACGATGTTGTCGGTTTGGAAGAGGTTGAGAGGAGAGACGGTCGAATTTATCTGCGGGCGTGGGGGGATTTTGAACATCACACATTGATTCTGATTCCCGGTGATAAGGCGAAAGTAGATCATATTGCTTGGAAGGCAAAACGTCCCGAGGATATCGAAGTTTTTGCCGAACATTACCGCAACCAAGGGATTCAAATTCAAGATATTGAGAAAGATGAAGAGGCAGGACAAGGCCGGGCCATCCGCTTTAAAGTACCAACGAGCGAGCATCCTTTCGAAATCTATTATGAAATGGAAAGAACCAAATCGCCTGAGGAGAAGCGTTCCCGTCTTAAAAACCAATCATCCAAAGCATGGGCACGAGGGATTTCGCCACGACGAATCGATCATGTGAATGTAACAATTTCTCCGGATCCTGAACCAACTCATAATTGGCTTTCGCAAAACATGGGATTTAAGATGCGTGAATATATAAAACTTAACAATGGTATGATACACGGTGGTTGGATGAGTGTCACGCCTTTGGTGCATGATATCGCTGTCATGCGTGAAATGAAATATTCAGGCCCGCGTTTTCACCATGTTGCCTACTATTTAGACAACTGGCAAGACGTGCTTCGAGCCCTCACGATATTGCGTGAACATGATATCACGCCTGATCTCGGACCTGGTCAACACGGGATCAGCCAAGCATTTTACACTTATGTTCGCGACCCTGGGAGTGGGCACAGGTTGGAACTCTTTAGCGGTGGCTACCTCATTTTTGATCCTGATTGGGAACCGATTGAGTGGAAAGAGGAGGAGCTTGTAGAAGGATTGTTCTGGTGGGGTGATAGCTGGGCACCAGGGACAGGGCATCCCATGGATGAAACGACAGAAGCCTAACCAACCCCATTGTAATAGATTTGAATGTAGCTTATACTTAGAAAATAAACAGCAAACAGATTTTACAACTCAAAAAGAGCGGGTTTACTTCGAGCCCGCTCTGCCGCCTAAATGACAACATCATCCGATGAAGGGAGATAGGGCGCATGACGATCGAAAAACTAAACCTTAAAACAGGAGAGTATGAAACACATCTCAATCGAGCTGGAAAAGGGGAGGCGATTCTGTTTATCCACGGTTCCGGACCTGGAGCAACTGCTTTTTCAAATTGGCAACACGCTTTACCGGAGTTCGGACAGAACTATTTGGCATTGGCGCCTGATCTGATCGGCTTTGGCGAAAGCTCCCATCCTGACCCTGCTCCCAACGGCATGAGACCATGGATGCGGCTGTGGATCGATCAGTTGATCCATTTGCTTGATGCCCTAAATATCGAACGGGCACACTTGGTTGGCAATTCTTTAGGTGGATCGATCGCTCTCCACCTTTTGATGGAAGCTCCAGAGCGTTTTGATAAAGTCGTCTTGATGGGTCCTGCCGGCGCCCCTTTTCAATTGTCTGTGGAATTGGATCGCATCTGGGGATTTTACGAAGATCCGACGGAAGCTCCGATGCGAAATGCCATCCGTTGGTTTGCCTATAATGAAGAATTTATATTGGATCGACTTAACGATATTACACAAATGAGACTGAAAGCTGCACTCCGAACTGAAGTGCGACGGAGTTATGAGGCGATGTTTCCTGCCCCCAGACAGCGTCACGTCGATGAACTTGTTGTACCAGAATCTGCTTTAAAGAAAATCGATCATCCTGTGCTTATCGTTCACGGAAGAGATGATAAAATCGTTCCCTATACAACAAGCCTTTATTTCTTAGAACATCTTTCAAATGTTCGGTTATACTTGCTTGGACAATGCAGCCATTGGATTCAAATTGAACATAAAGATACGTTTCATCGATTACTTTGGGACTTTTTTGGAGGTGCGATATAAATGATTCGAGCGGCACAGAGTGAAAGTTTAAAAGGTTTTTCAACGGGGGATCTAATATTGCGTCCTTTTGGCGGAGAAAAACTGATGGTGGTGCGCGTCGAAGCACCTAAGGGAGCGGTTGCTCTGGCACATGCACACCCCCATGAGCAAATGAGTCTTATTTTGACTGGCAGGGTGCGCTTCCGCATTCAACATGATGAGCAGGTTATCGGTTCGGGAGAAATTGTCCATATTCCTTCGAATGTTGAACACGAAGCAGAATTTCTAGAAGACTCGATCATCTTTGATATTTTTCACCCTATACGAGAAGATTTTTTGGCAAAGGTGGATGAGCAATGAACGTAGCAGTGTTGACTGGAGCCTCAAGCGGAATCGGATTTGCTGTAGCGAAACGATTGGCGGAAGAAGGATACGCACTTATTATTAATAGTCGCCAACCTGAAAAAGCATTAGAAGAGCTTAAAAGTATGGGCGCACAGGTGACAGCTGTCCCCGGTAATTTGGCTGATGAAGAAACGTGCCGACAGATAATTGCTGAGGCGGAGCGCTTGGGTCGACTTGACGCACTCTTTCTCAATCATGGTGGCCCACCGATTAAACCCATGATTGAAGTGACCGATGAAGAATGGGAGAATTACTTTCGATTGATGGTTTTGGGACCCTTGAGACTTTTTCGCCAAGCAGTTCCTTTGTTTCAAAAAAACAAGGGGGGGCGTGTTGTCGCCATCAGCTCTTTTACAGTTAAAAATCCTTACCCTGGTATCGTCCTGTCTAATGCGCTAAGAGCAGCTCTCGTCAACGCTCTAAAAACGGCTGCATTGGAATTAGGGAAAGATAATATTATGATTAATTTAGTTGCCCCGGGATATATTTTTACAGATCGCACGCGTGAATGGAACGAAAGTTATGCAGAACAAGAAGGTATTGATCCAGAGGACATTGCGCAAAGGACGATTCAGGTTGTTCCCCTCAAGCGTTATGGTACACCGGAAGAAATTGCGGAAGTTATCGCATTCTTATTGACCAAAAACCACTATATAAGCGGACAACAAATTATAGTCGACGGTGGACTTATCGTTGCCAACTAAAAGGGAAATGTAGGCGACTTGTTTATGAAGTGGCGATGTTTTTGTGTATGTAGAGAAAAAAATTGATGCGTGGATTGTGGCGAATGGTGCAAAGATAGTTGCAACAGGCAGTGCGTTTACTCAGTTAGAGTAAAATAATCGTTGGCTGGAAAAGGAAAAAGGATATAAAATGTCGAAAAGAGACCTGTCCATTCTTGTTCAAAGGCGGTCTCTTTTCGACGGAATGATTTAATTTCAACTACAGTTTTAGCGTAACAAGTTGCGGAAGGAAAGATGGGTTTCATCGAGTTAAAAGAAGAAGAGTTTAAAAAATCTCCAATGGCTTTGATTCTTTGGTGATGGAATAAATATTTCGACGGGCCGATGAATAAATCTACTGGGCAGGATTTACCGAACGCTGGACGGCTTTCGCTCACGCAAGACAATACCGACTCCGTCTCAGTAAGGGGAGTCCGTGGCTTCTCTTTTACCAAAGGATGAATGCCTCGCTAGCAAGGTAGGGGTTGGTATTGACTTGTAAAATCACGGAACGGGATCACTCCCTTGTTATGGGGACTGGTTTCGTATTGCCGGAAAACGGAACACGCAGGTCATGACGCCTCCAAAGGACGAAATGTGTGTGATCCAGAGCCAAAATTCGAGTACCGAAGGAACAAATTCAAAACAAAATGGAGCCTGGCCTGATACTTGAGGACAGCGTCACGGATTCAGATAGTACATAATATTACCATGACCAAATATTAACAGTCAACCTGGCTATAAACCTCAACGGACACAATCATAGATTAAATTTTTATGTGTCTATCCGTTATATTTGAACCCGAATTTCGAAAGCCAATTATGGGAGAGCCTCGATGCACTGGGAATATGTGGGTTAGTCTGTAAACTGGAGACGATTTTACACGATTTGGCAACTTTCGTAAGTTAAGTACATCCGGCGGGAGCTGGTATGGTCTTTGTTTACAGTTGTATAAATGCATGACGGTGAGGGCTTACCTTCCCTAATTTGACACGCCCGGCACCGGATCCGGAGATGACCAAAGTCACCCTTTCATGCTATAATGAAACAAATCCTGAATCGTTCGACGTATAAGGCATCTTAGCAACACTTTCCACCCCACCTTACTTTCCGTCCCGCCTTTCTTAGCACACCGCGTAAGGCACCGACAGATCATTTTCCGAAGCCGGTACATCACAGCCCCGATGGAGGTACATCCATGCCACCTGAGGAACCGTCCCTTCACCACCCGCATGACAAAGGCTACAAATTCCTGCTTTCCAGCAAGCAAGCCTTTCTTGACCTGTTACGTTCCTTCGTTCCGCAGGATTGGGTGCGCCAGATCGATGAAGCGCACCTGTTTCGCC
>PEBX01000142.1 GCA_003050645.1 Candidatus Carbonibacillus altaicus
TTCATACGAACACTTGTTTGGTTTCATCTTATCACATTGATGGTATTTAGGCTACGCCTAAACCGAAATTCATCTCCCACTTTCACTTCGTTTAGAAGTGGGAGACTTCTTTCGGAGGGAAGTTAAAATTTTTTATATATAGTTCCTTCCAACACATGCGCGGATGAACGTATCGGGAATTCATGCATGTGCAGATTGATTCATGTACGGATTGATTCATGTACGGATTGATTCCTGTTCAGATGATTTTCCAGTTCATGGGTAAATCATCTTATGCGTCATGCCGCCATCGACCACAAGATTGATCCCCGTGATAAAACCCGCTTCCTGAGAAGCCAGAAAAAGTGCGGCATACGCGATATCTTCAGGCCGTCCGACGCGCCCCACCGGATGAAGAGCATGATCCTCAGAGGTCGGCACCTCTCCTCCCGTATAAATCCAACCTGGACTAATGGCATTCACCCGCACACGTGGCCCGAGGGTCACGGCCAGAGCGTGCGTAAGTGCCACCATCCCGCCTTTGGAGGCGCTGTATGGCTCGGTGTTAGGCTCCGACATGAGTGCCCGCGTTGAGGCGACATTAACGATGGCCGAACCTTCTGTAAAATAAGGTAAAAATGTTTGGACGATCAAATACGGAACGCTTAGGTTGAGCTTAAGGATCTCTTCCCACTCTTCTTTTGGGCGTGTCGTAAGCGGCTCACGCCAGCCGATCCCGGCATTGTTGACGAGCACATCCAGCGCCCCTTCCGACCAGTCCAAAAAAGAACGTTTTAGCTGATCCATCGCATTCGCGGTTAAAAGGTCGATCGGCCAAAAAACGGCTTCACCCCCTTTTTTTTGAATTATTTCGCGAACGGCTTCCCCTTCTTCCTGATGCTTGTCGACGATCGCCACATGAGCGCCCCGCGCGGCAAAAAGCTCGACCATCGCCCGCCCGATCCCCCGAGCCGCACCGGTGATAATAACTCTCTTACCATGCATATCAAACATTCGTACGTGCTCCTTTCTATACCTCGATCATAGCCCATAGGCCCATAGAGGCCCATAGAAAGCATGGCTATCAAAGCCTCGGCTATTTCTAGTTATGAGCCTCATCATCGCCCAATGAAGCCAGCTTTCCCGTGCGAAGCTCTCTTCCCACCGTCTCAATGACATCCCGTGAAAAACCGCGCTGCGCAAGATACCTTAACGTCCGCGTCAGATCGCGTCCTTTTCCTTTTATGTAACGCCGGGCGAGTCGGAGCGCCGTGCGAAGCTCCGCTTCCGTATTAACCTCACGAAGGGCAACTTCAGCAAGCTCGGAGGGAATGCGTTTTTCCATGAGTTCATACGCAATATGGCGGCGGGAGCGTTTCCCTTCGCGTAGCCGCTCGCGCACCCACATGCGCGCAAAGTCCGCGTCGTTCAGATAACCTTCGCGGATGAGACGCTCCGTTACGGCCCCTGCGACATCGTCCCATCCGTGGTGCCGTAGGTCCATCCGCACTTCCCACGTCGAACGTGGGCGATACGATAAAAAAAAGAGCGCGCGCCGATACGCCCGGGCCATGCGCTCTTCTGCCATCAGTTCCGCTTCCTTTACCGCATCGACCGGTGTCCCGACCTGAAGCGCGACACGCACCACAGTCTCCACGTCCAGCGTAAGCTCCGAACCATCGGAGAGGTGCACACGTACTGTCTGCCCTGTATCAACGATGGCGGCAACTTTGCGGCTTTCCATCTTCTCCCTCTCATCTCCCATAATTACGCAAAGTCATCCACCGGCGCCTCTTCCAGCGTTTCATCGATCGTCGCCGGTGGTGCACCGGTGAGCTGAAAATGCTCTCGTATTTTATCTTCGATTTCCCGGGACAGCTCGGGGTTTTCTTTTAAAAATTGCTTGGCATTTTCCCGTCCCTGACCGAGGCGCGTCTCGCCGTATGAATACCAGGCCCCACTTTTTAACACGATGCCTGTGTCGCTGGCAAGGTCGAGAATACTCCCCTCACGCGAGATGCCCTCGCCAAAAACGATGTCCACTTCAGCCTGACGAAACGGTGGAGCGACCTTGTTTTTAACGACCTTGATCTTCGTTCGCGAGCCGATCATCTCCGTCCCTTGTTTAAGCGTCTCGGCCCGTCGCACATCAAGACGAATACTGCTGTAAAACTTAAGCGCGCGGCCGCCCGGGGTCGTCTCCGGGTTGCCGAACATGATGCCGACTTTTTCCCGTAGCTGATTAATAAAGATGGCGATCGTCTGCGATTTGCTGATCACTCCAGAAAGTTTACGGAGCGCTTGCGACATGAGCCTGGCCTGCAGCCCGACATGGGCATCACCCATCTCCCCTTCGATCTCGGCCTTAGGCACAAGCGCAGCGACGGAGTCGATGACGATGATATCGACCGCACCGCTTCTCACCAGCGCTTCCGCAATCTCCAGGGCCTGCTCCCCGGTATCCGGCTGGGAGACGAGCAAATCTTCGATGTTCACACCCAATTTTTCCGCATAAATCGGATCCAGGGCGTGCTCCGCGTCGATAAAAGCAGCCGTTCCTCCCAGCTTCTGCACCTCAGCAATGGCATGGAGGGCGACTGTCGTCTTCCCCGACGATTCCGGACCGAAAATTTCGATGATCCGCCCGCGCGGATACCCGCCCACACCGAGCGCGATATCGAGGGCAATGGAACCGCTCGGTACCGTCTTCACCTGCACGCTGGCCCTGTCCTCTCCGAGGCGCATGATCGAGCCTTTACCAAACTGCCGCTCAATCTGCGCCAGCGCTTTATCCAGCGCCTGCTTGCGCTCTGACATAGAGCCATCTCCCCTTTATCCTTTAACCTCTTTCGGCCTATTCCTTTTTCCGGTCTGACTCCTTTTTCGGCCTGTTATTTTTTCGGGCTGAGTACCTATTCCAGCCTGAACCGCGTGTTTATTTTTATAACCGGCCGTCTTTCTTCCTTCATCTTAAACGTTTTAGCGCAGCCTGACAAGTCACTTACACTTTATTCATACATCTTATTTCTACATATCTACACCATGCAACCATGCACCATGGGTACCTTTTTCAACAAACGACTTTCAACGAACGATCTTCGACGCAAGACTTTCAGTGAACGATTTTTACGCATGAGGAGCAAACTTTCGATGTACAGCTTTGGACGAACGGCAGACGAACAGACAGACTAACGGCGGGCGCGCGGTTTGGCTGGCTCGATATAAATGCGCGTTCCGAAAAGCTTACCTTGTTTAAGTGCCTCGTACAAAAAGGGCGCACTGTTTTCCGGAACTTCGACAAACGTAAAGCGGTCGAAAATATCGATACGGCCGATTTCCCGAGCGGAGATACCGATAAGTTGCGCGAGCTCATCCGCCAGCCGATTCGGCGTGATACCGATGTTTTTACCGACATTGATGAAAAAGCGCACCATACCGTCTTCCGCACCCGTTTCGCCGAAGCTGTATGCATCATCTTGCTCTTCCATGACGGCGTCTTTTAAGGCCACATAAGCGAGGCCCTGAAGCATCTCAAAATCGCCGTAGTCTGCGCGAAGCTTTTCTAATGCTTCCTCGATCAAGGGATGGCTTTCACCGTTTTCAATCGCCGTCCGCACTTCCGCCATAAACTGGGCGATGCGGCGTTCATTGGCTTCCTCAATCGTCGGAAGCTCACGCGGTTCGATATGCGATTTGGTCACCTGCTGAATGACGCGCAACTGCTTCATCTCTCGGGGCGTGACGAGCGTTATAGCGCGACCCCGTTTGCCCGCCCGTCCGGTACGACCGATACGATGCACATAACTTTCCGGATCTTGCGGAATATCGTAGTTAATGACATGGGAGACGCCGCTTACATCAATGCCGCGCGCCGCCACATCGGTTGCAATCAAATATTCAATACGCCCCGAACGAAAGTCGTTCATCACCTTATCGCGCTGGGCTTGAGACAGATCGCCGTGAATCGCGTCGACCAAATACCCGCGCGTTTGCAGCGCTTCCGCCAGCTCATCGACTCCTTTTTTAGTCCGGCAAAAGATGATCCCGAGTTCTGTCTCTTCGGCATCGAGAATACGGCAGAGCGCATCGACTTTGTTACGCTCCAGTACCTTAAAATACACTTGCTCGATCGAAGGCGCGGCCACTTCTTCTTTGGTGACGCGAATCGTCTCAGGATTTTTCATATAGCGGTTGGCCAGGCGGCGAATTTCCGGCGGCATGGTCGCGGAAAATAGAAGCGTCTGCCGCTCTTCCGGTAGCACCTTCAAAATCCGCTCGATATCATCAATGAACCCCATATCGAGCATTTCATCGGCTTCATCGAGAACGAGGATGCGTACACTCGTGAGCGCTAACGTCCCCCGTTCGATGTGATCGATGAGGCGCCCCGGCGTGCCGATGACAACCTGAACCCCCTGCTTTACAGCGCGAATCTGATGACCGATCGACTGCCCACCGTAAATCGGAAGCACCCGAACGCGTTTGTACTGCGCCAGTTTGCGAATTTCACCCGACACTTGAATGGCAAGCTCGCGCGTCGGAGTAAGGACAAGCGCCTGCACGCGCATATCTTTGGGATCGACTTTTTCTACAATGGGAATGCCGAACGCTGCAGTCTTACCTGTTCCCGTCTGCGCTTGGCCGATCATATCGAGTCCTTGCAAAATCTTAGGGATGGCCGCCGCCTGAATCGGTGACGGCTCTTCAAAACCCATATCCGAGATGGCCCGTAAAATGGCCTCGTTAATACCAAATGATTGAAAATCTGTCAATGTTTCTCACCTTTCTTCATTAAAACTAAAACTCCATCCATACTTCCCCAATACTTGGCTAACACACTTCTAACACTGCATTAAAACTTCAGCAAAAATTCTCCAAAGCTTCTCCAATACTTGACTCACACCTTACTAACACTGCAGCAAAAATTCAGCAGTACTTCATCAATACTGCACCCGGCGGCATGGCGCATCACGGTACACCGCATCACGGCATGACTGTGCAAAAAACCGTCTTCCTATCTTTACCAAACTGTATAGATTTGAAAGCATACCGCTCTCCCAAACCTACACAAATCTCCCTTTGCACAGGATTTGGGTTCGGGACTGTCATGTCCCTCATTTGATTTCTTGGCGGTTGGCGGCATGATCCCTCACCCGCCCGCCGACAGTCCCCGGCATCTCTTGGACGCCTAGACCGTCGAACCGCCAAGCCCGCCTGGTCCTCACGACAATCTTGTCTCCCAGACGGCCCGAGCAAGGCAC
>PEBX01000143.1 GCA_003050645.1 Candidatus Carbonibacillus altaicus
TACCTTAAAGCCTGCTAGGAAACTTGCAGGTATCCGTATACTTCAGGAGGCCTAAAGGCAAAAGGATACGGATGGGCAAGTGGCACCGCCCGGTGTCATCCGTCGGTCACTACGCTACAAACGAAGGCAGCGGCCACGCCGCATGTGCTTTCCGTAGCGCGTATCCACGGGTAGCACGAAGAAGCTACACGGCTTTAGCCGTTGTGGAGTGTCACAGGTACCTTTCTTCCTTTTTTCGCATATGACTAGGGGCGAGATAGGAAGAAAGGTGCGGACGCCATGGAGATTATTGAGATCCAACCGGGCGATACAGTGGAGACATTGAGCATGCAGTACGATGTCACGCCTGAGGCGCTCAGAGATATGAACGGCATCCGCGGCAACTCTCTGGTGCCGGGTGAAGCGCTGATCCTACCGAGAACGGGCGTTCACGTCGTGCAAAACGGTGAGACGCTTCGAACCATCGCTCATACCTACGGCATACCGATCCCGCTCTGGATTGAGAAAAACGCACTTTCTCATCCCCAACGGCTAACTGCTGGGGATCGTCTGATCATTCCCGAACGTCCCAAATTTCCGGCAGACGTCAATGCCTATGTCGAACCGTCTTATGTCGAACAAAATGAGCGGATCCTGACTGAAGCTGGGGATGCTTTAAACATGTTAAGCGTGTTAGGAGGCCGGCTTCATCTCGAATCAGGTGTTCTTCTGCCGCACGATCAAATTGCGCGGACGTATGCGTTATCGCATGGTATGATGCCGATGCTGGTCATTCATAATTTTGATCAGAGACTGTTTTCACGAAAGCTGGCGCATACGTTTTTACATGATCGCGCCTGGCAGGAGCGAGTACTGGATGCGCTCATCCGGTCAGCGGAAGAAAGAGGGTATGGGGCGGTTCAGTTTGACCTGGAAAACGTAGATCCCCAGGATCGTGAAGCCTATACCGAATTTTTAAGGCGCGCAACGCCGATCCTCAATCGCGCCGGACTCCTCGTCTCCACGGCGCTTGCTCCGAAATTCGATAGTACTCAAGATCGGGACGGCCATGATTATGCCGCACATGGGGCACTTGTGAACTTTGTCGTCTTAATGACGTACGAGTGGGGATGGGCTGGTGGGCCGCCGCTTCCCATCGCACCGCTTCCGGAAGTGAAGAAAGTTCTGGATTATGCCGTCCGTGTCATTCCCCGTAACAAAATCATGCTGGGTGCGCCGCTTTACGGTTATGACTGGACGCTTCCGTACCAAAAAGGGGGATCTTTCGCACAGGTGCTCGGAGCGCGCGAAGCGGTGGAAGTCGCCTACCGGGTCGGAGCGTCCATCCAGTTTGATCTAGCGGCACAGGCACCTTACTTTCGTTATACGGATCGGCGCGGCCGGGAACATATGGTCTGGTTTGAAGACGTTCGTGCACTTTGGGCCAAGATTCGCCTGGTCGAACAGTATCGCTTGCGAGGTCTCAGCCTCTGGCAACTGGCACGCTCGTATCCTGCGGCGTGGGAGCTGATCCGGTGGCGTTTCGCATAAAAAAACCGACCTAAGATGGTCGGTTGAGTGATGGGGTTTATTTCACCATATCTTCGTTGCGGGTTATCACGTGATCAATGATGCCATAAGCTTTTGCTTCTTCAGCGGTCATAAAGTAGTCGCGGTCTGTATCGCGTTCGATGCGCTCCAGCGGCTGGCCGGTTCGCTCGGCAAGAATGCGGTTGAGTTTATCGCGTAGGCGTAAAATACGTTGGGTACCGATGGCGATGTCAGTTGCCTGGCCTTCCACGCCGCCTAGCGGCTGGTGAATCACGATTTCGCTATTCTTGAGCGCATACCGTTTCCCCGGAGTTCCTGCAGCCAATAAAAAGGCCCCCATTGACGCCGCGTAACCAACGGCAATCGTGCTCACATTCGGTTCAATAAACTGTATTGTATCGTAGATCGCCAGCCCTGCACTGATCGATCCGCCAGGACTGTTAATATATAGGGCAATATCTTTTTTGGGGTCTTCCGCCGCTAAAAAAAGGAGCTGAGCGACGACCAAGTTGGCGACATGGTCATCGATGGGTGTCCCCAGAAAAATGATACGATCTTTCAAAAGGCGTGAATAGAGGTCAAAAGCCCGTTCGCCCCGGTTTGTTTGTTCAATCACGGTAGGCACAAACATTAAGATCGTGCCTCCTTTCGTGGTCTCATATCGTTTCGTGACATGAGAAGGATGTATGTCATTCTTATCATAGCAGATTCATGTCAAAAGGTCAATATAGGTCAAATTGTTTTGGAATAGAAGTTTGTCCATGTGAGAAGTTACGACGCACATCATGTCGATCATTGTCGAGAGAACAATCTAATTTTAGGATGATTCTGTCTACTTATTATAAGCTTTGTCGAGAAGCAGGAACAAAGACAGCGTCCGGCGAAAAGTCCCCATAAGAGTCATGATCGAGGAAACCCCAGAGTGAATCAGGAGCATGGGGAAGAAAACGGAAGGGGACGAGAAAAAGATGCTCAACTGGCAGTTGTTGGCGCGTTACATGCAGGATCGAATCCGATTGCAGGTCCAGTATGTAGGTGGGGATGGCAGTCTGATCGAACGTACCGGTCTCATTACTGAGATGATTGATCGTGATGCGCTCATCATCCGCGTGATGCATGGTGCCCATCAAGACCGCCTGATCGTCGTCCACGTTCACCGCATCGTTCAAATCACACCTCTTAAAGCACAGGAAGTATGGTTTGCCAAGGAACGGCTCGTCTAAAAACCCTGCCAAACGGTTGAATAACGGTCTGAAACATAAAAAAATGGCGCACCCGGAGGGAATCGAACCCCCGCACTTGGTTCCGGAGACCAATGCTCTATCCACTGAGCTACGGGTGCATTAAGGACGTTAATCATTATAACGCCTCTTGGAGCAAAAAGCAAGGGGTGGTTTTTTATGTTACTCTTTCGTGATGTTCATTGACAAAAATCATTTAAATCCCTATGATAAAAATAGTTGGTGTAGTATGAATGTATACAGTTAAAAGCATGCAGGATGAACGTTTGGAAACGTTGATCCAGGAAATGAGGGTTTTACGATGATGAAATGGCTTGGTATGTCCCGTGTAAAAAGTGATACGTTGATTCCCGATATGTGGAAAGAACAGTTAAAGCAAAAAATGCATGATGCATTTATGGACTACGTCCAATCCTATCCACAACTGCTACAGTTACTTGAAAAACGCGCCGGGTCTGTGGAGCGGTTTTGGCGTACGATTGACGATTACTTAGAACGGTTAGCCCAAGACGAAGAAGGCTTAGATGGGACGGACAGGGAAAGTTATTTATTAAAAATTGGAAAAAGACAGGCGGAAATGGAACTGCCTATGGAATTTCATGCTTTTTTCTATCAAAAACTTTTTTCCCTCTCCTTTGAGCTGGCACGGCAGCATCGATACATAGTGATGAATGAGCAAGAAGCGTCCTGGTTAGAACGCTTGCATACGTCTATTCATCGTGAGGAAGGGACGATTTTAAGCGCCTATTATGAACATCAACGCGTACAGCTGGCGACTTTTTTACTTGAAGCACTTTTACCGATCTTTCTAAGCGATGTACGTTTAACGACGGTTGCACAGGATGTGCATAGCATGATCGATGAGGCGAAAGGATTGCGTCTTGCGAGTCAAGAGATCGAGCATGCTGCCAACGATGTTTCGCAAAACGTCCTGCGTGTTGCTGAGCGTATGGAAAACGTAACCGCACAGGCTTTAGAGAGTGAACAGACGATCGACAAGGCGCTATCTCAATTTGTAGAGGCACAATCCTCCTTTGAACGTGTGCAAAAAGGTGTTTCCAGCATCACACAAGAAATGTATGCGATCGGTGAACTGGTGCGAACAATAGAAGAGCTTACCGCCCAAACTAAGCTTTTGTCCCTCAATGCATCGATTGAAGCAGCGCGGGCCGGAGAAGAAGGGCGAGGATTTGCGGTCGTAGCCTCTGAAATAAAAAAATTGGCCGATCGTACAACCGACTCATTGCAGCATATCAAAAAATCTGTGGGAGCGTTTGGAAAGCTTGTAGAAGATACAGATCGGGAGACCCAACAGTTTGCCTGGTTTATGACGGAAGGGGCGCATCAATCGGAATTGGCGAAGGAGGGGTTGCGCGGGATCGTTTCAAATATTAAAGGTAGTCAAGATGATGTTGAGATGATCGCAGCTGCCGCAGAAGAACAAACAGCCGCCACCACCGACCTGATTGAACGTTTCACCATGTATACTGAAAAACTTGAGGCGGTCCAGAATACGTTTCGGTTATTCGCCCGTGACATTTGGGAAGGGCTAAAAGCCATCGATGCGCGGCGTGTTGAACTCGTTGAAAATACGACTCTTGTTCTTGCTGACCGGCTGCGGTTTGCTATTTTAGATCACCTTGTCTTCCGTTTTCGGGTTGATCTTACGGTTTTGGGGGTGATGGATGAAGATCCCGAACGCCTCGGTGACGCCGATCATTGTCGCCTGGGAAAATTGATCGATCGTTATCAAGATGTGTTCACTTCTTTACCGTGTTATCACACGCTTCAAGACTCTCACGCCCGCATACACCAACTAGGACAGGGGATTGTACAGGGGATTGTATTGAATCGCCAAAAGGTCGCTTCACAAAAGCGCCCATCTCGCCTCCGTGTACAGGACACAGCGTTATCCGCTACTCATGAACGTCGGTTGCAGGATCGTGCCACCCCAGCAGAACAGTTTGCCGAGCTTGATGAGGTCACCAAGACATTTCTCTCGACCATTGAGGCCTGTATTGCACAGTTGCACTCATCCGGCGCCCACCTATAGCCTGCACGTGTGCAAAGCGGTTTGCCATATATTGTTTTTTAGATTACAATTATAATGAGTCTTTTTTTCGGGTATATGGGACGTATTACGTCTCCCGGGATGAAAAATGACCCGAACACTAGATCCTGTGTCGCATTGAATTTTACACTGACCGTGCGAATGTGTGCGTTTTAAAGTGACGGGCAGGGGAGCGAGGTGAGTATCGTGTCCTCAAGCGAATATCACAGTGAGCAAGATTTGGATCCTTTGACGCGCTTAAACGTCATCGGTGCAATCGAGCGTTTGCTGCCGGAGTTAAAGGAGGCGCTAACCCTTCGCGTACGTGTTTTAAAAATGCTGCGCGTGATTCAGCCAGTC
>PEBX01000144.1 GCA_003050645.1 Candidatus Carbonibacillus altaicus
ACGTTCACCAGGGGAGGTGAAGACGAATGAAAAAATGGTTTGCCATGCTTGCCATTGCGTTTGCACTTGCTCTGGCGGTCGTGCCTTCGGTAGGCGGTGACATTTTGCCGCAGATTGAACATCCTTTCGGTGAGTAGCTCCCCATGCCGCCGGGGCGGCACCAGCTGAAGAATGCAATGTTGCAACCTATTTCAAGATAATTTTTGTTGAAAATAAGACTTTGTTTATTATTTACTAATAATTCATATTGCAGAACCCCTCGGAATGTCTTATAGTGAAAGTTATAGGGCATTTTTTTGAGAGGGGTTTTTGTTTTGCAAATCGGAGATATCATTGCTCAACTTCGGAAAAAACTTGGCTGGACACAGGCTTATCTGGCGGAAGGTATTTGTTCGGTCTCATACCTTAGTAAAATTGAAAATAACGTCATCGTTCCTAATCAAGAGACGGTCTTTCATTTACTTAAAAAACTCGGGCACGATATCGATAATCTTGTAATATTTAGTGAAAAAGAAAAAGAAATACAAAAAAAATTAAATATTTGGAATGAGGTAATGACCCGAAGGCAGATGGACAAAATTGAGTCCTTATATGTCGCTTTGCGTTCTGATGTTAAATCTGTATTTCTCAATCTTGATTTAATCAATTTATTTGAAGTTTTATCAGTTCGTTATTTTATTATCAAGAGAGATTTAGAAAACGTTACTATGCTTTTAAATCATTTACAGCGAAATATGAATCGTTTTTCTGCAAATACGTTGTATCATTATTACCAAAACCTTGGTACATATTACATGTGGCAAGAAGAACATGAAAAGGCTTTAAAATCATATGAACAGGCTAAAGTTATTGCATTAGAATTTAAAATAGAAGATGCTCAATTAGATTCATTGCTTGCTAATTTACATAGCCGACTCTTTCATGTTTCTCATGCCCTCTTGTACGCAGAAAAAGCCAAAAGGAGTTTCAGTGAATCTCTCAATTATGTACGGTTGATCGATGTATTAATTATCCTCGGTATCAATCAACAACAGCTGAGATTTTATGAAGAATCCCTTGAATCTTATCAACGTGCCTTACAAATCATTGATATGACACACAGCGAAGAAAAACGGGCCATGGTTTATCACAATATCGCTTATACGTATTATCGCATGGGGGAATATGCGCAGGCCGAATCGATGTATTTAAAAAGTATCGAAGCGCGACAAACCGGTGAAAATGAACGCAAAGCGAATACGTATTACTACTTATCGAAAGTATACGAAGCCATGGGTGATTTTAAGAAAGCACGGGATGTGATCGACCAGGCGTTTACCTTGCTAACCGAGCAAAAAGAGATGGAGATGGTTCGCTATTTACTGCTTTTTCAACGGTACAAGCTCTCGGAGAATATAAAACCAGATCAAATCAAACAGATCGAAGAAGAGATCATCGTCTATTTCCGTCACCGCAAGCTGTGGCAATATGTTTATGACTGCGCCGAGTTTTTGTCAAAGGTTTACCGGAGGCAAGTACGCCGTTCAAAAGTGATCAAAATGCAACAAATACAAATCGACGCATTAAAACAGATGAAGCAGTTTGGCTAGTCTTGTTTCATGACCACGGGCCGTGGTAGACTGGAAAAAGCTGAATGGGCGTAAAAAGGATTTGTATTTTTACAAGATGGGTGGGGATGTTGTTGACATCATCGGTGCATCATACGGCGCAGACTGCGGCAACTTTACCCGGTCGGCTTAAACCTTTGGGCTCGCAAGAGCGGGCACTGTTGATTCGCACGGCTCTTGGCCTCGAACCTGTCGATGTGTGGCTTAAAGATGGGCTTGTTTTAAATGGTTTTACAGGTGAGTGGCTGAAGCAACACGTCTGGATTAAAAATGACACGATCGTCTATGTCGGCGATAAGTCCCCTTCACAGGATGTACGGGAAACGATCGATCTCGACGGTTATGCCCTTGTGCCCGGTTATATTGAACCGCATGCTCATCCTTTCCAGCTTTATCATCCTTACACGTTGGCAGAGTTTGCGCTTGTCCATGGGACGACCGTTCTCATTGCAGACAACATGATGATGTTTCACGCGCTCGATCTTGCGGCATGGCAGGAACAGATGGAGACCATGCAAAAGCATCCTCTCCACTGGTTATGGTGGGCCCGCGTAACGCCACAGGCCCGTGACACGCGAACCAGTGACCGTTATACGGAAGAGGCGCTCGAGGCTCTAGCGCATGATCCTAATGTTCTGCAGGCCGGTGAATTGACCGATATTCGACCGCTTATCGAAGGAGACCCATCAGCCCTCGGTCGGCTTGATCCTTTTATTCGTCAGGGCAAACGCATCGAAGGTCATGCACCGGGCGCGTCTTGGGAAACGTTGAGCCGGCTACAGCTTGCGGGTGTGACGGCCGATCACGAAGCCATCAATGAGGAAGAACTGTTAAGGCGGCTGCGCCTAGGCTATTATGCGGCGCTCAGACATTCGTCGATTCGCCGCGACCTTCCGGCGCTCCTCACTGCGCTAAAAAGTCTGCCTGCGGGTTGGGAACGTCTCATGCTCACGACGGACGGGTCCACGCCGCCCTTTTTAGAACACGGCTTAACCGACTTTCTCCTCCGCATTGCTATGGCAGAAGGCGTACCTCCTGCGCTTGCTTACCGCATGGCGACGCTCAACCCGGCCACGTACTACCGTCTGGATGGGCGGGTAGGAGCGATTGCTCCGGGACGACTGGCCGATCTCAATGTGCTCACTTCAGTAGACGAACCGACGCCTGAGTCGGTTATGATCGGTGGCCGCCTGCGCGTGAGACATGGGTCGTTTACGGACGCTTTACCGGATTTTCCGTATCCTAAGAAAGCTCGTTCGTGGGCCCGGCCTTTTGCCCTTACGCTGGAAGATATGGAGATAGTCTGGCCGCACGATGAAGATTTTCCCGTCTTGCATCTTTTAAGCGACGTGATTACTGTTTTAAAATCTATGCCGCTACCGGTTCAGAATGGAAAGATCGATCTTAGCGCGCGCCCCGATTTACAGTACATTTACTTATTCGATCGAGAGGGGAAGTGGCTTGCCCGTGGCGTTTTAAGCGGCTTTGCCCGCCTGCCTTTGGCCCTTGCTTCGACGTATACGGCCAGCGGTGATCTTTTACTCATCGGATCCCGACCGGAACGTCTGTTAAGACTGGCGGAGGCGGCCATTCATCAAGGCGGTATTTATCTGGAGTGGCAGGCGGATATCGGCGATCAACATTATTTTCTTCCTTTACCTTATGACGGTCACATGAGCGATTTAGGGATGGATCGGCTCATCACAGAGACGAAAACACTTGTCCAACTGCTGGGCGATTTAGGTTTTGAGCATCCGGATCCGATTTATACGCTTCTGTTTTTGACGTCAACGCATTTGCCCCGCGTACGCATGACAGAAGAAGGCATTTACTTAGTTAAGGAACAAAAAATCGTGCTCCCCTCGATTATTTTAAAACGATGAATTTCTAGCGGCCTTCGGCAGGATTTTTACACCTTTGTGCCGAATTTTTTCTATTAAGAGTGAATGTACGACTTATGAACGAATGTGCGACGTGTATTCAAAAAAATTTATATTTCTTTACTTCTAAGCGTTTAACATGGATGGAAACGTCTTAGGGAAGAGGAAGGGGTTTTTTAAGCGTGCATACAGGCAGAAAACGCGGTTTCGTCTGGGTCATATGGATAGCCGTATTGCTCATTGTTATGCTGAGTGGCTGCCAAAAAAAGACAGATGAAACGACGAATCCACAGACGGACAGTAATGCAGAAGAACAGGTTGTGCATACGGGTGAGGAAAATCCCGATGAACACATAGAAAAAAATCCCGAGGCTGATCTTCCTTATATTGCCCCGCTGACCGGACTTCCTTCGGATATGCCGACCGATCGACGGATCGTGATGGTGATGGTCGAAAATTCACCTGCAGCGAGACCGCAATCGGGCCTGGATCAGGCCGATATCGTCTATGAAGTGCTGGTAGAAGGGGGGATTACGCGTTTTGCGGCTTTTTATCAAAGTAAGGTGCCGGATACGATTGGTCCCGTGCGTAGTATACGCCCTTACTTTTTAGAACTGGGGCAGGGCTACGATGCCATCATGGCGCATGCTGGCGGCTCAACTGAGGCGCTCAAGATCATTGCCGCACAGGGGCTCCCCAGTTTAAATGCTGTAAATGATGGCGCGGCCGATCCTTATTTCTGGCGTTCGAATTTGCGAAAAGCGCCGCACAATCTATATACCGATCTCGATCATCTTTTCGCGATGATAGAAAAAAAGAAGTACCGTACACAGTCTGTTCCACCGACCTTTCATTTTTTAGACGGAGCACCCCCGGTAGGCGGGGATCGAGCGCAGTCCGTGGAGATTCCGTATAACGCGAACTACAAAGTCGTTTACAAATACGATGAAGGGAGTAAGCGTTACGATCGTTATATCGGAAAGACGCCGCACACCGATTTAACGACTGGTGAGACACTTTATACCACGAATGTCGTCGTCCTTTTCGCCAAACACCGCGTTTTGGATAAAGAAGGACGCTTGGCGGTGAACGTAACGACCGGTGGCAAAGGATATCTTTTTATGCAAGGCAAAGCGTATGCGGTTCATTGGGAAAATGTCCAGGGCATACTGCGGTTGTTTTATGACAATGGTGCAGAGGTCGCCTATACCCCCGGCACGACCTGGATAGAAATCGTCCCTGATGTCGGCGTGTCCGTGCAGTATGAGTAAAGCGTTCGAAACGGGTTGAGCGATCGAAATGAGTCGAGCGATCGAAATGAGTTGAGCGTTCAAAATGAGTCGAGCGTTCGAAACGGGTCGAGCGATCGAAATGAGTCAAGCGATCGAAATGAGTTGAGCGTTCAAAATGAGTCGAGCGATCGAAATGAGTCAAGTGTTCGGATGGCCGATGATAGGCTGAACTTTTTCGCGTCGACGCGCGTTGAGTCTGCGGTCTTTCTGGTGTACTTTTATGTTTTACAACACTAAAGCTTTTGTGTATAATGAAAGTGGGGTGATAGTATGCGCATTGAACGGTTAAAACCATACGGCATCGACCTTTTGTTTGAAGCGATTCTCTCCCTGGAAACGATGGATGAATGCTATGCTTTTTTAGATGATTTATGTACGATCAATGAGCTCAAAGCCCT
>PEBX01000016.1 GCA_003050645.1 Candidatus Carbonibacillus altaicus
TCGCGCGTCGTTTAAATTTGCTCGTCGATGATGCCGAGCTTGAAAGACGGAGGGTGCGCTTTGTACTACCGCAGCCCAAAGTAAAAACGGGCTATCTGGCGCGTTACGCCAAACTCGTTACATCTGCAAATACGGGCGGCGTGATGAAAATCCTATGAGATGTGGCGTCAGCAGTAAAAAAACCCAAAAAACAGACAGCGTGAATAGTTAACGCACAGATAAACAAGGTGTGGAGAGAACCTCAAACGGACGGCTTAAAAAAATCATAGGAATTGTCGAGAACCATACACCAAAGTCTCCGGAAAACCATTAAACCATGTTTAAAAAACGTTTGACAAACTATGTTTAAAAAACGTTTGTTAAAACGCACAGAAACTTGAATTCGAAGATAGGAGGGAGAAGAGATGGCGGAGAAGACAGTGGCGCAAGCTGACGATGCCGCGTACAGGGCAAAAGATGAACGAACGGGGTCAGAGATTGTCGTTCAGGCCTTGAAAGACGAAGGGGTGGACGTCATCTTCGGGTATCCGGGCGGAGCGGTGCTTCATTTATATGATGCCCTCTATGATGCGGGCATTGCCCACATTCTGGCCCGTCATGAACAGGGCGCCATCCATGCGGCAGAAGGGTATGCCCGCATATCTGGAAGGCCGGGTGTGGTCATTGCAACCTCGGGGCCGGGGGCGACCAATTTGATGACAGGTCTTACCGACGCCATGATCGACTCTTTGCCGCTTGTCGTCATCACCGGGCAGGTTGGGACGCACGTCATGGGGACAGATGCGTTTCAGGAAGCACCTATTTTTAGCATGACGATGCCGGTTACGAAGTATAACTATCAGGTTAAAAAAGCAGCCGATTTGCCGCGGGTCATTCGTGAGGCTTTTCATCTAGCCTCAAGTGGAAGACCGGGCCCGGTTTTGATTGATTTACCCAAGGACGTGACGGCCGAGCGCGCACCTTATGTGAGACCTGAGTCGATCGATCTACCCGGTTATCAGCCGACAACGGTGCCGCATGAAGTGCAACTCAAAAAATTGGTAGCGCTCATCTCGAAAGCCAAAAAACCCGTCATTCTCGCCGGGGCCGGCATCTTACATGCACGGGCGGAAAAGCATCTTGTGCAGTTCGCTGAACGCACGCGTATCCCGGTCGTCCATACGCTTTTAGGTCTGGGGGGTATGCCTTATGATCATCCACTTTATCTGGGGATGGGAGGTATGCACGGACTGGTGGTAGCGAACCGTGCGCTTTATGAAGCGGATCTACTTATTAATATCGGTGCGCGTTTTGATGATCGTCTGACCGGAGATCCCCTTCATTTTGCGAAAAACGCAACCGTCGTCCATATCGACATCGATCCATCGGAGATCGGAAAAATCATCCCCACCGACGTGCCGATTGTAAGCGATGCTCGGGAAGCGCTAGCAAGACTTCTTTCTTACCCGCTGGAGAACGCGGATAGTGAAGACTGGCTGAACACACTCAGTGCAATAAATGAGCGTTATCCGCTCTGGTACACGCCGGATTCTCATATGATCAAACCACAGGAAGTCATCCGCCTCGTTCACCGTTTGACGCGGGGTGAAGCGATCATAACGACAGACGTCGGTCAGCACCAGATGTGGGCGGCGCAGTACTATGGATTTCAAAAAGCGCACCGCTGGGTGACATCGGGTGGGCTGGGTACGATGGGTTTTGGCTTTCCGGCGGCGATCGGCGCCAAACTCGCCGCGCGGGATGATACCGTCGTCGCCATCGTTGGTGATGCCGGTTTTCAGATGACGATGCAGGAACTTGCGTTGCTGAAGGAGTACGGGCTAGGTGTGAAAGTACTCATTTTAAATAATTTTGCCCTCGGAATGGTTCGCCAGTGGCAGGAACTGTTTTATGCCAAACGGTACTCCGAGTCGCTTCTTCCGTTCCAGCCCGACTATGTCAAGATGGCCGAGGCCTATGGGATAGATGGCTATCGCGTTCAAGACCCCTTTGAGCTGGAACAAGTGCTCACACGCATCTTTACCGATGATGCGCCGGCCCTCGTCGATATTCGTATCGATCCGCAAGAGAACGTCTATCCGATGATTCCGCCGGGTAAAGGTATTCATCAAATGGAAGGAGTGAGTCCGAGTGAAGCAGGTACTCTCTCTCCTCGTGCGTGATCAGGCGGGGGTTTTAAACCGTATCAGCGGCCTTTTCCTCCGGCGCGGGTATAACATCGAGGCGATTACTGTCGGAAAAAGCGAACGCGTGGGGCTTTCGCGGATGACGATCGTCGTGGAAGTAGAAGACAATCGGGCACGTGAGCAGGTCAAAAAACAGCTTCATAAACAGATTGATGTCATCAAAGTGAGCGATCTTACCGATCGTCCGATGGTCGCGCGGGAGCTTGCTTTAATCCGCGTTTCGGCTGCGGCCCAGGAACGGAGCGAAATCAATCATTTAATCGAACCGTTCCGAGCACGTATTCTGGATGTCGGAAAAGCATCGGTCACGATCGAAGTGACCGGGGGTAACGACAAAATTGAAGCGCTCATTGAACTGTTACGACCTTACGGGATTCGCGAGATCGCCCGCACCGGGCTCACCGCCTTGGGGCGCGAACAGCTCGAACGGTCATCGGAGCAAGAAGCGGCCGAAGCATCCCTTGTGTAGTCAAACATTGAGCCCTGAGTGGAGAGGAGTAGTACAATGGCTTACGTTTATTTCGATCATGATCTGTCATTAGAACCTTTACAAAACAAAACGGTCGCGATTATCGGTTACGGTTCGCAGGGGCACGCCCATGCACAAAATTTGAGAGATAGTGGTATCGACGTTATCGTCGGCCTTCGCCCTGGTGGATCCTGGCAAAAAGCAGAAGAAGACGGTTTTCGCGTGCACAAAGTGAGCGAAGCGGTGGAAGGCGCCGATGTCATCATGATTTTGCTCCCGGATGAAAGGCAGCCGGAAGTGTATGAACGGGAAATCGCCCCTTCCCTCCGGGCGGGCCAGGCGCTTGCTTTTGCGCACGGCTTTAATATTCATTTTCATCAGATTATCCCGCCGAAACACGTCGATGTGTTTCTTGCAGCTCCGAAAGGTCCGGGTCATCTCGTGCGTCGAGTATTTCAAGAAGGCGGCGGCGTACCGGCTTTATTCGGCGTCTATCAGGATGCAAGCGGTGAAGCGCGCGCCATCGCTCAGGCTTACGTGAAAGCGATCGGTGCCGGGCGGGCTGCGGTGATTGAGACGACGTTTAAAGAAGAGACCGAAACGGATCTTTTCGGGGAACAGGCTGTGCTCTGCGGTGGGACATCGGCGCTCGTCAAGGCCGGTTTTGAAACGCTCGTCGAGGCCGGCTATCAACCGGAGATTGCATATTTTGAAGTCTTGCACGAGCTCAAACTGATCGTCGATCTCATGTACGAATCAGGCCTGGCCGGGATGCGGTATTCCATCTCTGATACGGCGGAGTGGGGTGACTATCAAAGCGGCCCGCGCGTCATCAATGAACAAACCAAAGAAGAGATGAAAAAAATCCTCGCCGATATACAATCCGGTGCTTTTGCTCGCGGCTGGATCATGGAAAATAAGCTCGGACGTCCGATGTTTTTAACGCAGCGGGCGCAGGAGAAAGACCATCCGCTGGAAGTCGTCGGTCGCGAATTACGCGCAAAGATGCCGTTTATCAAAAAGACGTTGAATCTGTAAAACAGCTATTCTAACAGCCGAATAAGAAAGGGGTGGCATCCATGCGCAACATTGAATTTTTTGATACGACGCTTCGGGATGGCGAGCAATCCGCTGGTGTGAACTTAAATTTACAGGAAAAGCTGGAGATTGCACGCCATCTCGAGCAGTTCGGGATTCACGTCATCGAAGCCGGTTTTCCTGCTGCCGCGCCGGATGAATTGGAAGCCGTAAAACGCATCGCCGAGACGATTAAAGATGCACGGGTGGCGGCACTTGCCCGCGCGCATCAAAAAGATATCGATGCAGCCTGGGAGGCGCTTCGTCTGGCGGCCGCTCCGCGCATCCATACGTTTATCGCGACGAGTCCGATTCATATGGAATACAAACTCAAGCTATCGCCGGATGCCGTACTGGAAAGAGCGGTTGAAAGCGTACGATATGCCAAACGGTTTGTCTCCGATGTAGAATGGTCGGCCGAAGACGCCACGCGCAGCGACTGGGATTTTCTTGTAAAAATCATCAAAGCGGTTATCGAAGTTGGAGCGACTGTCATCAACCTTCCGGATACCGTCGGCTACACGCAACCGTCTGAATATGCCGCTCTCTTTCGTTACGTTCAGGAGCATGTCCCCGGTATTGAAAACGTCAAGCTTTCTGCCCACTGTCATGACGATCTCGGTCTGGCCGTCGCTAACTCACTGGCGGCGATTGAAGCCGGGGTGACGCAGGTCGAAGGAACGATTAATGGCATCGGCGAACGCGCCGGTAACGCCGCCCTCGAAGAAATCAATATGGCGCTTGTGATCCGGAAAAATTTCTACCGGGTCGAGTCGACGCTTAACACCCGACACACGGTGACGGTCAGTAAACTCGTTAGCAAACTGACCGGCATGGTCGTACCGTCGAATAAAGCCATCGTCGGGGCGAACGCTTTTGCCCATGAATCGGGCATCCATCAGGATGGAGTTTTAAAACACGCGCTGACCTATGAGATTATCTCGCCGGAGATGATCGGTCTCCGTGAAAATCGCCTCGTTTTAGGCAAACATTCCGGTCGGCATGCCTTTCGGGAACGCCTTAAAGCGCTCGGCCTAGGGACGATCGACGAGGCGACGCTGGATCAACTCTTTCAAGCATTTAAAGTTTTAACTGGTAAGAAAAAAGAAATTACCGATGATGACCTTCTGGCGCTGGCCCTCGATATGAGCGGACAGGGAAAAACGTACGAACTTGTGAATATCCAGTGTGCGTTCGGGATAAATCTCATTCCGACGACGACCGTGACTTTAAAACTGCCGGATGGATCGCTTAAAACCGAATCGGCGACCGGTGAAGGGAGTGTAGAGTCGGTCTATCAAGCGCTATCCCGCGCCAGCGGTTATGCGCTGGAACTTTTGGACTACCGTATTCAGTCCAGTTCCAGCGGAGAAGATGCCCTCGGGGAAGTGTATATCAAAGTGCAGTACGCTGGCGGTGTGTACGGCGGCCGCGGTGTCGATAATGACGTCATCATCGCCTCGGCCAAAGCGTATGTTGATGCCTTAAATCGGCTGGCGCTCGCCTCGCGTTTAAAAGAAGAGGCGTTGGTATTGCAGGACGGTGAGTCGGTGTGAAAAAAAAGATTTTGCTCTTACCCGGGGATGGCATCGGACCGGAAGTCATGGATGCAGGCGAACGCGTTTTAAGTGCTTTAATGGAGGCTTTTAAGCTTGAGATCGAACTCGTACACGGCAAAATCGGTGGTGCAGCTTATGATGCGACCGGTGAACCACTTCCCGAAGAGACGATCCGGCTTGCCTTAAATAGTCACGCCGTCTTACTCGGCGCTGTCGGCGGTCCGGCCTGGAACGGTGTGCCCTTTGAAAAACGTCCGGAAGAAGGCTTGCTGAAGCTGCGTAAGACGTTATCCGTCTACGCCAATGTACGTCCGGTGCGCCTGCCCACACGTCTTTCGCACTTCTCACCGCTTCGTACGCTCACCTCCGATATTCATATGCTTATCGTGCGCGAACTCACCGGTGGACTGTATTTTGGTGAACCGAAGGGGCGTATGGTGGAAGATGGTGAAGAGAAAGCTCGCGATACACTCCTGTATTCGGAAAGTGAGATCAGGCGTATCGTAGAGCTAGCCTATAAACTCGCAGAAAAACGAAGCGGGCGTCTTGTCTCGGTCGATAAGGCAAACGTGCTTGCCACCAGTCGTCTCTGGCGGGAAGTGGCCGAGCGGGTGCATACGGCTTATCCGCATGTCACACTTCATCATATGCTCGTCGATGCCATGGCCATGGAGATGGTGCTGCATCCGGAGACGATCGATGTCGTCGTCACGGAAAATATGTTCGGCGATATTTTAAGTGATGTCGGCGGCGCGCTCGTCGGTTCACTGGGGCTGCTCCCTTCGGCAAGCTTAAGTGATCACGGTCTTCATCTATACGAACCCGTGCACGGTAGTGCACCGACGATTGCCGGTCGCGGTATCGCCAATCCAATCGGCATGATTTTAAGTGTAGCGATGTTATTTGAATATACGCTCTCGCTTCAAGAAATCGCTGAAGCGCTCTGGCAAGGTGTCGAGAGCACGCTTGATGACGGCTGGATTACAGCAGATCTGGAGAGTTTTGTGGAACATCGAAGCCATGAATCGTCACGACCTTACCGGGTGATCGGCACAAAAGAGATGACGGAACGCATTTTAGAAGCCACATTCCGGCAACTTAAACGAAAAGGGGTAGTGGCATGAGCCAGGGGACGATCGTTGATAAAATCTGGGAATCGCACAAAGTCGTGCGTTCACCAGGTGGGTTTGACCTCCTTTACATCGATTTGCATCTCGTCCACGAAGTGACTTCCCCGCAGGCATTTGAAGGATTGCGTCTCGCCGGTCGCAGTGTGCGAAGACCGGACCGTACTATCGCCACCATCGACCATAATGTACCGACGGATGATCCGACGCACATTACCGATCCGATCGCAAAAAAACAGATCGATACCCTGCGCGAAAACTGTGCAACCTTTGGTGTGCCGCTGTTTGATCTGGACAGTCCGTATCGTGGTATTGTTCATGTCATCGGTCCGGAGCTCGGTCTTACGCAGCCAGGTATGACGATCGTCTGCGGGGATAGCCATACGTCTACGCATGGCGCTTTTGGTGCGCTCGCTTTTGGCATCGGTACGAGCGAAGTCGAGCATGTGCTGGCCACGCAGACGCTCTGGCAAAAACCTCCGCAGACGATGCGCGTTGAGATCAGCGGGGTGCGGCATCCGGCCATCAGCGCCAAAGATATCGTATTGCATTTAATCGCGACGTTCGGTGTATCGTTTGGGCGGGGATACATTTTCGAATATACCGGGCCAGTCGTGAACGCGATGACGATGGAAGAGCGCATGACACTTTGCAATATGTCCATCGAAGCCGGCGCTCGGGCCGGACTCATCGCACCGGATGAGACGACCTTTCAGTATTTAAAAGGTCGGCCCTATGCGCCGAAAGGCGAGGCGTGGGACGAAGCCGTACAGTACTACCGGACGCTCGTGAGCGATCCGGATGCCGTCTACGATGCCGAAGTTCATCTGGATATTACGGATCTTAAGCCGTACGTCACATGGGGGACGCACCCCGGTATGGGGAGCACCATCGATCGTACGGTTCCCGATCCGTTAGATTACGATGATCCTAAAACACAGGAAGAGGTGCGGCGTGCGCTTCAGTATATGGGACTCCAGCCGGGCACACCGTTTACCGATATCGAAGTCGATATTGTCTTCATCGGTTCTTGCACCAATGCCCGGTTGGAAGATTTGCGCGAAGCAGCACGTGTCATTCGCGGTAAAAAAGTGCATCCACGCGTACAGGCGCTCGTCGTTCCCGGTTCACAGCAAGTAAAACGCGCGGCAGAAATGGAAGGACTGGATAAAGTATTTATCGAAGCCGGATTTTCATGGCGTGAACCCGGATGCAGTATGTGTCTCGGTATGAATCCGGATCTCGCGCCGCCCGGAAAGCGCGTCGTTTCTACGTCCAATCGCAATTTTGAGGGGAGACAGGGTCCGGGGGCGAGAACGCACCTCGTTTCACCGGCGATGGCTGCATATGCTGCGATTCACGGTCGGTTTGCCGATGTGTCGGAGCAGTATCCCCGGGAAGCGGTCAAACAGGGATAAAAGCGTTTCGCAGATAGCGATTTTGCACGAAAGGAGGAGAAACGGTGCAGCCTTTTACCGTCCATAAAGGACGTGTCGTGCCGCTTGATCGATCGAACGTCGACACGGACCAGATCATCCCCAAGCAATTTTTAAAGCGTATTGAAAAAAGTGGTTTTGGTCAGTTTCTCTTTTATGAATGGCGTTATCATCGCGATGGGCAGCTGAACACTGAATGTATTTTAAATGATCCACAATATAAAGGTGCAACGATTCTTCTTACGCGTGAAAATTTTGGTAGCGGCTCATCCCGTGAACATGCTGCCTGGGCGCTGGTGGACTGGGGCTTTCGGGCTGTCGTCGCACCGTCTTTTGCCGACATATTTTATACGAATGCTGTCAATAACGGTCTTTTGCCGGTTGTGATGCCAGATGAGGTGGTCGACGCATGGTTAAAACAAGCACAAAAGGAGGCGCTTATGATGACGATTGATCTTTGCAAACAGATCGTTCAGGTCGAAGATGGCATCCAGTTTTCTTTTGAAATTAATCCGGTCCATCGTGAACGATTGTTGGAAGGGCTGGATGATATTGCCATCACTGAACGGTATGTGAACGATATTGAAGCGTACGAAAAAGCTCGACCGCTCGTCGCTTTATATAACGAATGGGTATGAGGAGTGAGGTCTGTTGGGGATCTGTCAGTTAAATTAAGCGACGTAGAATCCGCGGCGAGACGTCTTAACAGTGTCGTGCACCATACACCGCTCAAGCGCTCGCGCACCCTCGATGATTTATTTTCCGGACACATTCATCTAAAGCTAGAAAATTTGCAGCGAACGGGTTCTTACAAAATTCGCGGCGCCTACAATAAGATTGCTTTGTTGCCTGATGACGCCAGAAGGCGCGGGGTGATCGCCGCCTCGGCCGGCAATCATGCCCAAGGGCTTGCTTATGCTGCGCGCCAGTTCGGAACGTCCTGCACCATCGTCATGCCGGAGACGGCACCGCGGACTAAAATTCAAGCAACGGCCTCTTACGGAGCACAAGTCGTTTTACACGGGAAAAATTATGATGATGCGTATATGCATGCGCTTAGGCTGGCCGGGGCGGAAGGGTTGACGTATGTGCACGCCTTCGATGATCCCGATGTTATCGCCGGGCAGGGCACGGTCGCTTTCGAGTTTTACCATGATCTCCCGGAAGTGACAACGGTCATCGTGCCGATCGGCGGGGGTGGGCTCATCTCCGGTGTAGCCACGTATCTTAAGGCGAAAAATCCTTCGATCCGCGTCATCGGCGTTCAGGCGAAAGGCGCTGCCAGTACTGCGCTTTCCCTGCAGAAAGGTGAGCGCACGGTTCTTGACGAGATCTATACGCTTGCCGACGGGATTGCGGTGAAATGCCCGGGGGAACTAACATTTAATATCATTCGTGCGCTCGTCGATACGGTGTGGACGGTGAGTGAAGAACGCATTGTCGAAGCGATCGGACTGCTTTTAGAACGTGAAAAAATGCTGGTCGAAGGGGCCGGTGCCGTAGCCCTTGCCGGTCTTCTGGATCATCCGGAAGTGGCGCACGGCGAGGAGGTCGTGCTCATCGTAAGCGGTGGAAACATCGATCTCAGCCGGCTTTCCACGCTGTTTGCCGAACCTTTAGAGAAGACAGTGGAAGAGCCGTTAAAACTTGGCGAGAGTTCGTAAAGGCGCTCGACATACCGCTCGACATACCAGTTCCGCACTTCGTATAGCCTCCTTTAAAACCGGTATACTAAGGGCGAAAGGGAGGTGAGTAGGGTGCGTACTTTGGCTTTAATCCTGATCATCATCGGTGGTCTGAACTGGTTGTTAGTGGGACTGTTTCAATTCGATCTCGTCGGTGCGATTTTTGGCGGTACGTACACGACATTAGCGCGTACCGTTTATGTTATCGTTGGGATTGCCGCGCTTTACGCCCTGACACTCATTCCACTGGTGAGTCGCCGGGGTGAACACGAACACGTAGAAGCATAAATCATAAAATTCCACCTGATGCCGCACCGATAGATGGATCAGGTGGAATTTTTATTGTGTAACCGTTTAATGATTGGCGTATAATAGTTACGTTTAACGCTACCAATTCATGTTATCCTATTTTAGTATCACCCTTGATCACCTTTTATTACTTTTAGTACAATTTTTTGGTATGCGTATTACCCTTTTATATTACCGTTAACCGTACGCTTGGCCGTTGTGTGAACGCTGACCACAGGATGTGCCTCACGCGTGACTTCATGATACGATTCCACCAGACGATCAAAAATGGCATCCCAACTGCGAAGAAGCGCACTGTTGCGGGCTCCTGTGCGGAGTCGGTGGCGTATACCCGATCGTACGGCTAGGTTGATGAGGGCGTCCTTTAAAGCGTCTGCATTGCGCGGCGGGAGCAAAAACCCATTTTCATCGTGTCGGATGAGTTCTTTGACGCCGCCGGCATTCACTCCGATGACCGGTGTGCCACTGGCTAACGCCTCCAAAACGACATTTCCGAAGGTCTCTGTGCTAGACGGAAAGACAAACCAATCCGCCAAAGCATAGAGGTTAGCGAGTTCCTTCCCCTTGCGGAATCCTAAAAAGCGGACCGGTTTTCCCTGTAAGGCTTGTTCTAAACCGGCGCGAAGCGGTCCGTCTCCGACGAATAAAAATAACATATTGTGCAGAGCCTCATCAGGTATCGCTAAGAGGGCGTCTTTGAGGATATCCAGATCTTTTTCCACGGCGAGCCGTCCTACATAAAGGTAAACCGTTGTATGTTCCCCAATGCCTAAGTTTTGCCTAAGCACTCGGCATTCTGCCTGTTCCAGCGGTGCAAACTCCACGGTGTCCACCCCACGGGAGAACAGTTCGAGACGAGCGAATCCCTGTGCCTTTAAGTGTTCGATCGTCTCATTGCTCGGCGCGTATATGCGTTTCATCGGTTGGTGAAACCATTTCATGTATTCGTTTAAGACCGGTAACATCCAGCCCAGGTTGTAATAATGTAAATACCGGTCAAAATGTGTATGATAGGAGGCGACCATGGGGATGCGCCGCGCCTGACAATAGCTTTTGCCATACAGTCCGAGATTCACCGGAGTAGCGATATGACAGAGAGTCGGGGCAAAGGCATCGAGCTTTTTCTTTAAATAAAACGGTCGTGGAAGCGATAGCCGGACTTCTGGATAGGGTAAAAATGGAAAACTCAAATTGCGCTGGACAGAATGGTCGAAGAGTGTATCAGTAGCGGATTGTTGTGGATATTCCGGTGCGATGACCAGCGTTTCGATTCCGCGTTGTTGTAGGGCGCGATGCAACCGCGTCAGCGTCCGGGCCACACCGTTAATTTCCGGGTCAAACGTATCCGTAAAAAGCGCAATGCGCATATCGTCACCTCCACAACCTTAAAATAATTATAAGCACAAGACTGTGAAGAAACGGCAAAGAAAACGTAAACGTTTGGCTAAGATTATGTAAAGATTTTGTAAATGAGCGCTCAATCATTCTCTGGCGCGTAAGTGTACTTTATGGTATGATAAACTTTATAACACCAGGTGTTCCGGATTGATTCGTCCATTTTTTCCGTCACCGGATCCGTCATCCGAAGCTGGATAGCGGGTACCTTGACATGGAGCACCGGAAAGGCGAGCCACTGTTTGGAACATAGAGGATTGGAACATAAAGGAGGGGTTACGTTGCTCGACGAGCAGTGTATTTTTTGCAAAATCATTCGCGGGGAAATGCCTTCCAAAAAAGTTTATGAAGATGAACATACGTTTGCTTTTCACGATATTAACCCTATCGCGCCGGTGCACGTGTTGGTGATCCCCAAAAAACATATCCCGAATGTACTGGCGGTTGAACCGGAAGATGAACGATATATCACGGCGATTCATCGCGCGATCAAAAAAGTTGTAGAAACCACCGGGATTGCGGAAGACGGGTTTCGCGTCATCACCAATACCAACCGTCACGGACAGCAGACGGTCTTTCACCTGCACTATCACGTGATCGGTGGTCGCCAGCTCACCTGGACGATGTAAGGTATGGTTAAGTGAAGATGTCTATGCGTTGTGGATCGGTTAAATGTAAGGCAACATGCAATGTCAAGTTGAATTGGGTGGATAACGTTAAATTGCAAGGTTAAGTGTAAGGTTAAGATGTAGCGGTTAAACAGGGGGAACATGAATGGCCGACGTTCATCGCGTGCCGATTACACATATCCGTAATTTTTCCATTATTGCACACATCGATCACGGCAAATCGACGCTGGCCGATCGCCTGCTGGAAAAGACCGGGACGCTTGCCGAACGGGAGATGGAAGAGCAGGTGCTCGACCAGATGGACCTGGAGCGAGAGCGCGGCATTACGATTAAGCTCAATACGGTTCGCTTGAACTATACTGCACAAAACGGCGAGACGTATGTCTTAAACCTCATCGATACGCCGGGGCATGTCGATTTTACGTATGAAGTATCGCGTTCGCTCGCAGCTTGTGAAGGGGCGATTCTCGTCGTCGACGCTTCACAAGGCATTGAAGCTCAGACGCTGGCAAACGTCTATCTGGCGCTGGAGCACGACCTGGAAATCGTACCGGTCATTAACAAAATCGACCTGCCGAGCGCCGAACCGGAACGGGTGCGAAAAGAAATCGAAGACATCATCGGACTGGATGCGAGCGAAGCGGTTCTTGCATCGGCCAAAGAAGGCATCGGTATTCAGGAGATCCTGGAGCAGATCGTAAAGAAAATCCCTGCGCCGAGCGGCGCTCCCGAGGCACCGTTAAAAGCGCTCATCTTTGACTCATTTTATGACAGCTATCGCGGGGTGGTCGCATACATCCGGGTGATGGAAGGGACGCTTCGCATAGGCGATGACGTGCTCATGATGGCCACCGGTAAATCGTTTACCGTTCATGAAGTCGGCGTCCTCACGCCTTATCCTAAGCAGGTAGAGGCCTTAGGGCCGGGTGAAGTCGGTTTTTTTACGGCCAGCATTAAATCGGTGCGCGATACGCAGGTCGGTGATACGGTCACGCATCGTGAGCGGCCGGCGGACAAGCCGCTTCCCGGTTATCGCAAGGCGACGCCTGTCGTCTTTGCCGGACTGTACCCGGTCGATTCCAGTGACTATAACGACCTCCGCGACGCATTGGAAAAATTAAAATTAAACGATGCTTCGCTGTCCTTTGAACCAGAGAGTTCGAAAGCGCTGGGCTTCGGCTTTCGCTGCGGATTTTTGGGACTTTTGCATATGGAGATCATCCAGGAACGTTTGGAGCGCGAGTTCGGCTTAAGTCTCATTACGACAGCGCCTAGCGTCGTCTACGAAGTCCGCTTAACCGACGGGACCGAGCTTAAAATCGACAACCCCTCTCTTATGCCAGAGGCGGGGAAGATTGAAGAAATTCGCGAACCGTATATCCGCGCGACGATTTTAAATCCGACCGATTATGTCGGGGCGGTCATGGAGCTTGCGCAGTCGAGGCGCGGAGAATTTCAGACGATGACTTATCTCGATCCAACACGGGTGCAGATGATCTACGATATGCCCCTCTCGGAGATCGTTTTTGACTTTTTTGACCAGCTCAAGTCGAAAACACGTGGTTATGCGTCCTTTGACTACGAACTCATCGGTTACCGCCCGTCCAAACTGGTCAAGATGGATATTCTCTTAAATGGCCAGCCGGTGGACGCCCTATCCGTCATCGTTCACCGCGACCGCGCCTATCAGCGGGGTAAAATGTTATGTGAAAAACTCCGCGATATCATCCCGCGGCACATGTTTGAAATTCCAATACAAGCGGCGATCGGCAACAAAGTGATCGCTCGTGAGACGATTAAAGCGATGCGAAAAAACGTGCTCGCCAAATGTTATGGCGGCGACGTAAGCCGTAAGAAGAAACTGTTAGAAAAACAAAAAGAAGGTAAGAAACGGATGAAGGTCGTGGGCTCGGTCGATATTCCACAAGAGGCGTTTATGGCGGTGCTCAAAGTCGATGAATCCTAATAGACAATCGGATACGCAACCGGCATCACATGCACTGTACACTGCCCGATCCACCATGGGGGCTGATTCCCGCTCTGCGCGTTTCATCTCCGGATCGCACTTCAGATCGGTATATCATACACCGCGCCATGTCTACGTACACGTGCCGTTTTGTCGGTCGCGCTGTGCATACTGTGATTTTAGCATCCACGCCGGGCGGCGTGACCCTTGGGAAGAACGATACATGAAGGCGCTTAAAAAGGAGCTTATGCTGTGGCAACGTGCCCCTTTTTTCCCTTTACCGCCTTTAGAGACGCTTTATATCGGCGGTGGAACGCCGACAGAACTGAGTGCGGAGCGTCTCGCCGATTTTTTTTCGTTGCTTCGAGCGACGTTCGGTCCGTTGGATGCGATCTCCGAAGTGACGATCGAAGCCAATCCAGAGACCGTTACGGAAGATCTGCTTTCATATTTACGCACCACCGGTGTCAATCGCCTGAGTCTCGGCGTGCAGACGTTCGATGATCGGTTGCTTAAGCGACTGGGGCGCATTCATGACGCCGCGCGTGCCTCCGATGCCGTGCATATGGCCGCACGTGCCGGGTTTTCCCGCATCAGCATCGACCTCATGTTCGGCCTACCGGAACAGACGATGGCCGACGTCGAGCGTGATCTTTTGATGGCGACACAACTTCCGATCGATCATCTTTCATATTATAATCTGCAGATCGAACCTCTGACCCGGCTCGGTCGGGATGTGCACCGGGGGACAGTGCGCCCCGTAGATGAAGAGGAAGAAGCGGAGATGTACGAACGGATCATCGAGTTTCTCGCGCACCATGAATTTTACCAGTATGAGCTTTCGAACTTTGCGCATCCAGGTGGTATCTCGCAGCATAATCTCGCCTACTGGACAGGGCGCAGTTACTTGGGTCTTGGACCAAGTGCGCACGGTTTTGTATCAGGCATGCGCTATGCCAACATCGCATCTCTCCCGCGGTACGTGGTCGCGGGCGAACATGCAGAGCGTGTGGAAGATTTTTATGCCACAAAACGTGTGCTTTCTGAGACGGAGATGATCGAAGAATTTCTCTTTCTCGGGTTGCGCCTCACCGAAGGGGTGCGGCGCGATCGATTTCAGGAACGGTTCGGACGTTCCCTTGAAGACGTATATGGGGATCTTTTGTCGCGCCTCGCCGCCCGGAGTCTCCTCATCTACGATGACACGGGTATACGTTTGCCAAAAGACGTTTATTTTATCAGTAATGAAGTGATGCAGTCTTTTTTATTGACGGTATAAACATACGGTGAACATACGTGAGGCGCCCTTGTTTGATCATGGTGTGGTATACTCCGTCATGGCTGTACATGCAATGCGCATCAACATACGTGATGCAACCTTCAAGCGTATGATGGGATCACTTGTAACGAATGCATCTTTTCAAATGGTGCGACCAAAATCATCAAGGAAAATGGCGGCAAAAACGATGGGCATGCGAACATAACACGGTACGGTAACATTGACAAAAGAAGTCATTGTCTGGTACATTATGTTTAGCTTAGCACTCAGTGCACGAGAGTGCTAACAGGGAGGTGCGCGCGATGCTGACAGAACGGCAGCGGGCGATTCTCCAGGCGGTGGTGGAAAACTATATCCGTTATGCCGAACCGGTCGGTTCACGAACCATCGCGAAAACTTCCGGCATGAACTACAGTGCAGCAACGATACGCAATGAGATGGCCGATCTGGAAGAGATGGGTTATCTCGAACAGCCGCATACGTCTGCAGGACGGATTCCTTCGGAAAAAGGCTACCGATATTACGTGGACCATTTGCTGACCTTTGAAGAAACAACGGATCAGTTTCTGGAAAATCTGCGTTCTCGTTTTCATCGTCGTTTTGTCGAACTCGATGACGCGTTAAGGCATGCCGCCGCACTTCTTTCCGACCTCAGCCATTATACCGTGGTCGCTTTGGGGCCGGAAATCGTGCAGGCGCGTCTACGTAAACTGGACTTTATTTCACTCGATGAAGACCGCGTGGTGGCCATTCTTGTTACGGACTCCGGGCGTGTGGAACATCGCACGCTTAATTTGCCGGAAGGTCTTACTTACGAATCGCTACGCGAACTCACAGAACGGCTTAACCGAAAGCTTTCGGGCACGACGATTGCCGCCCTGGGGCAGGCGATTTATCAAGAGCTGGCCCGGGTGATGGAAGAACATCGCCAGGCTTACGTCGAACTTACACACTTTGTTCAGGAAATGGTCGCGCCAAAGACGGAAGAAAACCTCATTATTGATGGCAAACTGCAAATATTATCGCAACCCGAGTTCCGAGATGTTGAAAAAATGCGTGCGCTGCTTCACCTATTTGAGGAGCCGGAACTTCTTTCGCATGTTCTTCGGCAGGCGGAGCGCGGGATCACGGTAAAAATTGGTGCCGAGCATGAACTGCCTGAGCTCACACCTTTATCCCTGGTCACCGGTCAGTATGACCTCGGGCAGGAGCAAATGACCATTGCGATCATCGGTCCGACGCGCATGGACTATGCGCGCGCCATCGGTCTTTTGCATGCTGTCTTTGTGCTTTTCAAATCGCTCAAAGAAACATGAATACGCTTTTAAAAACCTGATGTCCCCATGAAACATATGATGGCTGGGACGACGTCTGGTGAGGTGGCTAAGGTGAAAGAAGAGGAAAAAGATGAAATGACGCAGAAAGAGGCGAGACCGATCAACGAGACACATAAACAACACGCGGGGGAAGAAGTGTTGCAGGATGAGTTGTTGCAGGAAGAACAAGAAATGTTACAAGAAGAAATGTTGAAAGAACAATCGGTAGAAGAAAAAATGTCGCCGGATCAGGCGCAGCATGGTGAACCAAAGGCGCATGAACATGAAGCTGGAGAGAAGGAGGCGCAGGCGGGTGATGCGATCTCCCCCTGTCAGGCGCTGGAAAAGACGGTCGAGCGCCTGAAGGAAGAGCTGGCGCAAGAACGGGAGCGAACGCTTAGAGCGCTCGCCGATCATGAAAATTATCGCCGTCGGATGCAGCGTGAACTGGATAATGCGGCGCGTTACGGGGTGCGGCCGCTTGCCGAAAAATTGCTTCCGGCCATTGATAATTTTGAGCGTGCACTTCTAAGCGGTGCAGATAAAGAAGATGCGTTTTATCAGGGAGTGGCCATGATCCACCGGCAGCTCGTCGAGGCTCTAGAGGCGTCGGGCATTACTGAAATCGCGGAAATACACGTTCCCTTCGATCCATCTGTGCATCAGGCAGTAGGGATGGTCGAAGGCGCATCGCCTGAGCGGAGCGGTCAGGTCGCTGAAGTCCTGCAAAAAGGCTATCTTTTGCATGATCGTCTCATTCGTCCGGCCATGGTCAAAGTCTATGCATAAGGAGGAACATCATTATGGGAAAAGTCATCGGAATTGATTTAGGTACAACGAACTCTGTCGTCGCAGTTTTGGAAGGTGGCGAACCGATTGTTATTCCGACACCGGAAGGAAGCCGTATCACACCATCTGTTGTCGCTTTTAAACCAGACGGGGAGCGTCTGATCGGTGAGCCAGCGAAAAGACAGGCTATCACCAATCCCCAGCGCACCATTATGTCCATCAAACGGCACATGGGCAGCGATTATAAAGTAACGATCGATGATAAATCGTATACACCGCAACAAATCTCGGCCATGATTTTGCAAAAACTGAAAAGCGATGCCGAAGCGTATCTCGGCGAAGAGGTCACGCAGGCCGTCATCACTGTCCCGGCTTACTTTAACGACGCGCAACGTCAGGCGACGAAAGATGCCGGGAAGATCGCCGGACTCGAAGTACTCCGCATTATCAACGAGCCGACAGCGGCATCTTTGGCCTACGGTCTCGACAAAGAAGGCGATCAAACGATACTCGTCTTTGACCTCGGCGGTGGTACGTTTGACGTCTCTATTCTGGAGCTCGGCGGCGGCGTATTTGAAGTCAAAGCGACGAGTGGGGATAACCATTTAGGCGGCGATGATTTTGACCAGGCGATCATCGATTATCTCGTCGCCACGTTTAAAGCGGAACAGGGCATTGACCTTTCCAAGGATCCAATGGCCATGCAACGCTTGAAAGAAGCCTCTGAAAAAGCAAAAAAAGATCTCTCCGGTGTCCTTTCCACGACGATCTCTTTACCGTTTATTACGGCCGATGCGAGCGGGCCCAAGCACTTAGAGATGACGCTTACACGCGCCAAATTTGAAGAACTAACCGCGCATCTCGTGGAAAGAACGATGGGGCCGACGCGCCGCGCTTTAGAAGATGCCGGGCTTTCTGCGAGCCAGATCGATAAAGTGATCCTCGTCGGTGGTTCGACGCGTATTCCGGCCGTCCAGGAAGCGATCAAAAAACTGATCGGTAAAGAACCGTTTAAAGGAGTCAACCCCGATGAAGTGGTGGCACTCGGTGCTGCGATCCAGGCCGGAGTCCTCTCCGGTGAAGTGAAAGACGTCGTCCTGCTGGATGTGACGCCGCTTTCTCTGGGGATTGAAACGTTGGGTGGTGTGTTTACCAAACTCATCGAACGTAACACGACGATCCCGACGAGCAAGTCGCAAATTTTCTCCACCGCGGCTGACAACCAAACATCGGTCGAAATTCACGTGCTGCAGGGTGAACGGCCGATGGCCAAGGACAACAAGACGCTCGGTCGCTTTATCCTCTCCGATATACCTCCAGCGCCGCGCGGTGTGCCACAAATCGAAGTGAAATTCGATATCGACGCCAACGGGATCGTACACGTCTCGGCCAAAGACCTCGGTACCGGTAGAGAACAGCGTATCACCATCACCGGAACGTCCGGCTTGAGCGATGAAGAGATCGAACGGATGATTAAAGAGGCGGAAGCGCATGCTGAAGAAGACCGCAAGCGTCAAGAACGCGTGGAACTCAAAAACGAAGCGGACCAGCTCATCTACACGACAGAAAAAACATTAAAAGATCTCGGCGATAAAGTCGATGCCGCGGACAAAGAAAAAGCTGAAGCAGCGATGAAAGAATTGCGTGAGGCGCTGGAGAAAGATGACGCAGGTCAGATTCGTTTCAAAAAAGACGCGCTCATGACGATCGTGCAGGGGCTTTCCACCAAGCTTTATGAAGAGGCTGCGAAGGCCGCGCAGGCCGCTCAGCAAGGCGAAGCAAATACAGGGGATACCGGATCCAAAAAGGACGAAAACGTCGTCGACGCACAGTATGAAGAAGTCAAAGAAGATAAGACAAAGTAGAGGTCGTTCAAACCGTAAAACTCGCACAAACCGCCATCGACCGCGAAAGATAAAGTCGGTTGAAGCTAGCGCGCTGTATTGCGCCTAGCTTCTCCTGTTTTGGGACTAGGGGTGTTTTCGATGAAAAGGGATTATTATGAGGTGCTCGGCGTAAGCCGCAATGCATCGGAGGATGAGATTAAAAAGGCGTATCGTAAGCTCGCCCGGCAGTATCATCCGGACGTCAATAAAGAACCGGATGCCGAGGCCAAATTTAAAGAGATCGGAGAAGCCTACAGCGTCTTATCAGACCCGGAAAAGCGTGCAGCCTATGATCGTTTCGGGCACGCCGGAGTCGATCCGTCGTCCGCTGCTGGCGCCGGTGGTGGTGCCGGTGGTTTCGGTGGCGGTTTTGGTGGTGCTGATTTTGGCGGGCTGGATGATCTTTTCGATATGTTTTTCGGAGGTGGCACGCGCAGCGGGCGGCGCGCTGCGCGGAAAGGGGCGGATTTGCAGTATACGCTCACCCTTGACTTCGAAGACGCATATTTCGGTAAAACCGTGGAGATTACCATTCCAAAGGAAGAAGTATGCGACACATGCGGCGGGACAGGAGCCAAACCGGGTACACAGCCCAGGACGTGTCCGACCTGTGGTGGGCGTGGTCAGGTGGAGTACGTCCAGAAAACACCGCTCGGCCACTTTGCGACGCGTACGACGTGTCAAACGTGCGGGGGAACGGGTCAGGTTATTGATACGCCGTGTTCGACCTGTCATGGCACAGGACGGGTGAAACGTGAAAAGAAAATCGATGTGAAAGTCCCGCCCGGCGTTCATGAAGATACCCAGCTTCGTATCAGCGGGGAAGGCGAACCCGGTGAACGCGGTGGACCGCCGGGGGATCTGTATATCGTCTTTCGAATTCGACCGCATCGTTTGTTCCGCCGTGAAGGGGATGATCTCCTGCTCGATCAGACCATTAACTTTGCGCAGGCAGCACTCGGTACGACGATTGAAGTGCCGACGATGGAAGGGAAAGTCGCGCTAAAAATATCACCTGGTACTAAACCGGGGACGATTTTCCGCCTGCGAGGGAAAGGGTTTCCCCGCCTTCAAGGTCGTGGACACGGTGATCTTCATGTGCGGGTGACGATCGATGTGCCGACGGAACTCACTGAAAAACAAAAAGCGTTGCTCCGTGAACTGTTCAACTTAGAAGAGGACGCGAAACCGGCTCAGGCCGAAGTGCATCACGAAGAAGGATTTTTCGATAAAGTCAAACGGGCATTTCGCGGTGAGACGTGAACAGGAGGAGGTCTTATGGGGCGAGCGCACAGTATGTGGCAAGAACAGATCTTAGATGTCTGTACTTCAGGCGGCGCAGATGAGGAAGCACTCCTCCTGGAGATTATCACGGCGCTCTTCAGTGAACGGGGCATAAACGGTTGGGAAGCCGAACGTGCGACAGATCGGGCGAGGTACTGGCAAACCCCTTACGGAGAAGAAGCGTATATCGTGCACGATACTTTCCCTGAGGAAGGCGTGCGCGTCCGATGGTATCGTGCGCTTTCTTCGAAACCGGATGATCCACGTGCTCTCATAGAAGAACTATCGCAGCGCCTCAAAGCAGCAGGACTTACGGTTAAAACGCTCAATCTTAGCACACGTCTTATTCATGAAGAAGACTGGGCCCACGCCTGGAAAGCGTATTATCATCCGGTGCCGATCGGGAAATGTTTCCTTGTCGTACCTGCTTGGGAACATGTACCGCCGGAGATAGAAAAAGGGCGGCACGTCGTACGGCTCGAACCGGGAATGGCCTTTGGAACCGGCACACATGCTTCCACCGTCCTCTCGCTTCTGGCGCTCGAGCGTTACTTGAAGCAGGAGGACGATGTCCTTGATGTGGGGACCGGGACGGGGATTCTGGCGATTGCAGCGGCCAAAGTGACGAAAGGCCGTGTCGTGGCGACGGATCTCGACCCGGTAGCCATACGCTCTGCAGCATATAATCTTGCCTTAAATGGATTAGCAGCGCGTGTTCATCTGCTGGAAGGCGATCTTTTGCAGGCGCTCCCATCGGAGGCAAACCCCTTTGATCTCATCATCGCCAACATCTTACCGGATGTGCTCTGCCAAATGATACCGGATCTTCATCCATTCATGAAAGCACACGCGACGCTCATTGTATCGGGCATTGTCACGTCGCGCTTATCTTTGATAGAAGACACACTCAAAGCACACCGGTTTCAAACGATCGACCGGCTCTATCAAGAAGATTGGGTTGCGGTTGTTGCACAAAAGGACTGATCAAAACGACTGATCAGTCAGACGATTTGAACGTGAGCGATCGTACGCCTTCGTACGCACGACACATGAGAAAGAAAGGGATCGACTGTGCAGCAATACTGGGTGCCTCGAGTAGACTGGCAGAACGAGCGAGTGATCATCCGCGCCGCCGACGCGCATCATATCCTGCATGTGATGCGGCGAAAGGTCGGTGATAGGGTGCGCGTCTTTGATGGTCGAGGACGAATGGCGGAAGTGGAGCTCACAGATATTCATGGACAGACCGTGATCGGCAGCATCATCCGCGAAGAGAGGCAGACGGTGCGTCACCGCTGGGTGATCTGCCCGGCGCTTTTAAAAGGCGAAAAGATGGACTGGTTGATGCAAAAAAGTACAGAGCTCGGTGCGACTGATATTTATCCTCTGTCGACCGAGCATGCCGTTGTGCGCTTATCAGCGGATAAGGAAGCCACTCGTCGCGCACGTTTTCAGAAGATCGTCAAGGAAGCAGCGGAGCAAAGCGCGCGCTGGTGGTTACCGGAGGTCTATCCGCTTTACACGCCGGGAGAATGGCTGGATGAGGTCTGGCCGGAGCTTCATACCGCAGGTGGGGTGCTGATGGTCGCAGCGAGTTCCCAGGACGCCGAGCATATCGGTATACGCCCGCGCCCGCTTGCAGCGTTTATCACCGAACTAAAGTCCGAGCGCCCATACATTGTGTGCGTCGGTCCGGAAGGAGGATTTTCGGCGCGGGAGATGACGCTTTTTCACGCGCGCGGTGCTCAGATGATCGCGCTCGGCCGGCGGCCACTTCGCGCGGAGACGGCGACACTTGCCGTCCTTTCGTATTTTTTAATGCTAACCGGAATGAGCGAGGCTAATGAAGCAGAGTGAGGCTAATGAAGCAATGGAAGGCATAGACCCTCTTGGCGATTGTGGTACCCTCAGCTGATGAAACGTCGCAGCCTATTTCAGCGTAGTATTGCGTATCTGTGACAGTACTCCAGCACTTTGGGGGGAGTGCGGAACTGTGGAACGTAGACTGGAACCGTGACGTTATCCGGTACCGTAAACGTAGTTTGGAACTGTGAACGTTGTTCGGTAGAGTGAACGTTGACCGGAACCGGGAATGTTGTACGGTTGCGTGAAATATGATAGAAATAGGATAGCCGATACCGTGAACGCTCAGAGGAAACGCGATGTTATAAAAAGGTGTGTCACGATCGGGCGTACGCACAAAAGGAGGGTATGCGATGATCCTGTGGATCGTTCTCGGCTTGATCGTTCTGGCCGTCCTGTTTGCTATTACTACGTACAACGGCCTCGTCCGCTATCGCAACTGGATTCAAGAAACATGGGCGCAAATCGACGTACAGCTCAAACGCCGGCATGACCTCATACCCAACCTAGTAGAAACGGTTAAAGGTTATGCCAAATATGAACAGGAGACGCTGAACAAAGTCATCGAAGCGAGAAACCGTCTGGTGAGCGGCTCACCCGCACAGAGGATGGAAGCTGAAGCCGAACTCACCGAAGCGCTCAGGCATATTTTTGCATTAGCTGAAGCCTACCCGGATTTAAAAGCGAACCAGAATTACCTTAAACTCCAGGAAGAACTCACCACGACCGAAAATAAAATTGCCTATGCCCGGCAACTATATAACAAAACCGTCGCCGAGTACAACATCCGCCGAGAGTCGTTTCCGGCCAATCTTTTTGCCGGTGCGATGGGCTTTCACCGCGTCGAACAGCTGACCATCCCTGAAACTGAACGCGAACCGGTAAAAGTTTCGTTTGATTGAAAGGGTTGTCGATAGACAATAGGATAGAGGTTAAAAATAGATATACATTGGTTGCTGGATAGGTTTGGACAGATATTCCGGCAACTGTTGATATCACTATAGATAAATTATAGATAGACCATATATGGACAGCAATAGATGGATACGCAAGACGGATACGCGACGTATAAGAGTACAGATGTGAAGCATGTGGACATACAGCGTGCATATCTCAAGCGTGCATCTGTCACACGGAAAGAATGTCGATATGTAAAGATATATAGACTGATAAAGGAAGATACCGGCCATGCTGTTTGAACAAATTCGTGCCAACCGAAGAAAAACGCGTCTACTGGTTACGGTTTTTGTTTTGCTCGTCCTAGGGATCGGCTGGGCCGTGGGATATCTTTTTGCATACGATGGGTTATACGGTCTTGCCATTGCCGCGCTGATCGCTCTTTTTTACGTGCCGATCACTTATGCCACGGCGACTGCTCAGGTACTGTCCTTTTCCGGAGCCCGGGAAGTCAGTGAAGAAGATGCGCCCGAGCTCGTCCACATCGTGGAAGAGCTCTCTCTCGTAGCTGGCGTGAAGACGCCTAAAGTCTATATAATCGACGACCCGTCCCCCAATGCCTTTGCAGCAGGCATCAAAAAAGATCAGGCCGTCGTAGCGGTCACCCGCGGTCTTTTGGAAAAGCTCAATCGCGAAGAGTTAGAAGGCGTTATCGCCCATGAGATGAGCCACATTCGCCATGAAGACGTGCGGCTTATGACGATCGCCATCGCTCTGGTCGGTGTGATTGTACTCATTGCCGATTTCGGATCGCGCATTCTTTTCTTCGGTGGCTCAAACAATCGACGCAGGGATAGAAACGGCAGCGGCTCGAATCCTATTTTACTCATCATTGCACTGGTATTACTGATTTTAGCACCTCTTGCGGCGCAGTTTGTCCGTTTTGCATTGTCGCGCAACCGGGAGTATCTAGCCGATGCCGGTGCGGTGGAGCTCACGCGTAACCCCCAAGGCCTCATCCGTGCTCTGGAAAAAATACGTGATGATACATACGATGTGGAGCGGGCGAATGCTATGACGGAGGGTATGTATTTTGCCCAACCCCGTGCCGCTCTGCGAAAAAAAATCGATGCCTCAAACTGGTTTTCGACCCATCCGCCCATCGAGAAACGCCTTGAACGTTTAAAGCACATGTAACCAAAAAATGACTCTATTATGCTTGTCATACAGAGGAATTGTTGTTATAATGGCCTTGTACAAAGGTTTATTTTGGTGGAGCCATGGTTTTTTTAAAATAAGGAGGATGAACGATGTCGTATGTAATTACGTCTCCCTGTATCGGAGCCAAACATGCCGACTGCGTCGAAGTCTGCCCGGTTGACTGCATTCACGAAGGCGAAGACCAGTACTATATCGATCCGGATGTGTGCATTGAATGCGGTGCCTGCGAAGCAGTCTGCCCTGTATCGGCGATTTTCCATGAAGACTTCGTTCCGGAAGAAGAAAAGTCTTTCATCCAGAAAAACCGTGATTTCTTCAAAAAATAATCATGCCGTCTGATTTGCGTTCGGGTTAAGTGATTTCTTGCACAAGCCTTGCTTATTTGCTTGCCGTTACTGAATGATCGAATTGTCCATGAACGCGTTTGTTTGACAAGTTTGATGACAAATAAGGCTGTTCGCCTGTGTGCACTCGGTACATACTAAGATTCAAGACATGATCCGAGCGATATGTGCAGGCGTTATCTGCCTTGGGGTAGACAAACAGACGATTGAGTGATCTCAAGAGAAAAGATGGTATGAGCCATCTTTCTTTTTTTTGTCACATATGGTATGATCAAAGCAGCGCATAGAATGACAACCGTATTCGAGACTGTACTCCAGAAAAATTTGGACACCGGTCTGCATAAACCGATTGCGACAAACCTAGCGACAAATCCGGTGACAAACTCGGTGAGACGGTACTCTGCGTACGGCTAACAATCTGCATAAAAAGCGGGTATGTATTTCTGCTTCGATCCGGCTTGTGGACGGAGACAGTACGGCGGTAAGGTGATGCCCAGCCTGTCCCTTTCGGTGAGCCGAAAGGTTTTTTTATTTTAAGAACAAATAAAAGGAGGGCTCTTTTATGGTAAATCGTAAAGCGCTTACAACGTCCGACCTTTTAAAGATGAAACAAAATGGGCAAAAAATAACGATGGTGACAGCATACGATGCGCCGTCGGCGCGACTCGTCGAAGGCGCCGGGCTCGACCTCATTCTGGTTGGCGATTCGCTGGGCATGGTCGTACTCGGGTATGAAACGACGGTTTCGGTGACGCTGGAGGAGATGATCCATCATACGAAGGCGGTACGGCGGGGCGCACCTCAGACGATGATCGTGGCCGATATGCCTTTTTTAACGGCGCATTATAGTCTGGATCAGGTGCTTCAGGCGGCGGGACGGCTGATGCAAGAAGCCGGCGCGCAGGCTATTAAATTAGAAGGCGGACGAGAGATCGCTGATACGGTTGCCCATCTCACGCGGGCCGGTGTGCCAGTCATGGGACACATCGGGCTTCAGCCGCAGTCCGTTCTAAAGCTAGGCGGCTACCGCGTTGCCGGTAAAAGTGACGAAGGGCGAGCGGCATTACTGGAAGATGCCCGGGCGTTGGAAGCAGCTGGTGCTTTTTCTATCGTGATCGAAGCCGTACCGGAGCCGGTCGCCCGAGCCATCACTGACGATCTCACCATTCCGACGATCGGCATTGGCGCCGGGCGTTATGTCGATGGACAGGTGCTGGTGTTTCATGATCTCATCGGACTCACCTTTGGACATCAGGCGAAATTCGTGAAACGGTATGCAAATATAAAGGATACCATTGAACAAGCCTTGGTTCAATACCGGGATGAAGTGAAGGGTGAGATATTCCCTGCTCTGGAACACACGTATGAGGCGTGACCCAGACGTGACGCTTGCTTGACGCACGCGACATAGGCGGTGCATGTGACGGACACGTCGAAGGCTACTTCACCCGTGCATCCTTGTTCGTTCAAAACAGTTCAAGGAAGATGTATGCCCGCTTGACTGCTCACACGCTCGTCGTTTGAGCGTCGGCATTTTGTAACACGTTTGTCTGAAGTAAGGTACCCACAAGGCAATACGTTCGATCGTTAACAGTTGAGATAGGACGATGATCGTTTTGAGGTGAAACGATGTTATGGATCAGAAGCAAATCATTGCTTAAGGAACATGTGCAAGGCTTCCGTAGACAGGGGAAAAGCATCGGACTTGTGCCCACGATGGGCTATTTGCATGAAGGGCATGAAAAGTTGATGCAAGTGGCGCGACGCGAAAACGACGTCGTCGTCCTCAGCATCTTTGTCAACCCCACTCAGTTCGGTCCGCTGGAAGACTTTGCGGCTTATCCGCGCGATCTCGCAAGGGACCGTCGCGTAGCGGAGAAAAGTGGTGTGGATCTCGTTTTTCAGCCCGATAAGGAAGAGATGTATCCGACGCCACTCGAAGTGACGGTTGAAGCCGGTCGGATGGAGACAGTTCTCTGCGGCCGATCGCGACCGGGGCATTTTCGCGGGGTTTTAACCGTGGTCAGCAAGCTGTTTCACCTCGTAGAGCCCGATCGCGCCTACTTTGGTCAAAAAGACGGCCAACAGCTGGCGCTCATACAGAAGATGGTCGAAGATTTGGATTTCCCGGTAGAGATTGTCCCGGTCGAGACGGTTCGGGAAGAAGATGGACTTGCAAAAAGCTCGAGGAATGTGTATTTGACCGAAGAAGAGCGCCGGGTGGCGCCGGAGCTTTACCGCGCCCTATCCTGGGGGAAAGCGCACTGGCAGGATGCGCTGTATACGAGCGACCCCGCACGCCTCGTGCATGAGGTGGAAAAGCGTCTTCAGGCGGTACCGCTTTTTCGTATCGATTACGTCGAACTCGTAACGTATCCGGATTTAAAGGCGGTGACCGAGCTACGCGAAGATCAGACCTTTATGCTAGCGGCAGCGATTTATCTGGGAAAAGCCAGGTTGATCGACAACGTTTTATTCGGAGGCGTTTCGGAGAGAAATCGGTGATGTTCTGTTCGGGTTCGTGCCATATTAAAGTTGATACCCTTTTATTCCAATATTCGCCGGTGTGAAAAGGAGCGTGTGCAATTGTTTGTATCATTGATGAAAGGGAAGATTCACCGCGCCACAGTGACAGAGGCGAATTTGAATTATGTCGGTAGCATTACGATCGATGCGTTGCTGATGGAAAAAGCTGGATTTTTTCCCAATGAAGAAGTGCAGGTTGTGAGCGTGACGACGGGTGCACGACTTAATACGTATGTCATACCCGGAGCTTCTGGTTCCGGTATTATCGCTTTAAACGGGGCGGCTGCCCGGTGGTTTGCGCCAGGGGATATCGTCATCATCATTGCCTATGCCTGGATGAGCGAGGAAGAAGCCAGGGTATACAAACCGCGCGTTGTGTTTGTGAATGAAAAAAATGAAATCACCGCGACCAGTACGGAAGAAGTGAACGCGTCTCAAGTTTGAAACTTCAATATAAAATGAATTTTCCACGCATTATGAAGCTTAGTATGAACCCGATTCCGTGACCAAGGTATAAAAATTTGTGCCTTGTACTGTTGATTGTCGCTAAAATAGTTCTCCTGGCCATTTTAAACGAAGATTTTGTTCATGTTAACCGGCAACAGAAAGAAGTCTTAGGCTTTACTGAATGTTCACTATGATCACCCCGCAGGTGAAAGTAGATTGATTTCATATTTCGACGTAAAGCCATGAATCCTCTGCTAAAGAAGGGTGGATCAAGGGAGATTGTTCACGGAATCAGGACACTTATATTGAAAAATAAATCGGTATTTATGCGTAATTTTAATAAATAATAAATAAATAGCATACGCTATTTGACCTTTATTGCGTATCAATGTGAATTGCAACGAAACGTACACGAGCCCCCGCGGCGGCCAGTCAGCAGGACAGCGAAGCACCGGCGATCGTTGGGGGATCGCAATTCCTTCCACGCTTTCTGTCTGTTTGTTCGAACAGATCGATGGGGACAATATCGAACGCATCTCAGACGCACAATTGGGACAATTTTGCGCCCGCTTGAAAATATAACGAAAGCTGGACACGCTATTCAGGCTTAAATGGAGGAAATCCACGCGTTTTGTCACAAATAAGATGTCTGCCATAATTGCGAGCGGGCTCACCTTGCGAGAAGCTTTTCACAATGATCATGGTTGTTGAACGAAGACGATCGTCGGTTTAGACCCGGTTGCGCAGCCGATTGCGCTGTTCTGCCAAGCGCCAAAATTCGGCGTCCAGTTCGATTTTTTCTGAATCGTTCGCTTCGGCCAGTTTTCCTATCACCTCGGCCAGCCGGGTTTCCACCCGCAACAATTCCTCTTCATCCGCATTCGGTGCCGCGTTCTCGCTGCGCTGATGCTCCAGATATTCTGTATAGCTTCCGTCAAACACATGAATCCGTGCGTCGCGAATCTCCATGATCTTCGTGGCGATCCGTTCGACAAACTTGCGGTCGTGGGAAGCGAACAGCACCGTGCCTTCATACGTTTCCAACAAGCTCTCCAGTGCTTCGATCGAATCGATATCCAGGAAATTGGTCGGTTCGTCCATCAACAGCACGTTCATCTCGCTTAGAAACACTTTGGCGAAGGCGACTTTGACCCGCTCGCCGCCACTCAGGACATGGACCGGCTTGTACACTTCTTCCCGTCGGAACAGCAAGCGGGCCAATACCGTACGGATCAAGACTTCATCGTGAGGAGAAGACTCCCGCACGTTGTCCAGGATGGACCGATCAACGTCCAGAATCTCCAAGTTCTGGTCGATATAGCCGAACCTCACGACGGATCCGATTTCGAATCCCGGTTCCCCGTTCAGGATCTTGCGGATCAGCGTTGTTTTGCCGGATCCGTTCGGTCCGAGCAGGGCTACCTTCTCTCCCGAACGAATCCGGAACGAGGCATCGCGCCACAAGATTCGGCCGGGCACGGCCGCGGACACCCGCTCCGCGCGTATGCACGTCTTGCTACGCAGCACTTCCGCGTTCGGGATGTCGATCTTGACCGCAGGCAGCTCCCGCGGCTTCTCCACCTTTTCCAGTTTGGCCAACCGGGTTTCCATGGCTTTGATCGTGCTGTGCACGCCTTTCTGCTTTTTGGCGAAATACGGTTTGCCCCCGCGAAATTCGGTGGAAGTCTGTTCCTTGGGTGCTTTGACCATCTGCTCGGCTTTCTGTTTTCGGGTGCGGATCGCCTGCTCCAAATGCCTTTTCTTCTCCAGATATTCCTCGTATCGCTCCATCTGCTGCCGCTTCGCCAATTCCCTGCTCGCGGCATAGAAGCTGTAATTGCCCGGATACACCGTCACCTTGCGTTCCTCGATCGCCCAGATCTTAGTGCATACGTTGTCCAGGAACGCCCGATCATGCGAAATGACAACGATCGCGCCGGGAAAACGGCGTATCAATTCCTCCAATCGCGTTGTATGCTCCAGATCGAGATGCATGGTCGGTTCGTCCGCCAACAGCAAGCCGGGCTCCTGCCCGAATGCCCGCTCGATATATTGAAAGGTCAGTTCACCGCCGCTTACATTGTCGAGATTCGGCTTCAACTGTGGAATCAGCGCCGTCGTTGCGCCGATCTGCACGGTGCCCGCTTCCGGCTGAATTTTCCCGGCCAGGATGTTCAGCAGCGTTGTCTTGCCGGCCCCGTTGCGGCCGATTAGCCCGATGCGATCACGTTTCGCAATGTACAGCCGCTCCGCAGTGAACAGCTCCCGATCGCCGATGGAATGTTTGATTTGTCTCGCTTCAAGTACGATCATCGTACGCCTCCTTTCAATAACAAAAAAGCCTCCGTGTCTGTCTGGACAGGAGGCGGGGCGTCTTATTCCTTCCTTGGGACAATTTGGGAAGCACGTCGCATCATAATACCTTTCACCGCAACCGATCCTGTTCAGTGAAGACACGTCGCCCGCACGGCACACTACGGTCAGCGTGCCCTTCGCGGTCGATCATTTCGTTCTTCATGCAAACAGGATCAGTTTTTCATCGCCGTAAGGTCACCCTTTCACATTGGTTATCTATAGCTTAACGCAAAATTCATCCGAGATCAATCTGGTGCGGTCACTCAGGTAAAATCTTACGCAATCACACAGTCAAAATGTTTCCGAAGCAGCATCGGAGCCGACGCATACGGCATAACGGACATCGGTGTTTGTCAGCTTCCTTAATTTGTCAGCTTCCTTAAATTGTGATAAACAATAACGGTCATGGGTGAAGCTGTCGATTCATTGTGGATAGCCGAACATGAAGCGGCCGATCGACGGGACAGGTTGTATTTGTGATGGAATGCAAAAACACACAATATTCGAGAATGAAATACCTGAAAAGGCTCATATGATGCAAATTTAAACTATTTTCAACGAATCATATGGAATCGGTGTAAATGTAATCCTGATTCCGTGACCAAGGTATAAAAAATTTGTGCCTTGTACTGTCGATTGTCGCTAAAATAGTTCTCCTGGCCATTTTAAGCGAAGATTTTGTTCATGTTAACCGGCAACAGAAAGAAGTTTTAGGCTTTACTGAATGTTCACTATGATCACCCCGCAGGTGAAAGTAGATTGATTTCATATTTCGACGTAAAGCCATGAATCCTCTGCTAAAGAAGGGTGAATCAAGGGAGATTGTTCACGGAATCGTATGAATTTTAATGTCTCGTGCATTATCAAACTTAAGCATGGCGTTAAACGTATCGTGCATACAATAGATGCGAATGCATTGGCAGATGCGAATGAACTGGCTTAAGGATGCGATGCGCGAATGTTTTTTTTCAAGATTCATGCTAAAAGACGCTTCTTGACGGTGCTTTCGTATACGCTCATTGTTTTGCCTCTCATTGTATCAGCCTGTGGTGTGAAAGCGTCGACCAAACCGATACCGGCATACCCTGTTTTGACCTGGGAAGAGGGGAGTGAACTTAAGGTTGCCTTTTTGGATTTGTCGGAAGGGGAGGCGACGCTCATCCTTACATCTTGGGAGACGTTACTCATTGATACCGGTTCGGAGTCTTCGTGGCCTGAGCTCAAAGCTGTGCTCGATGGCTGGAGGATTAAGCGGCTGGATCGGGTATTTCTGTCCTCCCCGGACGATCCGTGGAGTGGAAATGCGCATAAGCTCCAAGAAACGTATCAGGTTGGTCATTTTATGCTGGCACCGGGATGGTCACAAAAAATTCTCTTTACGAAACAGCTTCCATCCGATAAAATAGTTATAGTACAGTCCGGAGATGGTCTCCAGTTAAAAAACGGTGCGCGCATCGATGTCCTTAACCCTTCCGATCCTATTCCGCTTTCGCCGCATAATCAATCGCTCGTTCTCCGCTTGACGTATGGTGAGATTCGTTTTTTATTTACCGGCGCGGTGGATGAGCACATGGAAAAGGCGCTTATCACAAAATATGATATGCATACGGAAGTGTTAAAGGTCTCTTCTTGCGGAGCGCCGTGGGGTACGAGTGAACAATTTCTCCGGGAAAGCGACCCACAGGTTGCGGTCAAATTTTCGAACTGTGGGATGCGTTTCGATGATGCGCCCACGAGACGTCGTTTGCTCGCGCAATGGGTCGAACTGTATGAGACGGCCGAAGATGGCGCGGTCATCATGGATGTTCATCGCGACGATTATGACGTCTCGTACATGCAACGAGAAAAACATTGATGTATGATCCAATCATGAAGGGAGGGAAAACCGTGCAGAAAGAGCGAGAACAGCCAATCTCCGATACGGTGATCAAGCGTTTGCCGATTTATCTCCGTTATTTAACCTACTTGGAGCGCATGGGTGTACGCACGGTGTCCTCCTATCAGATGGGTAAAGAACTGGGGCAAAATCCCGCGCAGATTCGCAAAGATCTTGCCTACTTCGGTGAGTTTGGGCGAAAGGGCATCGGCTATGAAGTGGGTTATTTAATAAAAAAAATACGCCAGATTCTCCATCTGGATCAGCTGATTCCTGTTGCGCTGGTCGGGGCGGGTCATCTCGGTACGGCGCTCGCCCGGTACAACGCATTTCAACAAGACAATATGCGTATCGTCGCTATTTTTGACCATTCACCGCTTAAAGCCGGGCGGGATGTCGATGGGCTTAAAGTTCAACCGATGAAAGAGCTGAAAAGCACCATTCAGGAAAAAGATATCCGTGTTGGTATCATCACTGTTCCTGACTATGCTGCGCAGGAAGTCGCCGATCAACTGATCGAGGCGGGCGTTGAAGCGATTATGAATTTTGCTCCGATCATCATCCATACACCGCCCAATATCCGTGTTCACCATGCCGATCTGACGACTGAACTTCACAGCTTGGCGTATTATTTGCGTCAACCAGAATATATGGTGAATTGAATTAAAAAAAGATCGATAAAAAGGCGTGTCGCATATTTGCGATACGTCTTTTTGTTCTTGACCTCGTTCGCGCACTTTGATTTAATGAAAGAAGAAAGAGAGGGCATCATGATGAGCTGGATACTGGCACAGGCAAAAGTATACATAGACGACGCGTTTCACGATGGATATGTCAAAATGAACGGATCCATGATTGAAGAAGTCGGAAAAGGCTTGCCGCATGTCGGACCGGACGATGAAGTGTGGAATGTGCGCGGGGCATTTGTCTTACCAGGCCTCGTCAACACGCACAATCATACACCGATGACGCTCTTGCGCGGTTTGGGAGAAGGAGAACCCCTAAAACGCTGGCTGGAAGACGTCATGTGGCCGCGGGAAGCGATGCTTTCTGAAGAAGACGTCTACTGGGGGACGCTCCTCGCTCAGGCCGAGATGATTGAAAGCGGTACGACGACATTTTTAGATATGTACGACCGTCTTCATGTCATTTTCGAAGCCGTCCGTTTAAGCGGTATGCGAGCGGTCCTCGCACGGGGGATGATCGGTTCCGAGGATCCTTCTGTGGAAGCGGCAAAACTGAAAGAAGCAGAAGACGTGTCGAGGCGGTACCACGGCGCGCTTTCCGGTCGGATTACGATGATGATTTCTCCGCACGGCGCTTACACCTGTTCCAGCGCCTTTTTAAAGGAAATTATTGAGCTTTCCCGCGCGTTATCGCTACCCGTGACGACTCATCTCGCCGAGACCCGGCAGGAGCTTCTCACCGTAAAAAAGCGCGAAGCGATGGAGACGATTCCGTATTTAGAAGCACTCGGTCTGTTTGAACGCCCCCTCCTCGTGGCGCATGCCGTGCATTTAAGTGAACGGGATCGGGAGACGCTGGCCCGCTATGACGTACGGATTTCGCACAATCCGGTGTCAAACTTAAAACTGGGGAGCGGCATTGCCCCGATCCCCGATCTCATCCGTCGGGGGCTTACGATCAGCCTGGGAACGGACGGCGCAGCCAGCAACAATAACTATGATCTGTTTGAAGAAATGCGCATGGCGGCGCTCTTGCACAAGGGTAAGGAAGAAGACGCCACGCTCATTCATCCAAACGAAGCGCTCCGTATGGCAACTGCTGCGGGGGCGCGTGCCCTTTTTTTAGAGCATGTGATCGGCAAGCTGGCCAAGGGATACCGGGCCGATCTCATCATCGTCCGCTCCGACGGCCTGCCCTATGTCCCGGCCCATGATGATGTGGCCAATCTAGTGTATAACGGTCGCGGCTCAGACGTACTTGGTACGATCGTCGACGGTCGTCTTCTGTACTGGAAAGGGGAGCATCTCACGTTGGATACAGAACGTATACGGTATGAAGCGCGTTTAAGGGCCAAGCGTCTGGCCTGAGGTACGACTTACGATCAGAGCGTTCATAACGATCCTATCCTTATTGATGCACCATCCGATGATGAAACGTCGCATCCTGTTTCAGGATAGACTCCCATGCCGCCTTTGCGGTACCAGCAGAAGGATGAAACGATGCAACCTATTTCAGGATGGGATAGCTTAGAGGCGAAAAGCATCTTATGCTTACGGGCAAAAGGGGTGTACGAAGATGCGCTGGCGACTGACCTTTTTTGTCACATCGATCGGTATCTTAGCGCTTGTATTGATCTTTTATGCAAGTCAAATCGTATACTCACAGCGACAAAAGATGACGGAGCATGCGTACTTCTGTCTTAAGCAGGCCTCCTTCCCCATAGATCAGCTCATAAAAACTGAAGTGTATCGCGGAACGGCGCTTATTACGACGCTTCATGTAGAGACGTCCGGAGGCACGTCCATCCTTTTTTGCGATGAGCAAGGGTCACTCTTGGAGACAGTGAAAGAAGAGGCGATCGTCCCAGAGGAGGCCATCCGGCGCGCACTCAGCACACATTTTCCCGGTGCATCGCTGTCTCGCCTTGTCCTCGGCTGGGATTTTAAAAGGCCCATCTATGAAGCGAAGGTATCCTTTGCCGATCGTTCTTTCGGGTTCGTCTATTTTGATGCCAGAGATGGAAAGCGCCTGCGTTCTATTTTGCTGCCGCCCTCATAAGGTAGCGGAAACCACCTGCCTGGCATGGCGCATAAAACTGACATAGATGAACCCGATACGGGTAGATGACCCTAGTAGCGCGTAACGCTTTTTTGTTTAAGTTAGGCTACGAACCCGATGTTCACGCTCATAGATCAGCCTTTTACCGCATAACGAGTACGGGTCGACAATACGTTATGCGCTGGGATGCGTTAGGCATGAAGGAACGCATACACGTTGGAGGCGGATGATGTGTTAAAAAAGGTAGGGATCATAGGGGCCGGTACGATGGGGGTAGAGATCGCCGAGACGCTCGCCGAACAAGGACTGGAAGTCATCTTAATCGATCAGACGGAAGAGAAATTGAATGATGCCCGTTTGCGTCTTTTTACATCGCAAGAGAGAAAATTAGCGCGCTGGACGATTACGGAAGGGGAAAAAAAACTGGTCTTATCCCGTATTCAGTTTACCCTAGACTGGCGCAAGCTGTCTGACGTCCCGCTCGTCATCGAAGCGGTTACGGAAGACACGATCATCAAACGGGATGTCTTCCGGCGCTTAAGTCTGGAGACGGCGCCGCACGTCGTGCTCGCCACGAACACCTCGACGCTTTCTATCACGGAGCTCGCCCAGGCGACCCGCCGCGCCGACAAAGTGATCGGGCTTCATTTTTTCGAACCCGTTCAGCAAAGTAAATTGATTGAAGTCGTTCGCGGATACCGTACTTCTGAAGAGACGGTCCACTTTGCTTTTCAATTTGCGAGTCGTATCGGTAAAGAAGCGGTCGAAGTGTATGAATCTCCCGGTTTTATCTCCTCGCGCCTCATGCTTGTCATGATTAACGAAGCAATCCTTCTCTACATGGAAGGGATCGCCAACAAAGAAGCGATCGACAAAGCGATGCGACTCGGGTATGATCTTCCCAGGGGCCCGTTGGAGATGGCTGATCGTTTTGGTTTGGATGCCGTCCTTTTAGCGCTGGAAGGCCTGTTTCGAGAATACGGCGAAACCAAGTTTCGTCCGTCTCCGCTTCTTAAAAAAATGGTGCGTTCAGGGCTTTTAGGAGTAAAAAGCGGGGAAGGTTTTTTCCGCTATGATGTTCGCGGGGAGCGGGTGGACGAATGAAAAAACCGTTGATACTCGTTTTAAACAGCGGCTCTTCCTCGATCAAATTTCAACTCTTTGATATGAGTGCCGAGACGGTTCTGGCCCGCGGGCTGATCGAACGGATTGGCCTCGACATCGCTACCATTCATTTTCAAGTCGGGGACGAGACGTACAAGCAAGCGGAAGAGATCTGGTCGCATGAGGGCGCGATCGATGTCATCCTCCGGCTGCTGACAGACGGTAAAAAGCCGCCGCTTAGCCGCAAAGAGGCGCTTGCTGGGATCGGGCACCGCGTCGTTCACGGGGGAGAGGCTTTTCAGGCACCGGTTTTGATCGATGATGAGGTGATTCGGGTCATTTACGAACACATCGATCTTGCGCCGCTTCATAATCCCGCGAATCTAAAGGGAATCGAAGCGACGCGGGCGCAATTCGGCAACTGGGTGCCGATGGTCGCTGTTTTTGATACGGCTTTCCATCAAACGATGGGCGAGGAAGCGTATCTCTATGCCATTCCTTATACGCTTTACCGCAGGCACAAAGTTCGGCGCTACGGCTTTCACGGAACATCGCACCATTACGTCTGGGAAGAGCTCATCCGTTTGGCTGGAGACGCCTGGCGCTCGCGTAAAGTGGTGAGTCTCCACTTGGGAAACGGTGCCAGTGCATGCGCCATCCAGGCCGGCAAAGTCGTAGAAACGAGTATGGGGATGACGCCGCTTGAAGGTCTGGTGATGGGCACGCGTTCGGGAGACATCGATCCGGCGGTACTCCCGTACGTTATGGCCAAGGAAGACCTCTCCATCGCCGAAGTTCAGGCCATGTTAAATAAACACAGCGGACTTTTAGGTCTCTCCGAAAAAACGTCCGATATGCGGGAAATTCTGGCTTTTATGTTTGAAGGGGATGAAGGTGCCGACCGAGCGTTTCGTGTTTTTATGCATCGCCTGAAAAAGTATGTCGGCGCTTATGCAGCGACCATGGGCGGCATCGATGCTTTGATCTTAACCGGTGGGATCGGCGAACACGCTGCCCCTGTCCGCGAAGCACTTCTGGCCGGACTTTCGTTTCTCGGTTTTGATCTAGACCGGCGCGCCAATGTGGAGAAAAAAGACGGGTTCCGAAGAATTACATCTGATACGAGCCGGGCGCATGCGTTTGTCATTCCGACGGATGAAGAACGATTTATTGCCCGGGAGACGTACCGCTTACTCAAGGCAGAAGGATTGTTGTAATGCAGAAATGATTTGGCAGAAATGACTTAACAGAAATGTCTTAACCACGAAAAGAAAAATAGCCAAAAGTAGTCGAATGATGTACATCAATTTTTCTGTAAGAAAGGCGGCATGAAGGATGAAACCACTTGCTATGCGCGTACGGATGCTCGCGCCTTCACCGACACTGGCTATTACCGCGCGGGCCAATGCCATGAGAGCAGAGGGAAAAGACGTACTTTCTCTAGGCGCAGGGGAGCCCGATTTCAATACGCCCGATGTCATCATCGAGGCTGCATACCGTTCCATGAAGGAAGGGAAGACGAAGTATACCCCGTCTGGCGGCATTCCCCCTTTGCGAGAGGTCGTCGCGCGAGAACTTACACAAACGATCGGCAAATCATATGCACCCGGACACGTCCATATCGCCTCCGGCGCCAAGCAGGCGCTCTATAACGTTTTTCAAGCCATCGTCCAGGAAGAAGAGGAAGTCATCATTCCCGTTCCATACTGGGTGAGTTACCCAGAACAGGTGAAACTCTCCGGTGGTATTCCTGTACTTGTACCGACGACGCGGGAGAACGGCTATAAACTGACACCGGAGGCCCTCCGCGGTGCGCTTTCGGGAAAAACGCGTGCGCTCATTTTAAACTCCCCGTCTAATCCAACCGGGAGCCTCTACACCGAACGAGAACTCGCTCTTCTAGCCGAAGTGCTGGAAGCATATCCGGATGTCTGGATCGTCTCCGACGAGATCTACAGGAAACTTATCTATGAAGGAGAACACACGAGCATTGCCTCACTTTCAGACGCGTTGTATGCGCGGACCATCGTCATCGACGGTGTCTCCAAGCCGTATGCCATGACTGGCTGGCGCATCGGCTGGGCAGCATCAACGGACCGAGCGCTGATCGAAGCGCTTGATAACCTTTCCAGTCAGAGCACTTCGAATCCGACGACCTTTGCACAGTACGGCGCGCTCCATGCTCTGACGGATGAGAGTGGAGAAGTCGAGCAAGCGGTTCAGCGCATGGTCGCAACGTATCGCACCCGGCGCGATACGATCGTCCCCAAACTTATGGAAATTCCGGGTTTCTGGTTGGACAGGCCTCCGGCTGCCTTTTATGTCTACATCGACATCTCCGAAGCACTCAAAAAAAGCGGTTTCCAAGATGTCGATGCGTGGGCTGAAGCGCTCCTAGAAGAAGAAGGGGTGGCGGTCGTTCCCGGAACCGGGTTTGGTACGCTAGAACACATACGCATCTCCTACGCCACGGATCTCGATACGCTGAATGAAGCGATCACTCGTATGCGGCGGTTTGTAGAAAAACGGATGTCCTGATGAAGCAAGCATGATGGAGTATGTATGATGGAACATGCAGTATGGAGTATTCAGTACGGAACTTGCAGTACAGAAAAGGCAGTATAGAGTATGCAGTACGGAACATCCAATATGAAACATGCAGTTACGGAGTTGAAGCGTTTTGGACAGTTTTGACGGACGCTGGTATGAACCGGTATTAGCGTTGCCACTTACGGTGCTCAAAAACTACAAACGCCTGGGACTTACGGATGTCGGCATGATGCTCATGCTTCAACTATGGGGCATGCGCCTTGAAGGATATGTCCTTCCGTCGGTTAAAAAACTGAGTGAGCGGATGAGCATGGATGAACGTTCTGTTGCCGATTTGCTTCAGTTTTTACTTGATCATCGTTTCATACGTATTACAAAAAACGTCAATGATTACGGACGGCCGTCGGAGGCATATGATCTCACACCTTTTTTTGAAAAGCTGCAAAGTCTCACGGCAACAACGCCTCCCCCTGCCTCCCCACGACCCGATGTGAGCAAAACAATTCCGTCGAATGCGCCCGATTCGCCTGGCTCAGAACACACGTTGCAAGGATTAATGCAGCTTTTAGAAAAAAAATTGGCCCGTCCGCTTTCCCCCATCGACAGTGAGATTGTGCTGAACTGGTTAGATAAAGATGAATATTCCCTGCCGTTGATCGAAGCTGCGCTGGAAGAAGCACTTCTGCTGGGTAAGAATTCTATTCGTTACATGGATCGCTTGCTTTTTGAATGGACAAAACGCGGTTTTACCTCGCCGGATGCGTTGCATGAGCCGAGCTCGGTCTTAAACAGTGTTCAAAGTAAAGATCCCCATAATAAGGTGCAGGAGAGCGAACATTTTCCGCAAGTCAACTGGCTGGAAGATGATTAAAAAAAAGGTGTTTTTTTTGGTTTCAGTCGTGTATAATAAAGTTAAACCAAATCTTTTTTCGCCTTAAAAACTTTTAGAATTGGGGAGATATGATGGCTAGGCGTTTGGCCACCGAGTTTGTCAGCATTCAGCTCAAGCTCAAGGGTGGTGCGGTGCCGTCGTTTGTTGCTAAGCTTCGTGAACTCGCTCCCAGTGCTCAGTATCATCTTTTAAAAAACGGCGAAGGGGAAGTCGGTGTTCACGATAGGTCGTATGTATGTTATTTTCATATTGTAAAACAGGCGGGAAACCAGGCAATCACGGAAGAGATGGTTCATGTTTGCGGGCGGGCAAGAGTGTATCACACAAGAGCAGCGCATAACTTTTTAAAGCTCCTGCAGGCTTTTTCGGCAGACTTTGTGGAAAAAAGAATGTATCCCGGTTTTCGGATTATCAACACGTTTAAAAGCGGTGAACTTTGGAAGATTGAAGAAGAACGTTATGATGAGGCCGAACACCTGATCTATGAGCGCAAAAAGGCCAACGGTGAGGCGTCTGTCACGTTACCTGGCCAGTCTTATCTACAGAAAGAATCCGTTCAACATGTGCCTTACGGAATAAACAATAAACAATCAACCTTTTTCTGTGGAACACCGTCGGCACTGGAAAGAGTGGTGGAAGAAGCCTTTGATATGTGGCGCAGACGACGCATCGATGAACTGCTCGACTTACGTCACGCGCTTATGACGAAAAAAACGAGCAATTCAATTGTCTCTTTACCTGAATCGCCTCACTCGGTGGTGACTTCCGCTCGTTCGACGCATACGATCGGTATTGCCGAGATTGATACCATGTTAAGACTTTTAACGAGAACGTCCAATCATTGATTGAATCTATTCAAAAATATCTATAAAAGCAATATGTGTGCAAAAAAAATGGATTTTGAGTCTATCAAAAGACTCTTTTTTATTGCTTACTGTCTAATTGTCTTTTTGATTGACACAATCTTTATGACTTTGAAACCGCATTCATTAAAAGGATACAGCAAAACATGCTCTCTCATTTTAACAAAATTATATTGCACTTTGCGTTTTTTTTGGCTATAATGAATCCACGATTGCTTGCCGCAAATTTTAATATATGAACTGGTGGCGAGCAGATTTTTTTATGCAGGGATGATTTGACAAAAAAAGGGGGGAGAAAGAGAAGGTTAAAGTTTAAAAGATTTACTTTTTTGGTACGCATCACATGGGTGGTAATACCGAGATACGTTTTCCATTTTTATCTGTTACTAGAGATGATGGAGACGTATGAGGGGTAATTTTTTTGTTTATGCATTGCTTGTGCTGCGTACATCGCTAAGTCGTCTTGTTAGATGAGGGTGTGTAAGCGCGACGTGAAAAGTTGTGGGTGTTTGTTGGTTGTGGGTGGTTGTGGGTGTTTGTTGTGAGTAGATTTATATTGATTGAAAGTGGTTCGCAGTCTCTTTTTTTCTTTGTTCTAAAATGAAAGAAAAATGCCACAAAAGGGGGCGTATCGATGAAAAAGTCACTATACATTTTGTTTAGCCTTTTACTCGTACTTACGCTGGCTCTTGCCGGATGCGGGCAAAAATCGGATAATACGTCTCAGCCGCAGACCGATACGAACAATCAAGCACAGTCGCCAAATGATAACAACCAAGAAGAAGCGAACGCTCCGGAAGACACTGCGCCGGAGGGCTATGTACGGGCTACGAATCCTGACGCTGTTCCCGCTGCTGCTAAAGCGCGCACCGATACCATCATCATCGGTATGCACGAACCGAAAGGCGTATTCACACCGTGGTTTTATAGCACAGCTTATGATAATTATGTGCTAAGCATGGTTTTTGAAGCGCTCGGGCGCGTCGATAAAGATGGAACGACGATTCCAGATCTTGCCACATGGGAGATCAGCGATGATGGGAAGACGTACACGTTCCATATCGATCCGAATGCGAAGTTCTCCGATGGAACGCCGGTGACTGCAGAAGACGTTGAGTTTTCGTACCTCGTCTACCTCGATCCCAACTATGACGGACGTGCAGATATGTCCGTCGCTCAAATCGTCGGTGCGGATGAGTATACGGCGGATAAGGAAGGAAAGATTACGAAAGTCGACGGCATCAAAATCATCGATGAGAAAACGATTGCCGTTACCGTTAAAGATGTCAATGCCCTCACTTTAGAGTATCTGACCATAGCTGTTTTGCCCAAACATTATTACGGGAAAGACTTTAAAAAAGGCGACCTCGAACCGATTAAAAAGCTGAACGAAAAGCCGCTCGGCAGTGGTCCGTACGTGCTCAAGAAGTTCGTGCCAGCACAAGAAGTCGTCTTTGAGGCGAATCCGAACTACTGGCGGGATACGTCTCCCAGGGTTAAGCCGAAGGTACAAAATGTCATTTTTAAAGCGACAACGGATGAGACAAATCTGCAGCTTTTACAAACGGGAGAGACGGACTTCGAAGAAGGCATCTCGGTCAATCGCGACAACCTCGACCAAATCGACGCCATGGGCTTCCTCGATCGCAGCATGCTTTTGAACAACGGTTACGGTTATATTGCCCTTAATCATCAAAACCCTATCCTCCAAGACGTCAAGGTGCGTCAAGCACTGATGTACGGGCTTGATCGGGAGTCGGCAGTCTACGCATACTCTCAAGGTCTGGCCAATGTCATCGATGTGCCGATGACCAAGGTGTCCTGGGGTTATCCGGATGAAGCCGGGCTCATCAACTATAACTATGATCATGACAAAGCCGCTCAACTACTGGATGAAGCGGGTTGGAAAATGGGAGACGACGGTTATCGTTATAAAGACGGTCAAAAATTAAAACTGTACTTTACCGCTTCATCGCCGAACCCGGTGAACGATGCCCTCTTACCGATTGCTAAGGAAAACTATAAAGCGCTTGGTATCGAATTTACAGCGGAACAGATGGAATTTAACGCCATGATCGATAAGATGGAAAAGGGCGAATACGACATGGCCTTCCTAGCCGTCGGTCTTGGTACAGATCCCGATCCGTATGGACTGTTCCATTCGAATGGCGGCACGAATAAAGAATTCTTCCGTTATTCTGATCCCAAAGTCGATGAGCTCATTGATAAAGGCTTGAAAGAACTCGATCGTGACAAACGGAAAGAAATTTATAACGAGCTCTTCCATTACCTGAATGAACAGGTGCCGATTCTGTATATGTATCAGCGTTACAACATGAACGTGATCAGCTCCCGCCTCGAAGGCTTCGAAGGTGAGATTACACCGTTCTATGACTTTACCAACGCTCTGCCTGGGGTTACGATTCGTCAGTTCTAATCAGTTACCTGGAGTCTATGTAAATATTAAAACATGGTTGTTGAAAGATATAGTTTATGGTTGAGTGCAACAACAACTTGCGCAATATGCCGGTATCCCGGCATGTTGCGCTCAATTTTTGAGGCGAGGGAGGCTTTCTATGACCCAGTACATTATTCGCCGTCTGATTGAGAGTATTCCTACCATCATCGGCGCTTCGATTATCATCTTCCTTGTGTTTACCATGGCCCCCGGCGATTTTATTTCGGCGCAATTCGGCATGGATTCAAAGATGACTCAAGAAAAAAAAGAAGAACTGAGGGAGCTTTACGGTCTTAACAAACCTTTACCGGAGCGTTACGCCATCTGGATGGGAGAAATCGTCAAGGGGAACTTCGGTGAGTCTTACCTGTATAAAAAACCGGTGACGGATGTCATCAATACATTTGTCTGGAATTCATTTATTTTGTCGGCTACGGTCCTTGTCCTGCAGTGGATGGCTGCAGCGCTCGTTGGTATTGTGGCGGCGATCAAGCAGTATACACTGTATGATCAACTCGTCACCTTGTTTGTCTTTTTAGCCATGTCTTTACCGTCTTTTTTTCTCGGTCTTTTATTGCTCAAGCTTTTCGCGGTGGACTATCGGATATTCCCGCTCGGTGGCATGTCCTCTACCGGTATTCCGCATGAAGGGTGGGCTTATATCAAAGATGTCATGTGGCATATGGCCCTTCCTGTGATCACGCTGACCATGCTTTCCATAGGCGGACTGACTCGGTATTTTCGTACGTCTATGCTCGAAGTGATCCGTCAAGATTACGTGCGAACGGCCTATGCCAAGGGCCTTAAAGATCATGTTGTTATCTTTAAACACGCCTTAAGGAATGCGCTGTTACCGCTTATTACCCTTTTTGCTCTGGAACTTCCCGGCCTTTTTTCCGGTGCGATTATTACGGAGCGCATCTTTAACTGGCCAGGTATCGGGAAAGTGACTCTCGATGCCATTTTCCAGCGCGATTATCCGTTGGTCATGGGTTTCACGCTTTTTATCTCGGTTTTAACGATCTTAGGGAACATTCTGGCTGACGTGCTTTACGGGGTTGCTGACCCGCGCGTCCGGCATCGTTAAGGAGGGAATAGGATGACTGTTCAGCCAGAAGCATTGAAAAGCTCGGGTCAAAATAGCAAAATGCGTTCCAAAAAAGTTGATTCTCCCTGGCGCAGTGCCTTTCGTCGCCTTCTCAAAAATAAGTTTGCTATTACAGCTTTTATCGTGCTCATTTTCATGTTTCTTTTTTCATTTGTCGGACCGTATTTCTCGCCTTATAAAGACGCTAAAATTTCTGTGCGTGACCAGTACAAGCCACCCTCTGCTGAACACTGGTTGGGAACAGACCAGCTGGGGCGGGATGTGGTGCTTAGGCTAATGGAAGCCGGACAGATCTCACTCTTAGTCGGGCTTGCCGCAACCGGTATTATCGTGTTAATCGGTGTGACGGTCGGACTCCTTGCCGGTTTTTACGGGGGCTGGATAGACACGATCCTGATGCGTTTTGCCGACATCATGTATGCCATTCCTACCCTTCCTTTATTGATTACGTTTGGTGCAATACTTTCCGATTTAAAGTTTCCACCCGATCAGCGCATATACCTTATTATGTTTGTCATCGGTGTGATCAGTTGGATGGGTCTATCTCGTCTCGTTCGCAGTCAAATTTTAAGTCTAAAGGAACAAGAATTTATGCTGGCCACGGAAGCGTTGGGGCTCTCGGATCGGCGTAAAATTTTCTCGCATCTATTGCCTAATGTTGTGCCGATCATTATCGTAAGCGGTACGCTCGGTGTAGCTGGGGCCATCTTACTCGAGTCGTCGCTAAGCTTCCTTGGTTTGGGGGTCATTCCGCCAACGCCTTCCTGGGGTCAGATGTTATCATCTGCTAACAACATGATCGACTTCGCCAAACGCCCGTGGCTGTGGATTCCACCGGGTGTGGCCATTTTGATTACAGTCGTCTCGATCAATGTCATCGGCGATGGACTTCGGGATGCGCTCGATCCAAAGATGAAAAGGTAGGGTTGATGGATGAGCCAAAAAGCACTGGTAGAATTTAAAGATTTGCATACGGAGTTTTATACTGAAGCTGGCGTCGTGAAAGCCGTGAGTGGTGTCAGTTTTCAAATCCGACCCGGGGAAACGGTGTGTGTCGTCGGGGAATCCGGCAGCGGGAAAAGCGTGACAGCCCTGTCCTTGATGCGTCTTCTCGCCAACAATGCTAAAATTGTCAAAGGTGAAATTATTTTTGACGGGCGCGATGTGCTGAAGTTAAAACCCCATGAGATGCGGCGGCTACGCGGTAATGAAATCGGTATGATATTCCAGGAGCCTATGACATCCTTAAATCCCGTTTTAACCGTCGGAGAGCAAATCATGGAACCGATTATTGAGCACCGTATGTTCAGTAAGCGGGAAGCACGGAAATATGCCATTGAACTCATCGAAATGGTCGGTATTCCGCGCGCGCATGAAATCGTTGATGCGTATCCGCATGAACTTTCCGGTGGGATGCGTCAACGGATCATGATCGCCATTGCTCTAAGTTGTGAGCCAAAGCTTATCATTGCGGATGAGCCGACTACTGCCTTAGACGTTACCATCCAGGCGCAAATCCTCGATCTTCTGCGGAAGCTTAAGTCCGAGAAAAATGTTGCCCTCATGCTCATCACCCACGATCTCGGTGTGGTGGCGGAGATGGCAGATTATGTCGTCGTCATGTATGGTGGGCGCGTTGTCGAGGAAGGAAAAGTCATGGAAGTGTTTAAAAATCCGCGTCATCCATATACCGAAGGCCTTTTGAAGGCCAAACCGATCATCGGTGAGCGCAAAGAGCGCCTGTACACGATCCCCGGTCAAGTTCCCTCCCCGCTCAATCTCCCCTTATACTGTCATTTTGCCGATCGGTGTCCGTATGTGATGCCTGTGTGCAAAGAACAATACCCGGATACGTTTATCGATGCGGATGGGCATAAGGTTGCTTGCTGGTTGCATGCGGAAGGAGCGAGAGCATGAACGAAACGCTACTAGAAGTCAGTCATCTCAAAACGTACTTTCCTATTCGTGCTGGTCTCTTCCGCCGTGTGGTCGGTCATGTGAAAGCAGTAGATGATATTAGTTTTGTTCTGCCAAAAGGACGAACATTGTCTGTTGTGGGAGAGTCGGGCAGTGGTAAAACGACGGTCGGCCGTACGATTTTACGTCTTACGGATATTACTGACGGTGAAGTGAAGTTTAAAGGTGTAAATATCCACAAACTCAAAAAGCATGAACTGAGAAAACTCAGACCAAAGATGCAAATGGTCTTTCAAGATCCATATAGTTCGCTTAATCCACGCATGAAGGTAGGTACAGCGATCGGTGAGGCGCTTTTAGAACACGGCCTGGCGACGAAACAGGATGTACGTGAAAAGGTTGAAGGGGCTCTGGTTAAGTCCGGGCTCGAAGCCGTTCATTATGATCGCTATCCGCATGAATTTTCCGGTGGGCAGCGGCAGCGGGTAGGGATTGCGCGCGCGCTTGTTTTAAATCCGGAATTTATGATTTTAGATGAACCGGTATCGGCTCTCGATGTTTCCATTCAGGCGCAAATTTTAAATCTGCTCGTCGACCTCCGTGAACAGATGGGTCTCACTTACCTGTTTATCTCGCACGATTTATCGGTCGTTGAATATATTAGTGATGATGTGGCGGTTATGTACTTGGGGACGATTGTCGAACATGCCGGTCGTGATGAACTTTTTGATCATCCGCTCCATCCGTATACGCAGGCGCTTTTATCCGCTGCTCCGATTCCCGATCCTACGTTAAAGCGGGAGCGCATCATCTTAAAAGGAGATATTCCATCTCCCGCGAATCCGCCAAGAGGCTGCCGTTTTCACACGCGCTGCCCGTATGCCGAAGCGCGGTGTCGTGAAGAAGTGCCGCAGCTACGGGATATGGGCGGCGGGCATCTTGTGGCTTGTCATTTTGCTGGGTAAATGATAATACACCAGGAAAAACTTCTTCAACTGTATTGATTTTTTATGCTGAACATGTTAGAGTGATACTTGCGAGCATAATAGGAACCAGGTTTCATTCGAGATTGGGGAGAGCCTCTTCGTACCCCGGGGGTGAATGACGAAGGTCCTAGCATCGCTACATTACTGCTAGGAAGGGGGCCCGAAAGATGGAACGCACCTATTCTACTTTCGGTCGGCACATCGCTGTCGATGCTTGGGGTGTTGATGCCCGGCTTTTGAATGATGAACGCTGGCTCACCGATCAATTGGTGGAAGCAGCTGTTCAAGCCGGAGCGACGATTTTGGGTGTTCAATCCAAAGCGTTTGAACCACAAGGCGCGACGGTACTCGTCATGCTCTCAGAGAGCCACATTTCGATTCACACTTATCCAGAACACGGCTTTTGCGCTATTGATTGCTACACGTGCGGAGAGGACGTTGATCCGGAGTTAGCCGTGGACCATCTTTTGCGGGTTCTTGCGCCGGAGCGCACTTTTGGTAAGAAGCTCATCCGCGGTGAAGGCGAGATGATGGTCTCGGACGCTCTGGCGTTTTCGAAAGATCTTGTTTCCCGATCTTAATGAAGTAAAATAAGATACCGTGAACGTAACCGAGGACTTCCGGCGGGTGCAGCCGTGAAGTCCTTTCACATCAAAAGTTTCCTATCTTAAGACATTTTGGAATATGAAATGATTCGATCATTGTCAATGAGGAGCGTAGAGGATGGTCATCCGTTCACCCTGGCCAGGTCGCGATGTAGGACGGCTCGATGTTATAGTTGGTGCGATGTTTAGTGGGAAAAGTACGGCGCTCATTCGTACATATGAAATGATCGTAGAACAAGTGACGACACTTCCGGTGACGCTCAGACCCTATCCGAAGACAGCCGTGCGCGCATATAAACATGCCCGGGATGGACGTTATGGAGGCGATGGTGCGATCGTCTCGCACGATGGCAAGACACTCCCTGCTTTGCCGATCACCGAGGTTTGCCGGCTTTACGACGATGTTTTGCAAAACGATGTGCGCGTTGTTTTACTCGATGAAGCACAGTTTTTTATCGAAAAGTCGAGCTCAGGCATGTATCAGCTGGTTGAAACTGTGTATCGGATGATTCACGAAAACCGTCACATCGTGATCGCCGGTCTGGATCAGGATTTTCGGGGACTCCCGTTCGGACCGATGGGTGAACTGTTAGCCATGGCCGATGTTAAAAACGTCCTTACGGCACAATGTGCTGTCTGTGGAGCACCGGCGACGCAAACGCAACGGCTTATCGGTGGGAAGCCAGCCTACTTTGATGATCCGCTTATCGTGGTCGGTTCGAGCGATACGTACGAGCCCCGGTGCCGGCGTTGTCATGAAGTTGTGCCGGCAAGAGAACAAAAAACACCCGCTTCGTTTTAATGAGCGGGTGTTTTTTTTTATTACATTCTATTGCATCATCCCTGAGGGAGGGAACTGCTGCGAGGCATATTGACTGTACTGCTGATAGGCTTGACTCAGGTGATCCTGTGTTTCGACTTCTATCGGGTACCAGCCTTGCTGGAACATATAATCAAAGATTCTACGCGTGGCCTGGTGGGTTTCGTTTAACATTTTGAGTAAATCTTGATGGCAAGTACTGTTGGAGACTTCCCAAAGAGCGGTATTGAGCCCACTCGTTATATACTTTTCCGTTGTCAGCATATCATTGGCATAATCGCGTTCGCTCATGGCCGGGCTGTACGAAGTCGTATCTTGTTTGGGTGTTAGCTGTACCCGCTGTTTTCCGGCTTGAGCTGCGGCTTGCTGGGTTGGAACTTGATTGGTGTTCACGCAAGCACCTCCTTAAATAAGACTGATATTGCTGTGACAAGACTGATATTGCTGTGACCTGCTAAACGATAACAAGAACGTGTCAGGCGCGCATCTGTGCCTGGTTCACCTGCCCACCCATCTGGGCCGCTTGCATCATCTGTTGATTAAATTGCTGAATGGCTT
>PEBX01000145.1 GCA_003050645.1 Candidatus Carbonibacillus altaicus
ATCGTGGATATGGAAGAGAACGATGAAGAGGATTATTATGTATTTACGATTCGTTTACCAAAAAGACCTCAGCAAAAACGTTCCTAAATGTAGGCGTTCTAGCGTGGCTTGAGGAAGGGTGAAATCATGGGCAAGATCATCGCCGTAGCAAATCAAAAAGGCGGCGTGGGAAAAACGACAACAACGGTGAATCTCGGTGCTTCCCTGGCAACCCTCGGCCAGCGCGTATTACTTGTTGATATGGATCCGCAAGGCAATACGACAAGCGGGCTCGGTGTAAGTAAAGCAGATGTTGTCTATGATGTGTATGATCTTTTAATTAACGATGTGCCTGCTCCGTCTGCCATCCGGCAAACGGCTGTTGATGGCCTTTATATTTTACCTTCGACGATTCAGCTTGCCGGGGCAGAAATCGAGCTTGTACCAACGATAAGCCGTGAAGTGCGTTTGAGGCGTGCCATGATGCAGATCAAAGACGATTATGATTATATTTTTATTGATTGCCCTCCGTCTCTCGGTCTTTTAACGATCAATGCCTTAACAGCTGCAGATTCCGTCTTAATTCCAATACAATCCGAGTATTATGCTTTAGAGGGACTCAGTCAGCTCCTCAACACGATTCGGCTCGTACAAAAACATTTAAATGCATCGCTTTCCATTGAAGGTGTTGTGCTGACCATGTTTGATGCGCGCACGAATTTAAGCTTGCAAGTCGCAGAAGAAGTAAAAAAATATTTTAAAGATAAAGTGTATCAGTCGATCATTCCTCGTAATGTTCGGCTCAGTGAGGCACCTAGCCACGGACAGTCTATTGTGACATATGATCCCAAATCGCGTGGCGCCGATCTTTATATGTCGCTTGCAGAAGAACTGCTGCGTGCCAAAACCGTTCAATAACGATCGAGAGGGGGGAGGCGGAGTAACCGCATGCATATGGCTCAAAGGCGAAGTGGGCTTGGACGCGGATTGGAAGCACTCATTCCTGAACTCAATATATCGGAAGAAGATCGCGTTCAGTATTTATCTCTGACAGATCTCCGTCCCAATCCTTTTCAGCCGCGTCAAACCTTTGATGATGACGCTTTGATGGAACTAGCCGAATCGATTCGACAGCACGGTGTCTTGCAGCCTATTCTTGTACGCCGGGCCGTCGTAGGGTACGAGATTATTGCTGGGGAAAGACGATGGCGGGCAGCAGGGCGGGCGGGTCTTGCCGCGATTCCTGCTGTGGTTCGTTCCTTTGACGATGATCGTATGATGGAAGTGGCGTTGATTGAGAATATACAGCGTGAATCGCTCACACCTTTAGAGATTGCCCGTGGTTATCAACGTTTAATCGATTCGTTTCAATTAACGCAAGAAGAACTGGCCCAAAGAATGGGACAAAGCCGTTCGCACATCGCTAATTACCTACGTCTTTTGACCTTACCGCAAGCGGTGCAAGAAGATGTTTCACGTGGAACATTGAGCATGGGTCATGCGAAGGTGCTGGTCGGACTGGACGAAAAAGAAGCGACCCATCTCGCAAAGGAAGCTCAAAAACACAACTGGAGTGTTCGGACCTTAGAACGGGTTTTGAAAGAACGGCGTGAAGACAAACAATCTAAAATAACGTCCCTTCCGAAAAAAAAATCACAGATCAGTGAAGAATCAATGTTTCTTAAGGATATGGAAAGAAAACTAGAAGAAGTTTTGAAGACACGTATTCGTATCGTAGGTACCGAAAATAAAGGAAAAATAGAGATCGAATACCTAGAAAAAGAAGATTTGGAGCGCATTATCCAAAAACTCATGGATCTTTCTGTTGAGTCATATCGCTAGTAAAGATAAAGGTCGGTGCGTCGATGATATGGGTAGGAACAGTGGTGAATGTCCTAGCGATCATAGCCGGATCGCTAGGTGGTTTATTTTTAGGACGATTTGTAGGTGGAGCACGTCAAGCAATCATGCACGCACTTGGACTGGCGGTCATTGTGATTGGCCTAAAAATGGCACTTTCCGTTGATGATTTATTAAAAGTGACTGCAAGTCTCGTTTTTGGAACGTGGATGGGTGAACGCATCGATATCGATCAGGCGCTTAATCGTATGAGTGACCGTCTGTTAAGACGGTTTTCAAAAAAAGAAGAAGAAAATCGCGTCAGCAAGGCCTTTTTAACCGCCAGCCTCCTCTTCGTTGTTGGGTCGATGAGTATACTCGGCTCCATTGAAAGCGGCTTGACGGGCGATCATCACCTTTTGTTTATCAAGTCCTTTTTAGACGGGGTTACCTCTCTTTTTTTTGCGAGTACGCTCGGTATCGGAGTCATCTTTAGTGCCGTTCCTGTTCTCCTTTTCCAAGGCGGGATAAGCTTGATGGCGTATATGCTGGCACGGAGCATCCAGCCTGAACTGCTCGATGGTTTTACTCAGGCGATGAATGGTACCGGAGGGGTGCTCATTTTAGCGATCGGCTTGAATCTCCTCGACCTTACCAGATTGCGCATCGCCAACATGCTTCCGGCCCTCGTTTTTGCCTGGCTCTTTACCTTATTTGGATAACGGGTTGACGTCGTGTGCATCAGTGTAGGATTATGAAGGATAAGTCGATGGCCGCGGGGAATGCGCTGCGTCGGGAAAGTAAGTCAACTGATGTCTAGCCCAGGCCAAGGCCATCGCACCGGCGGCATGACGGGCAAGTTTCCAGACATGACTGAGGCGCGTATGTTGTAACATCCAGAAAGGATGCCAACCGGAGAGGTTGACAACGGCTGTGAGATGCGCATCACCGACTGCCGGTAAGTTTTTCTCGACGCCGCGTCCCGGAAAAACCGGTCCCTTTGCCACAGTTAGGGTTCCAAGCAAAGTTTTTTCTCCGAGCGCTGCATCCACGGCAAAGATGCGCGCACCCGGATGGTGTGAAGCAATATGGTTTAAAACCGATTCTAAATTTAAGGCGTGCACGGGTTCGTCTAACGATCCGTACACAGGCATATCGGGAAAATAACGCATAAGTTCGGACCCGACCAATGGTCCAAAGGCATCACCGGTTGAACGATCGCTGCCGATACAGACGAAAACCCACGGTTCATGAGTCAAAAGTGCGTTTACCTGCTCAGATAGTTCCATACGTGAAGGACGGGGATAAAATGATACAGGTGCGCTCATCGAACTCCCCTTTGCATCATCACAGTGTCGTGATACAATATCGATACATGCTTCGATCCATTTCCATAAAAACAGTATAGGAAAAAGAAAACTATCTTATACGTGGTACGATACGATAAAAAGGCGGGCAATGAGAAATGAAAGATAAAATCATGGAAGGAAGGACGGGCCACATACAATGTGGTTGTACGCTTTCTTAAAAATTATAGCGAGACCGCTTTTTAGACTCTATCACCGCTTAGAAGTGCATGGCTTAGAACATATCAATGCGCGACCTTACATTGTGGTCGGCAACCACATGAGCTATCTGGATCCGGTTTACATTGCAGCCTTTTATCCAGAACCGCTGCACTTTATGGCCAAACGCGAACTTTTTAAGACACCATTCATGCGTTTTCTCCTGACTCAATTAGGTGCATTTCCGGTCAATCGCGCAGGGTATGATCTGGGCGCAGTTAAACAGGCTCTGCGGCTTTTAAAAAACAAATCGTCGATCGGACTTTTTCCCGAGGGGACGCGTACCCAACGATTTCTAGAAGGAGAGTTCAAACAAGGCGCAGCCTTTTTCGCCATCAAAAGCGGTGTACCTGTTTTACCGGTCGCCATTTTTGGTACGGAGTGTGCCTTACCGAAAGGCGTACGCTTCGTCCGCCCGCAAAAAGTAAGGATCCTGTATGGTCCTGCACTCTATCCTAAAGAAGGCGAGTCAGCCGAGGCCTTTGGTGAGCGCGTGAAAGAAGCGATACTTGCGCTCGTCAAAGAAGGAGAAAGGCGAGGCTGGCCATGCCGCAGGGAGAAGACATGACGCGTGTGTGTGGCGAGGGAACGTTTCTCAAAGTGCAGGTGAGATCTCATGAAAGATTTAAAGTATGCTTTAGGCGACATCGTATCGCTCAAAAAACCGCACCCGTGTGGGATGAATCGTTGGGAAATTATTCGCATGGGGATGGACATACGGATCAAGTGTACAGGATGCGGTCACAGTGTGCTCATACCGCGCGCGACGTTTGAAAAAAAGCTAAAAAATGTATGGTCCAAGGAGGCCGAGGGCGGGGGAGAAGTACAGTGAAGACAACTTTTTTTTCGGCCTGTCCGCTCAACTGTTTTGACGGATGCTCGATTGTCGTCAAACGCCAAGATGAACAAAATTTTAACCTTTCCGGCAATGCCGCGCACCCGATTACGCGTGGTCATTTATGCGGGAAGGGGTATGCGCTTAAAAACCGCCACGATCATCCGGACCGTTTGCTTTACCCGCTTAAAAAGGTGGGGGGATCGTTTCAAAGGATACGTTGGGAAAAGGCGCTTCAGGAGATTGCCGCGCATCTAGCACGAGCCTATCAAGAAAAGGGCCCAACCAGCGTCTTTTACAGTTATGATTATGCCTCCAGTGGTCTTTTGACGCTGCTCGAGGCCCGTCTGTTCAATCGCTTGGGAGGGATGAGCGAGACGGTGAGTACGTTATGCTGGTCGGCAGGCATTGCTGCCCAAAAAGCCGATATGGGCGAGTCGCGTTCCAGCGCTCCGGAGACGTTGAAATGGGCCAAACACATCATCGTCTGGGGACGAAATGTCACGACGACCAATATGCATCTCCTCCCTTTTTTACAGGAAGCGGTGGACCAGGGGGCGCGTCTGGCCGTCGTCGACCCGTATCCGCAAAAATTAGTCCCCAAAAGTGATCTCTATGTACCGGTGCGACCGGGTGGGGATTACGCCGCCATCGTCTATATCATGAAAAAGTTAATCCACCATGGAAGGATCGATGCGGACTTTATACGGCATCACACTAAAGGTTTTGAAGCGCTCCGTCAGGCCGTGTTAGCGTCTGATGAAGACGCACTCCTCACCGAGGCAGGTGTGTCCAGAGCAAAACTCGATACGCTGTATACGTACGTAGCCCAAGGGCCGACGCGAATCATTGCCGGCTATGGTCTGCAGCGATACAAAAACGGCGGGCTTACCATTCGCCTCTTAGATGCGCTCATGGCCATGACCGGACAGATCGGACGGA
>PEBX01000146.1 GCA_003050645.1 Candidatus Carbonibacillus altaicus
CGCAGCTGGTTCAGGCGTTTTTGCGCGATCTTTTCCCGGAGGCGAGAGGGAGCGAACGGGCCGTCGTCGCCTCGACGGTCCATCGCTTTCAGGGGCTGGAAAAGGATGTCATACTCTTCGACGCGGTGGACGGGCCGCCTTTTTCGAAAGCCGGTGTTCTTCTCGAGGGCGATGCGGCGGCGCGGCTCATCAACGTGGCCATGAGCCGGGCGCGCGGTAAGCTGATCATCCTGGGGAATCGGACTTTCCTGCAAGACAGGCTTTCCGCGGAGCATCCGCTCAATCGTCTGAGCCGGGAGCTTGAGGCGAGAGGAAGGATCGTCGATTTGCGTAACGCGCTGGACTTTCAAGCGGATGGGATGGGGGCGGCGGGCGATGCTCTGGCGATCGTTCCGATCGAACCGGCCGACGAAGCCGACGCAGACGAGGCCGACGCGGACAGAGACCGCGCTTTCCGGGATGACCTTCGATCGGCTGAAGAGCTGATCGTCCTCAGAACGGATGAAAGCTCACGGCTCGGCCTTTTGCCGGAGCTTCAGGCGTTCAAAGACCGCGGGAGGAAGATCGTTTTGTTAAGGGCCCGGGGCGATGCCCCGGATGTCGCCGCTTCACCCGAACATATACGGCAAGGCTGGGAAGTCCGGGACATTCCGGCGCGTTATGTCGGGGAAGAATGGGCGCTCATCGACAATCGCCTGTTATGGTATGTTTCGCGGGAACGGTCGAGCGGGTTCGGCATCAGGGTCGCTTCTTCCAGGGGATCAAAGCGCTCATGCATCTTATGCCCCCCGTCGTCAGGACAAAGACGAAGCAGGAAGTGGCCGAACGGACGACGTCGCTCCGGCCGATCGCGGGCTTTCCGCTTTCCAGGTTCGTGTCCGTGTATGAACGTTGCCCGCACTGCAACAGTTCTTACAGAACCGAATGGACCGATAAGGGTCGGCCGCGCCTGGCCTGCGGTCACTGCGGGTACCAGAAGACCGTCGATAGGCGCATTCTTCATCGGTATCTACAGTATGTGGATCTCCGCTGTGAACATTGCGGGAATCTGTACGTGGCCCGCATCAATCGGGGTGTCACGCATGCGGCGTGCACCGGGTGCGAGCGAAAGCTCAGCGTGAGGGATCTGTGGTGAAGCAGGAGGATTTTCGGTCGCTTTTGTCGAATACGGTCATAGGATAGGGTTTCGAAAGGAGAGTCGCATGTGGGCTGACGATATTCCTTTGGCCGTCGATTTGTTTTTAGCTGTCGATTTATTTTCGGGTTGCGGCGGGTTGACGCAAGGCTTGAAGGAAGCTGGGTTTCATGTCGTCGGAGCTGTTAATCAATAAGTCAACTAAATTGCTTGTTTTTTATTCTGTTCTCGCCTACGTTCTTCGTGATACGTTGGACTGAGCGGACGGTACTCCTTTCATTGGAACCTCCATTTGGAACCTCGGCGATGATGGTCTCCACATGGCGCGTCTTTCGGCAACAGTACGTGGTGCACCTAATCGTTGGGCTCAGCCTTATTGATCGGACTCAAGGCAATTTTAATTTTATTATAAAATCTTAAATATTCTATGAAACTTATCGGCTCTTAACATGGTCCATGGTGGTGGCAAAAATTTCTGAGCGGATAAGCGCCGAAAGTATGGCTCACCGTCACGAGAAAATATGCGACTTTTGTGGAGGTAATCTGACATAGAGAACGGCCAACTGACCTGGATTACGAACTTCATCTGGGGCATCGCCGACGACGTGTTGCGCGATCTTAAGGCGCGCGCCAGTCATCAGCGACTTGAAGCGGATTTCCGTGCCAACCTTGACAGTTTTTGCCCAACGTGCAAGGGGTACGTTGACAACTAGGAGTTCCATAACCAGATTCCCTGCCACTTCAGTGCTGAAGCGCTAGGCACCCTGTTCGCGAAGTTTGTTTTTCGAGCCATTTTCGAGAAGCTGGTACACTGCTTCAACGAGAAAAATAACGTAAAGCCGGTGGGCACTAGACGCCATGCGATGTGCTGCTCTACGCGTTGGATGCCTGATACAAACCAGATGCTTCAAGACCGTCTACGAAATAAACTTCAACTACTACTTTTTTAAAACCCAAGGTTTTGCGCTCGTGAGAAGAAATCTGAGCCAATCTGTTAGAGCTGGTAGTCGATCTGTTGGAGACGGAGTAGAGGCGGTGGGTTCAGCAAAAAACATTGGAGGTGACTGGCTGATGATTAAACGTATTAAGCGCATCAAAAAATTTGGTATTTTCCACGATTTTCGCTGGGATGATAACCTCCCGGAGTTCGACCAATTTAATTTGATCTACGGTTGGAATTACTCTGGAAAGACTACGCTTTCGCGCGTGTTTCAAACGCTTGAGAAAAAGAAGTTGAATGCAGCGTATGCTGAGGCACATTTTCAACTTTTAACAGAAGATGGTTCAGAAGTGTCTTCCGCAGATTTGTCAGTGAGTCCGACTGTACGAGTCTTCAACCGTGATTATGTGGAAGCAAACTTTACTGAAGATTATGCCGCTCCATCCATCTTTATCGTAGGTGAGAAGAATATTGAATTAGAGGAGCAGCTGGAACAGCTCATCAAGCGACGAACACGTTTTGAAAAATACGAGGACAACTTCTTGAAAAAAAAAGAAAGCAATTATAAATGAACTCGACAAGCGTGGCACAGCCAAGGCGAGAGATATAAGCGATCTGTTGGGTGACAGAAACTTTACGCGCCCAAAACTGTATCAACGAATCGAAGAGATTAGAAAAGCCCCCAGAAAGTTCATCATATCTGACGACGACGTATCAGTACAGCACTCAACACTGAGAAGCGGCGAACAGTTTCCTGAGGTGCCCCAAGTCTCAGAAAGGTTTACAGATTTTGATTTACTCGTTAGAGAAGTCAACGATTTGCTTAATCAGACTGCTTCCCAGCGGGCAATCGATCGCCTTAAACAGAATCACCATGTTGAGAGCTGGGTTCGACAAGGTTTATTGTTACATAAAGATGCAACCACCTGTGAGTTCTGCGGAGGAATTTTGACAACAGAACGACTAGAAGAACTACGAAAGCACTTTTCAGAGGAGTATGATAAACTAGTCAAAGCAATAGAGAATAAAATAATGAACATTAATACCATTGCACTAAAGCTAGACATCCCCGACGAAATGCGCTTGCTACCAAGTTATAGGCAGGAATTTTCACAGATCACCGGTGAACTCTCTGATTGGATTCAGTGGGTAACTGGTCTACGTGACGGCCTCATTGATAAGTTGAAACGGAAGCAAGAAGCGATCGAAAGCCAGGACTTATGGGAGGGTAATCTGGGGCGAGCCAATCAAGGACAGCAGCTTATAGAAGCGTTAAATGAGATTATAAAGCGACATAATCAAACAATAGCCTCAATAGATAAAGAAAAAGAAAAAGTAAAAAATAAACTAGAACTTCACTATGCCGCACAATATTTTCAAGAAAACGAAATTGCACAAAAAGAAGCCTCTATACAACACATAAGTAAACGGATTAAGTGCATAGAAGAGATCCTGAAACGTATCAATTCGGAGATCCAAAGAATAGAACAAAAAATTAAAGAGTCATCTGTCGGAGCGGCCAGGCTTAACGAGCTCTTGAAATGTTTGTTGCCAGATAACAGTATCAAAGCAGTCAGTATGGGTGACGATAAGTTTCAATTTCATAGAGATAATCGTGTCGCAACACATTTGAGTGACGGAGAAAAAACCGCCGTAACCTTTGCTTACTTCCTCACTAGTCTTGAAGCAAATGATGTAAAACTTAGCGACACGATAGTATTCGTTGACGATCCTATTTCAAGCTTGGACTCGAATCACATATACGCAGTGTACGCACTTCTTATCGAACATCTAAAAGATAGTCGACAGCTTTTTGTTTCCACTCACAACTCGGAGTTGTTCAATCTGTTAAAAATCTCCTGGTTGAATGAGAAGGGAGGTGGCCGCAACAAAAAAAACACAAGGGCCTATCATGTATGGCGATCGGTTAGCACTACCGGAGAACCATTTGCCGATCTTAGAGACTTACCTACATTACTTAGAAAGTTCAAGTCAGAATATGAGTTTGTCTTTTCACGATTATATGAATTAAGCATAGCACAAAACCCGTCACTTGATACAGCCTATACAGCACCGAATCTTCTTCGTAAGTTTCTTGAGGCTTATTTAGGTTTTCGCAAACCGAGCGTTTCTTCTTGGTCTGCGAAGCTTGATTTGTTGCTTGATTCGGATGAGAAAAGGCTAGAGATACAAAGGTATGTAAATGATGCTTCGCATCTGCAAACATCTGATAGAATGCTACAACACCCAGATTATTTTATGGCAAATGCACAGAAAACCGTGAAGATGGTTTTGAATGCTCTTCAGGAAAAGGATAGAGCTCATTACGAGTCGCTTCGTGAGGTAGCGAAGGAAGCTGGTGGATGATGTGAAATTTCAAAAGATATCCAGATTACCAAGATCAGACGTATTTTGGCTGGCGAGGTTCCGGCACACTGAAAGGTGAGGCGGCTTGGGGATTGGGTTCATTATAACCGTGCGAGTAACAAAATAAATCTTCGTGATAAATACTCGCGTTAATTAGCCCTCACCTGTCTATCAGATGAGGGCTTCGGAAAATGGGGTATGAGTTAGGGGCCTTGGCAAGAAACACAGGTAGCCTTATGCAGGAGGAACGAGTTTGGTTAGTGTAGCTGCTGCTTTAATTTTTCGACCTCTTCTAAGGAGAGTTTTGTAAGTCTCGCCACACGTTCCACACTGTCTCCTTCTGCAAGCATCTCTTTTGCGATCTCGATCGCTTTTTGCCGTTCACCTTCAGCCAATCCTTCTGCTCTTCCTTCTGCTCGACCTTCTTCTCGTCCTACTGCTTGCCCTTCTGCTCGTCCTTCCGCAAAACCTCGGTCCCTCGCTTCGATAACCGCCGCCATCTCATCCAAAATTGCCTTCCTCCGGGATTCATACTCGACCCATTTCTTCATATCCCGGCTCATATCTTCCCATTCTTCAAACGCCTGCTTCATCACCGGATCTTTCATCGCAATCGCCTCCAATTCCTTACGGATCTCCTCATGATCGTCAGCCTCCAAAAGCAACAACCATCTCACCAACGCATTCTCATGCGGATTGACGGTTCCC
>PEBX01000017.1 GCA_003050645.1 Candidatus Carbonibacillus altaicus
TACCTTAAAGCCTGCTAGGAAACTTGCAGGTATCCGTATACTTCAGGAGGCCTAAAGGCAAAAGGATACGGATGGGCAAGTGGCACCGCCCGGTGTCATCCGTCGGTCACTACGCTACAAACGAAGGCAGCGGCCACGCCGCATGTGCTTTCCGTAGCGCGTATCCACGGGTAGCACGAAGAAGCTACACGGCTTTAGCCGTTGTGGAGTGTCACATAAGACGCGACGGTTCATCATCTGAAAAAAACCTATGTCACACGAATCTCGGATAAGCTGGGCGTTAAACTAAGTGTACAGTCGATGCGGGTATTTTTTCGATCGTTTAGTTTAACAATTCAATCGTACAGACGATAGACAGATACGAAGGTGAAGTGATATGATGCGAATAGAGACGGAACTGTTCGCCCAAAGGCTGATGAAAAATATATTAAATTAAGAAGTTGTTTTTAGTGGAGCAGTACCGTTGGGCACCTGGAACTTACCGGCGGCTTGCACGGACGCCGTCTGAGTGGCGGGAAGGGAGGAACGTCCTTGATCCAACTAGGGGTCCTGGATCAGGTGTATGTGAGTGAGGGGCGAACCGCCCATGATGCGCTGAAGGAATCGACCCGGCTGGCGCAAGTGGTGGAGGCTCTTGGTTATTTCCGTTTTTGGGTGTCGGAGCATCATGGCATGCGCGCCATCGCCTTTTCCAGTCCGGAGGTGCTGATCGCCCATTTGGCGGCTGCCACGACCCGGATTCGTGTTGGTTCTGGCGGCATCATGCTGCCGCATTACAGCGCCTACAAGGTGGCAGAGAATTTCCGCTTGCTGGAAGCACTCCATCCCGGCCGCATCGACCTCGGACTGGGACGTGCGCCGGGCGGCATGCCATTATCAACGCGAGCACTCCAGGAGGACAAATATGTCGATATTAACAAATACCCACAGCAGGTGCTTGATCTGATCGGTTATTTGTATGATGCGATGCCTGAAGGCCATCCGTTCGAAAAGCTTCTGGCCGCTCCGGACATCCCAACAGCGCCCGAGATTTGGCTGCTCGGGTCCAGCGGTGAGAGTGCGAGATTTGCAGCCATATTAGGTACTCCGTACGCGTTCGCGGAGTTTTTTGGCACGCCGGGCGGTGTGGAAGCAATTCGGTACTATCGCGAGCATTTCCAGCCGAATCCGGTCCTGGAAAGCGAGCCCCGCGCGATGATCGCGACGATTGCGATCTGCGCCGAGACGGAGGAAGAAGCGGACCGCTTGGCAAAAAGCAGTGATTTGTTGTTTCTCGGGATTCGAACCGGCAGGGAGTTGCCATACCTGCCTTCCGTGAAGACAGTGACCGATTATCCGTATACAGAAGACGATTTATATCATATTCGGCAAATTCGCCAGCGCAGGGTGATCGGCACGCCGGAACGTGTCAAGGAACAGTTGCTTCAGTTGGCCAAGGAATATAACGTAGACGAGATTCTCATCAACAGCCCGATTCATGACGAGCAAGCGCGTATTCGCTCGTACGAGCTGATCGCGGACGCGTTCGGGATGAAAGGGGAATAGGTCGGAAGCGATAGAGCTGTGTATCATCTAGAGCACCTGCCCGTTTCAGGTAGAGCGGAAGTAAGCTCCGAGCGATGGACCGAATGATGGTAAGGATTGTAAGTTATGCAAAAGCTTCTATAATGAAAATTGGACTCGCCCATTCTGTTATACTAAATCTTGAGTGTGTTCGTCTGAAAGCCGGTGGGCAACCGTGAGATTATCGAGCAAATCGTTTACGAGACCAGGCCTTCAAACCTTAGAACAAGAATGGTATGTGATGACGGGCCATACATATCGAGTCACGGCCACCGTTATCATTAAGGACGGCAGCACAATTTTAGAAAGGGCATCCATCATCTCATCGTAAGTTACATATTGAATTGAAATATCAGTACTCAGAAGGTACTGATTGTGGATGATTCGCTCTATTCCTGTGCACGCAGCAAGGCGGTCGAGTTACTGGCCAAAGTCCATGATCACACCACCGGCAAGTTTGTTCGGGGTTTTCGCATGCTTATCATATAATACATTTGATAAGGAACAAACGAAGGCATGGAAGAATCGAATCGGTCGTCTGGAGCATATGACGTATGACGAAGAACTTAATGAGTGGATATGCGCGAACAACAACCGCCTGACCTTTCGATATGAAAAGAAACAAAAGTCGGATAATGGATACGAATCGATCAAACGCGTGTATCTTTGTGCGGATTGCCATGGTTGTTCGTTTCAGGCCTCTTGCGCAAAGGGAAAGGAAAGCAAACGCATTACGGTTTCAATGGAAAATCAAAAACAGCGCAAAGACGTACAAGAACGACTAGCAACGGAAGGAGGAAGCCTACCGGCAAGCCGGGGAGATCGCCTTAAGCAACAAGGACGGCCGTAATGCGATCACCTTGAAGGGCAGGCAGTGGCGATACCATATTTCCCCGATCTGCATTCAGGTCGTTCGGGAAGACGGCATCCCGGTTGTCGTCGCGGAAAACAAGTACAGCATTACGTTTCTGAACGTCACGGAATCCAACCGTACGCTCGTTCAACTGCTCACCACGCTGCTTCTCGTCGGATTCGCCACGCTGATCGTCATCTTTGCCGTCAGTCTCTACTTCGCCAACCGGGCGATCAAGCCGATCCGCGAAGCGTGGGAAAAGCAGAAGCAATTCGTGGCTGACGCCTCCCACGAGCTGAAAATGGCGCTTTCGATCATCCGTGCGAATTACGGCTCTAATGGCCAATCGTGAGGATAAGATCCAAAACCAGATGAAATGGCTCGACTATATTCGGATCGGAACGGACCGGATGGCGAAGCTCGTAAACGATCTGCTGACCCTGGCAAGAACTGAGGATGCGCATACGCCCTTGCGCAAAGTGCCGTTCTCGATCAGCAAGGAAATCGACGACGTGATCTGTTCCATTCCTTGCACTTCCTCAAACTCAAAATCTACTGCACCAGCCAACGATAATCCTGTCTGCAATCAACAATATAATCAACGTACACTATCTGATCTTTGATCTGATATAAAACCAAATACCATTTCTCAACGAACATCTTGTGATATTTATTCGGTGGGATAAATTCTGCCTCCAGAAATGGAAAACGCTCTGGCATTTGGTGCAGGGAACGGATAGCATCCATCAGGTCGTTTTTTACCTTGCGGGCGGCGGTGGGACTTTTCTGCGCCAGAAAACGAACATGGCCCGTCAGCATCTGACGGGCACGGTCAGAAACAATCACCCTATATTGAGGTTTCTTTTCCATGCTCGACCTCATCAATGATGCTTTCCAGATCGCTGTCCAGTTCGTCCGGCGTAACTCCGGCACGTCCTGCCAATCGATCTTCCTCGACGGCTAATAGCTCTTCCCGCAATTTCAGCATTTTTTCACGGCGGGTAAACGCCTCTATATCCATGACGACAAGATCTCCTTCACCGTTTTTGGTAAGAAAAACAGGTTCTCCGGTAGATTTGCACAAAGCCGCAATTTCATTGTAATTCTGTCGGATGCTTGCAGACGGTTTAATCTGCATGGTATCAGCTCCTTGTAGCAACATTATAACCATATTATACTTCTTTAATGCTATGATATCAATCAATACTTCTTAAAGAGCTGGTTCATTGTAAAATTAAATGCAACAAAATAAATATACAAAAGCCACGGTAATTCCGTTGTGATGAAGTCGACACAAACCCATACATAACAGGCGGAGATCAAGTCCAAAATTGTGTGTAAATTCCCCTCGGTTAGAATACCCCCTTCCGTCCCCCGGAAGGGGGCAGGGAGCACGCACCCTGCCCCCCGTCACTCGCCGTGCGGTGCTTTCGTTTCGTACATTTCAATCGTCTGGTTTAAGAGCAACCGTGCTGTATCCATATCCGGGGCGTCCAACATGGCCCGAACCTGGCTGTACATCTCGTCTTGCAGTGCTTTCGGCGTGGCATCCAGAATATCGCGCATGAAGAGCGTTTTGCACCGCTGTCAAATGACTCCTTGGCATGGCTAGCGAATGGCTTGAACTAATCCATCATGGTCATCAGACACCACGAGATCAATGCCTCGCAACCCGCGGTTTTTGAGCCAACCAAAAAACTCACTCCAACTGCCTTCTGACTCACTGTCACCAAGCATCACACCCAATACCTCCCGGTAGCCATCGGTGTTGACACCTATGCCAATGAGAGCACCTCGTGTCCGCACCCGACCGTCTTCGCGCACCTTGAGTATCAAGGCATCAACGATGACAAAGGGAAACGAAGTGTCATGAAGCGGACGGTTGTTCCATGCCGTTACGACAGGACAGGATCGAGCTGTTTGCACAGTTCTGACATCGTGGATTTCGAAAACTCCGTGCCACACAACTCCTCGGTGATCTGGGCCACCTTACGGGTCGACAGCCGCTTACTACCATCTCCATCAAGGCGAGCACCAAAGCCCGTTCGCTGCGTTGGTAGCGGGCAAACAACTCTGTCGAGAACTTCCTAATTGTACCACTGAAAGTGAGATGATCTTGGCTTTATGTTTTGATCCGTAATCTGTAAAACCTCCTAGCTTTTCTTCCTTTTCCCTCGCCGATTCTCCCTTGCTCGCCTGCCCCTGTCAAGGGTTTTAGATCGCTTCGCGACGGCAATGCCGCCCATGACAGGGGCAGACGAGCAAGGGCTTCTGCGAATAGGGAAAAGAGACACCACCTCTTTGCACGTGAGGCTGTGCCGCCTTCGATGCTGGATGCTTTCATCGCCCTTATATCCCTTTAAGCCCTCTTACGGCTTGGTGCATGGGGTGCGTTCGCGATGTATTCGCTAGATATGGGAGTACGCCTTGAACCACGCCTTTCCCCACGTCTTTGATCTTTTGAACGGTTCTCGTAATCCGTTCTTTGGCATGCGCTTTTCGGTCCTGTTCGATCTGTTTGATGTCATCGATCCTTGTACCCCTTTCTCCTGGAATTCGCCCCGTGGTCTTAAGGGAGATGAGAACTTGGATCATGGACTCAACACCTGGGATACGTGAGCTGTATCCTCCGCTTTTGATCCTCCGCGCGAATAACCGCATGGTCGCTTCTGATCCGCCCATGGGTTGGTAGGTAGATGTCTCTTTACCTAGGGCTTTGAGTAGGTTACGGTAGTCTCGATGGTATTTCGCGTTGTTTTGGATGTAGGTCACAAAACGTTCCCATTTTTGTTTGGCTCTTCGGTCGGTGTACTCGACGGTTAGATGCTCTACGATTTGGATGATCTTTTCTCCGTCATAGGCTAAAAAGGCTTCCCAAACCATTTTTCTAGAAAATTAGCTGCTTTACGATAGGATGTTCCTTCCGCCGCGAGGCGTATCGCCCATTCTTCCAGGTAGGGACTCATCGGTTTTCTCTTTTCCATGAAAAATCATTCATGAGGATCTCTTCTCCTTTCATTGGGGTTTGGTCACTTTTCAATGATACTAGGAAAGAAATCCTCTTTCTATATTTTTTGGGATTTTGCCCACAAACATTTTACTCACATGATCTTATTGGTAATATTTTATTAAAACATCTAGTTAAAATGATCCAGAAGATATCGCGTAGAAATGAAAACATAAAGCATGACAGGGAGGAGGAGTGACGCCGACCATGGATCGTCAAAATTCCGGGGAGACGTCTACTTTTCTGGCGACGCGTGAGGAGATTGCCTAAATACATGACGGTCTTCTAAGGCAGCATGTTCATCCTTCCTGTGGTCAAAAACGCGGTCGTTCGACCAAGCCACCTGCGACGGTGTCGGGTCATCTTTTATCGTTTATCAGTCGCCTGCGCAGTTGCTATCTTCGATATGCTGAGGCGGGCATGTTTTTACCGGATTTTCAGTGGGGATCTCTCAAAAAGAAGCGTGGCAGTGCGACGGTTAACCATACGGTTACTTTTGAAAATCCCGATATTCATCCGGGAGATACACTCGATGAGGACACCTACGGTGTGAGTGCCTTTGTACTGGCTCGGGCATTCTTAACCATGCGTCTTCTTTCCAGCCCATTTCATACGTGCCCGCAGTTTCAAACGTCCTGGACCGTGGCGGTTCCGTTTGGCTGTCATCGTGAACAACGTTTACTTGGTGTTGCCGGGCTCATATTTTCTGAACGACGTGACCCTTACGGTTACGGTGGTTGGCTATTTGAAGTAGTGAAGAGAATTGAACGCGAATGTGAAAATGAAGAAAGGCTTGTAGATACGAAAGCAAATCACAACGTTTTACGGAATGCGCATGGGGAGTCGGCGTCATCGTGGCGCATGGTTCGTCCGATGCTGGCCGTCCGCCTTCCGTATGGTGTCATCGAGCAGTTAACCGAACGCGAGAGAGATGTGTTAGCGCTATGGGTTGCAGGGATGAATAGCGTGGAGATTGCTGAGATACTTTATGTAAGTTCTTCGACGATCAGAACGTATTTTTCGCGGATCACAGATAAGCTGGGCGTTGAGTCAGGCGTACAGTCCATTCGGGCATTTGTTGAGACCGAGCTAGCCAGGGAAAATCAACACGAAAACGAAAACGTTTGAGTGCACACTTTGCTCAAAAATGTCTTTATTCTTTGTCGTCAGTGGTGACGACAAAGATCCTATATCGTGTTAAAAAATCAACACTAGTGACGACAGACGGATACGATGGTGAAGTGATATGATACGAACAGAAACGGAATGGCTTAGAGGAGGACATATGAAAAATATATGCAGCGTAAAGTCTTCCGTGTATCTTGAATAGGAAGGGAGGGGTCGATAATAGAACCCTGCTCGGTTACATGATGAATGACTTGTCGAAGCAAGAAAGTAGTGAAGTACCGTCGTAGTAGCGAGTGTTTTACGTATATTCGAGCTATTTGTGTTTGTTCCTGTAGCGAAGGCCTGCCTTCATGATGGTGCCATGTACATTTCACACATCTAAGGTTTTCCGGGCTGGCAAGTTTGGCTTCTATGCAGATTGACATATACTATTTAATGTTGATAAAATTAAGGAGGAATAGATCATGAAAAAACATAAAAAAATAATATATTTGATTTTTATTATCTCATTTTTCTATACTTTTCTCTCTGCTACAACATTTTCTCAAATCCATGCAACTGAAAGTATAGAAAATGTCTATCCAAATGATAACGATACTAATAGTAATATGTTGAAAGACGCAAAACTTCTTGATAAAAAAGATGTCATGAAAGTCATAGATACGAATATTCAAAACTATTTACGAACTGATATTCAAACGGAAGGGAAGAATATTATCGCATCTAAGGATTTTGTTCCTTTATACGATTTTGAGGACAGTCTTTTTGCCTACATGGTTCCATTACTGGAAAATGGAAAAGAGATCGGATATATCACTGTGGGAGCTATAGAAGACGGGTATGCTACCTATGAGATTTTTATAGAGGATGATGTGGTGAACAACATTTTATCAAAAATGAAACAGAAGGAACAAACCTTACAAACAGAGTCACCTATGAGTTCTCAGCTTGTTTTTTTGCCACCTTTTCAATATATTATTAAGGTGACAGCTGGTAACACTGAAAAGTATTTCGATATTTCCAATCCACTACATCGCGATCAAGATATATCTGACATGATCAACAAAAATAAAAATGATCTTCAAAAATATTATCAACGAATCCGTACGACAGAAAATAAAAAACATATTCAAAAAATCATTGAAAACACTCAATCGAATGCGGACGGTAGCAATTTTTCCCTTGCGGTTACCGCGGAAGATGTACGATTGCAACGGGAATCATGGGGAAAAAATGGTTTTGTTCCCGTTATAAAAGAAGAGGGCGGCTATTCATATGGGGGGAGATCAAGGATGGTGGAAGAATATAGATAATGAAAAATTTAATAGGGGGTGTGGGCCTGTTGCGGCTGCTAATATAACAAGCTATCTCGCGGAAGCAAACCCATCGAAGTACGGAAGACTATATTCCCCTGCCTCGATGTCACAAAATGATTTTTTAAGGCATATGGATGCCTTATATGATGCAATAAAACCTGGTTTTATTGGAGAAGTATTTGTTATGCATTTTAAAGATGCAGTAGAAAATTATGCTAGAAATAAAAATGTCACACTAAGTGGAGTGATAAGTGATGCCGCTTTTACCCTTGACAATACGGCCAATTATATCAAAGATGGATTAAGGGCAAACTCTCCTGTAGCCACCCTAAATACGAAAAAGTTTTCCGATTATTATTATGAATGGCATTGGATGACCATCACTAAATATTACAGAGATACCTCAGATAATCGTTGGATCGCTGTTTCCACCTGGGGAGAACGAAGAGGCATTGATTACAGAGTCCATTTTGATGCGATGAAATGGGGTTGGGTAGAAGGAGGATTGATGTACTTTAAGTAAGTTTACTAATTACTTTTCAGGGAAAATCGTCCCATCTTTTGCGGACGATTTTTCTACTAGGAGGCGTTGAGCGTGACACGCGTAACCTTGTTATGTATATCTCTAATTCTTGTCTTTTTTTTAGTCGGTTGTATGACGGAGACACGTGTTTACACTGCACAGATCGCTGAATTCACCAAAAGCATCAAAGCGGACCATCCCAATGTGAAAAATTTTAAAGTACATTATACTACACCTGGTTTTTCCATCAATTATACGCTCAAAAAGCCGATTTCCCAAAACGAAGCCATGGAATTATTCTATAAAACAAAAGACCTGTATTTCAGCGATCGTTTTCAAAAAGAAGTGGTAGAGGACATATATTATAAAAAGTATACAATGTACACAGATAACGGTAGATTTCCTCCTCATATATATATTGGTATTGTTTTTCCAGGCAATGGTGATGAAAAAAGGACAGTTCATAGTTTCAGTGCCGACGGATGCAGAGCCAACGAAGATGGTCTTGAATGTAATACTCAATATCCAATTTGGGCATACGATTATTTGGTTGATGGTAAGTTTGTTAAACATTGTTCGATTGAGGAAAATTCCATAGAATGTAAAGACATAGAATGATCAGAGTAAAATGTTCGTAGGCAGTGGGAATGAGCAAATGAATAAAAAATAATTCCCGGATATAGGAAAAGGGCAGGCTCTCGTCAAAGTCCAGTAACATTTAGATCGGATAAGGTGGGAGGCATGCCGGTTCTTGAAGGTCGTTCAGCGGATCAACCATGGGTGAAGCATGTGCTTCGTGAGTTGTCTCGATTGAAAAAAGGCTGTGGTGAGGTCAGTATGTGTATGAGTGAGGAGCCTTTTTCGATGCTGAAAAGACAAAGACAGACAAATAAGGAGCGAAGCGAAGGGGCCAGAAAACTTTCCCCCAATGGGTCCCAGGAAAGACATGGGTTTTGAGGGGAGTGGGAAGTGGGTTCGGACAAATTCACCCCAGATTCAATCGTGGGACCCGAGAGGACGGGAGTCCATGGGAGAAAGTGGTCCGGTGGTTTGGCTACAAGCTCCACCTGGTGGTGGATGCTCAGCATGAACTGCCGTTGGCGTATACGGTGACCAAGGGGTCGCGCTCCGACGTCAAAGAAGGGCATGTCCTGCTGGATGAGTTGGAGAAACGCCATCCGGAGATATTGAAAAAGGCCGAGGTCCTGACGGCGGATCGGGGGGTACAACGACTCGAAACTCCTGAGTCGCTGCTGGGATGAATATGGGATCAAGCACGTGATCGACACGAGGCGGCTGTGGAAAGACGGAGAGCAAACGCGATTATTACCGGGACACACGAACGTGGTGTATAACGAGGGGGGAGCGGTGTACTGTTACTGTCCAGAGACAGGGGCTCGGCAACAGATGAGCAATGGTGGGTTCGAGAAAGACCGGGGGACGCTGAAAAAAGTATGTCCAGCCAAGGCGTACGGGATCACGTGTCAAGGGAGGGAACAGTGCCCCGTGGCCGGAGGGGTGCGGGTGGCGCTCGCGGTGGACCGGCGGATCTTCGCGCCGATTGCCCGGGAGAGCTAAACATGGGCGAAGGAATACCGACACAGGACTGCGGTGGAGAGGGTAAGCAGCCGCTTGGACATTTCGTTTGGATTTGAAAGGCACACCGTTCGAGGGCTGGGGAAAATGCGAGTACGCTGCGGCCTGGCGCTGTGCGTGATGCTGGCGATGGCGCTGGGGCGCGTCAAGGAAAACCAGGCAGAGAAGATGAGAAGACTGGTGGCGTAAGAAGATATCCACATCCGGATCACTCGCCAAAACGCCCATCCACAAAACGGATTTTGTGGATAATGGGATTCGTATGCCCTTTTACGGTCCGGATCGCTGCGATCACTGACATCCGCCGTGATGATGTGGTGAAATCGATTAAAAACACCTGCAACTGCTTATTCGATTCGCAGCCACCGATCACAAATAAGGTACATCGCAAATAGCTCCTTCCGTACTGTCCTTGTTATACTGAAACTGAATTGAGTTTGTATTTTTTGATGGACCGGACGGAGATGTTGCTTTTCAATCGCAAACACTTCGGCCGGTATTTTTTTGGTCGTATGGTGGACGCTTGCATTTCCGGTCCGTTCCAACCAGGCCAGAGACTCTTCGTTGAGCTTGTCTACGTTGACGAAAATTCGATGTTTGGCAAAATTCCGCTTCACGTATTTCACCACGTTTTCTACACGTCCTTTGCTTTCCGGATCGCTTTTCCGGCACATGTAGATCCGTAATTGTCTTTGCTCTACATACTTGGCAAACTCATGCGTGAGGATTAAATCCCCGTGATTCTCACTGATTAAAAGCAAGTGATCCTGATCGTAGACGATTTCTTTCGGCATTCCGCCAAAGTAGGCAAAAGCCTGCTCATGGGCTTCAATTACATCCCTGGTGGTAAAGGGGCGATCCTGCCACAGCACAAATTTGTAACGAGAATGGGATAGCACAAAGTGATAAACCATAACCGTACCAGATGCCCTTTGGATGATAGCTTGTTCATACGGATCCAGCTTTTTCTTCCGGGTTTCCATCACCTCCATGAAGATTTTGAATTCGTCTGGTGTCATGCTCAAATACTTGTACACCGTATTTCTGGATACGCCCAAATGTCTTGCAATTTGGTTTAAAATCCCCGACTCTTTCAGGGGAAACAAGGATTTCAGGCTCTTGATGGCGAAATAAAATACCATGAATTTACGATAAAACCTTCAACGAGTGGCGAACATTGAGTGGCGAACATTGAGTGGCGAACATTGAGTGGCGAACATTGATGGAAGTTTGGCTATCAAAGAGGAACGTGGTGAGGAATCTTCATGTATAAAGTGATGATCGTAGAAGATGATTTGACGATTGCGCGAGCGATCCAAGATCATCTAAGCAAATGGGATTATGACGTGACCTATGTCACCGATTTTAAAAATATTACGGAGCAGGTGATTCGCTTTCTTCCCCATTTGGTGCTATTGGATGTGGTGCTTCCTTTTTTTAACGGTTTTTACTGGTGCGGCGAAATCCGCAAGATCTCGAAAGTGCCGATCATCTTCATCTCCTCCGCCGGTGACAATATGAACATCGTGATGGCCATCAATATGGGCGGGGATGATTTTATCGTCAAGCCCTTTGATTTAAACGTACTAACCGCAAAGGTGGGTGCGCTGATGCGGCGGACCTACTCTTTTCAAGGGCAAATCAATGTCATCGAACATCGCGGCATCGTCTTAAACCTAAGCGATGCGACGCTCATCTATCAGGATCAAAAAATCGAGTTGACGAAGAATGAGTTTAAGATTCTGCAACTGCTGATGGAGAACATCGGGAGAGTGGTTTCCCGCGAGGAGATCATGCAACGTCTATGGGAGAATGATGCCTTTGTGGACGACAATACCTTGACCGTAAACATCGCCCGCCTGCGGAAAAAGCTGGCGGAGTCGGGACTTGACCAATTCATTACAACCAAAAAAGGTCTTGGATATATGGTGGAGTGATATGAAGGAATGGATAAGCATCGTAGGCGCCTATTTGAAAGGGAATAGAATCAACCTCATCGTCATCCTGGCTTCGTACGGTATCTTTCTCTTGGTCTTCTCCCTCTATACCTTGCCTTTTGAAGCGGTCGGTTATGCCACCCTTCTCACCACCGTTTTTCTCATCATCATCGGGATTGTTCACTTGATCTCCTTTTACCAGAAACATATCATTCTTACCAAATTAAGAAACAGCATCGCGATGACCGATGTTCGATTCCCCCTTGCCAGAGACCTGATTGAAAGGGATTATCAAGAATTGGTTCAAATCTTGGATCAAAAACGAACGGAGATGATGAATGAGAAGGAGAAAGCATTTGCCGAGATGGTGGATTACTACACCACCTGGGCGCATCAGATTAAGACGCCCATCGCGGCCATGCGGCTCCTTCTGCAGGCGGAGCCAACCGACGCCAATCAGGAGCTTTTGGATCAGCTCTCCAAAGTGGAGCAGTATGTGGAAATGGCTCTTCAATATCTGCGGATGGAAAATATGAGCGCGGATCTTCTCTTCAAAAGGTATCCCCTGGATGATCTCGTAAAGCAGGCGGTAAGGAAAACTTCAAAATCCTTCATCCGCAAAAAAATAAAGCTGAACTATGAACAGGTAAACCGCCCGGTGCTGACGGACGAGAAGTGGCTCGTTTTCGTCATCGAACAGATCTTGTCCAATTCCCTGAAATATACCCCTGAAGGGGGAGAGATCTCCATTTACGTGGAAGATTCCCCCCTTACCTTGGTGATCGAAGATACGGGCATCGGTATTGAGGAAGAGGATTTGCCGCGGGTATTTGAAAAGGGTTTTACCGGGTATAACGGACGGTTGGATAAGAAGTCGACCGGCATCGGCCTATATTTATGCAAGCGGACTTTGGACAAACTGAACCATACGATCCGGATCGAATCGGCGGTGGGCAGGGGAACCAAAGTGAAGATCGGACTTGATCACCCGGATATCCTGGCCGAATAAGGGAACCTTACCAAAATGTAAGTTTGGGAGAGAAAATGTAAGCCGAAGAAAGGGCGAAGCATTTTCTCTTTTTGTTATAATGGGCGCGACGATCAATCGTGGAGGGAAAAACATGTCACTCTTGGAGGTTCGTAACTTAAAGAAAATCTATACCACCCGCTTTGGAGGAAATCCCGTTCTGGCCCTTTCCAACGTCTCCTTTTCGGTGGAGCAGGGGGAGTATGTGGCGATCATGGGGGAGTCGGGCTCGGGGAAGACAACCTTGCTCAATATGATTGCGGCCCTCGATCAACCCACCGGCGGAGACATTCTGCTCAATGGCAGAAGCATCCTTTCCATCAAGGAAAAGGAGATCTCTGCCTTTCGGCGCGACCATTTAGGCTTTGTATTTCAAGACTTTAATCTGCTCGATACCTTTTCGCTCCAGGATAACATCTTCTTGCCCCTGGTATTGGCAGGGAAAACCTATGAGGAGATGCATGCACGGCTTGCGCCCATCGCGAAAAAGCTCGGCATCAGCGATATCCTTATGAAATACCCTTATGAGGTTTCCGGGGGTCAAAAACAAAGAGCCGCCGTCGCGCGTGCGCTCATCACAAGGCCGCAACTGATTCTCGCTGATGAACCGACCGGTGCCTTAGATTCCCGCGCCACCGAAGAGCTCCTGAAGCTATTTACCCAAATCAATGCGGAGGGGCAAACGATTCTGATGGTGACCCATAGCATCAAAGCAGCCAGCCATGCCAAAAGGGTTCTCTTCATCAAGGACGGTGAGGTGTTTCATCAGATTTACAAAGCTTCCCTGTCCAATGAAGAGATGTATCAGAAGATCTCCGACACCCTCACTATGATTGCGACGGGTGGTGTAAGAGATGCGTAAATTCTTCTATGCCAGGCTTGCCATCATGAATATAAGGAAGAATTCCAAAACTTATGTTCCGTATCTTTTCACCTATATTGGTACGGTCATGATGTTTTATAATATGTCTTTTTTAGCCGTCGCAAAAGATATCGGCAGCCTAAGCGACAGCCAATCTTTACGACAGCTTTTGTTTTTTGGTGAAGTGGTTATTGCGATTTTTTCAGTTATTTTCTTGATTTATACCAACAGTTTTTTAATTAAAAGGCGCAAAAAGGAATTTGGACTTTTTAACATACTGGGAATGGAGAAAAAGCATATTGCCCGGGTGATGACGGTTGAGACCCTGATGATTGCGCTCATCAGCCTCTTGGTCGGTCTTCTGGCGGGAATTCTTTTAAGCAAGCTGATGATTTTACTGCTGTTTAAAATCATCTCCTTTCACGTCAGTTTCGGCTTTGAAATCCCGTTTTTTGCCGTCATTTCTACGGTTCTTTTGTTTACCGGCATTTCGATTCTCAATCTGCTGTATAACATTTTTCAAGTTTATCGCTCAAAACCGATTCAGTTGTTAAAGGGCGGAAATGTAGGGGAGAGAGAGCCGAAGACGAAATGGATCTTAGCATCCGTCGGTCTTCTATCTCTTGGGTTTGGATATTATATCGCCTTAACGACGGAGACCCCGCTCGCCGCATTAAACAGGTTTTTCCTGGCGGTCCTTTTGGTGATCATCGGGACCTACGCCCTGTTTACGGCGGGAAGCGTGGCCGTTCTCAAAATGCTTCGGAGGAATAAAAGGTTTTATTACAAGGCGAACCACTTTATCTCCGTCTCCGGGATGATCTACCGCATGAAGCAAAACGCGGTGGGGCTTGCCAATATTGCCATCTTGTCAACGATGGTGATCGTGACCCTCTCCACGACCATTTCCCTGTATGTGGGCATCGAAGATGTGTTACGGACACGATACCCCAGGGATGTGATGGTTGACGCCGCGAATGTTTCCGAGGAAGAGATCCATAAGATCGATGCGGTCATTGAAAAAGAGCTTGCTGCGTCAAAGATGTCGCCACAGAATGGGTTTCGTTATCGTTCCATGGAATTTGTGACCATCCAAAACGGCAACCATTTTACCGCTGCTCCAAAAAACGATTTTTCCCTCAGTCAGATGGCGTTCCTTCTATTGATACCCCTTGAGGATTACAATCGAATGGAGAAAAGATCCGTATCACTCGCAAGCGGCGAAGCGCTGTTTTATCCACTGCTAGGCAATATGGAGGGAGATACGATCAGTTTTAATGATTTTCAACTCTCCATTAAAGAACGTCTCTCTTCCCTCAACACAAGAGGGGATTTAACGGATATGCCCATCAATAGTTACCTGGTCGTTGTGGATCATGTCGATACGATACTGCGGATTAACCGTTCTCTTGAAGGAAATGAAGGGACTATGAAACATCTTTCCTATCATTACGGATTTGATGTGGACGGCGATCGAGAGCAAAAAATAAATCTGATCAACTCATTGCGAAGTGAGATGAAGAAGATCACCGAGAATTATAACGTAGAAGGGATTGAAAGTTCACGAGACAGCTTTTTTACCCTTCATGGCGGGTTATTCTTCCTCGGCATCTTTTTAGGTCTCTTGTTTATCATGGCGACGGTACTGATCATCTATTATAAGCAGATTGCGGAGGGATATGAGGATCGGGAGCGTTTTGAGATTATGCAGAAGGTGGGGATGAGCCGCGCGGAAGTGAAGCGGGCGATCCGAGCCCAGGTTCTTGCGGTCTTCTTCTTACCCCTGGTTACGGCGGTGATTCATTTGGCGTTTGCTTTCAAGGTGATCACGAAATTGCTTAACCTCTTCAACCTGACGAACATTCCACTCTTTGCTTTCTGTACGGCGATCACCATCCTTGTCTTTGCTGGTTTTTACGTGTTCGTCTATATACTCACCGCAAGAACCTATTATAAAATAGTAAGTTCGGTCTCTGGTTAATCAACGAACACCTTGTTGAGGATTCCCTCTCGGGTGAGATTGGGAAGCGCCTCTATCCGTCTAGGCGCTCCCTGACTCCCTTTTCAGCGTTTTGCAAAGTGACGGCGGGTCGGTATGTTCCCAATGCAAGTATCTCCTATCATCAACTCTTTTCTTCAATTTTTTGGAAAAATGGCGGCGGTGGTTGACGACAAACCCTTTGGCGGAGTTGGCTTGGAGGTGAAGGAGGAAGCCTAACAATGTGAGTAAAATATTTATGGGCAACATGCTAAAAAGGGTATAGAAAGAGGATCTCTTTCCTAGTATCATTGAAAGCGTCGAAACCCCAATGAAAGGAGAAGAGATCCTCATGAACCATTTTAACATGGACAAGTTTAATTTCAAACACATGGAGCAAAGTTTATTTATCCTATTAAGTGAAATATTTGTAGAGCAGTTTGAGGAGATTTTAAAGCAATTAGACGAACAAATCATGGAACAAAGAGACAAAAACCGCTATCGATTAAAAGATCAACGCCCCCTTACCATCCAGACCCTATTTGGGGAGGTCACCATTGAAAGGCGCATGTATATCGATCGACAGACCGGTCAAACCCAATATTTGCTCGATCAGTATCTATCCATCGAAGGGAACAAAACCATAAGCCCTAACCTGGAAGACTGGGCCATTCGACTCGCGGTCGAAGGGACCTCATACAGAAAGGCAGCAAATCTCCTGAAAGAATGGTTTGGTAAGCCGGTCTTATCCCACGAAACCATCAGACAAAAACTGATTGAGCGAGGGATCCAGAACCAAAAAGAAGAGGCCGAACAACATCCCCTTCCTCAAGAAGAGGACACAAAGCAAAAAAACAAGCCGAAACCGAAGGTTCTCTTTATTGAGGTGGACGGGATCTTCACATCGATTCAAGGGTCACGATCAAAGGAAAATCGCATAGCCATGGTATACACAGGATGGGAAAAAGACGGAAACCGATTCATTGAAAAGGACAGGCACTATTACAAACACGAAGGCAAAGAAGACTTTTGGACCCAATTTGGAGAATTCATTCTTAAGCACTATGAAGTAGACGAACAAACATGGTGGATTGTGAATGGGGACGGAGCAGATTGGATTAAGGAATGTGAGAATCACTTTCGAAACGTCATCTACGTGATCGATCGATACCATTTAGCCAAGGCCATCAAGGACAACCTGGGGAAAGATCCTTCGACCTACGAAAAAATAAGAGAAGCCTTTTTAAACTACGACGGAGAAAAAATCATACAAATCATTACGGAAAAAGAAGCGCCCACAAGCAGCGCAAAGAAACAGAAAGAATGGGTACAATTTGTAACCTACATGAAGAACAATGCCAAATATCATAGAGACTATCGAACCATTCTCCAGAAACACGGTTTGGACACAAGTGAATATCGTCCCATGGGGGGCTCAGAGGCCATGATGCGCTTTTTTGCCCGGCGGATTAAAAGTGGAGGAGTAAGCTTAAGTCTACCCGGCATCGATGCGATGATCCGGATGATCATCTCCCTCAAAACCACGAGGAAAATCCTCGGAGAAAAGAAGGTTGTCGATCTAGGGAAGCTAGTGGAACAAACTCAGAAACAACTCACACAAACAGGGGGAGGGGTAAAGCGGGTGATTCGGAAGATCACAGATTATGGGAAAGGAGTCATCAATGGAAAGGCACGTTACATGGAGACCACCTCACGGAACCATCCCATGCACCGGGCGCTCAGAGACCTCCAGGGGATCTAAAGTGCAGGATCAAGGATGAAGTAAGGCTACTACGATGCAAAGGGGAGGCTTCCTTTTCCCTATCAGCAGAGAGCTTTCCTTGGCAGGGGACCCGTCAAGGGCGGTGAAGCCGTCGCGTAGCGATTGAAAACCCTTGACGGGGACCGAACAAGGAAAGAAAATGGGAAAGGAAAAGGAAGCGGAAGATAAGAATACATGATCGCAAAATTGATGCTTTCAATGATATAAATATAACCCGAAAAATGCACTGTATCCTGTCTTGAATATAGTGCAAAAATAGTTGCCCACATCTACTTGACTCACACGAGTGATCGGTTAGAGTAAAATAATCATTGGTTGGGATGCAGGAAAAAGGGCATAAAATGTCGAAAAGAGACCTTGCATCACCCTTGTTCAAAGGAGGTCTCTTTCCGGTGGAATTATTCGATTACACCTACAGTCTATCGCAGCAGGCCGCAGAAGGCAAGATAGACTTTACACAATTGGAGAAGAAAATTTTTAAGATGGTAAAAGTATTCGGGGCTTTATTGATGGAAGAAATTCTCCGACAAGCCGATGAACTGATCTACCAAAGCAAAGAACACGACGGAAAAAGCGAAGGCTTTCGAGAAATGGGGATACAAAACCTCTTTGGAGAAATTCTGTATCGGCGGAGGATCTACCGAACAACAGGCGACTTTCGCTACCCCCTTGATGAAAAGCTGGGGATCGAAAAAAAACAAACCATTAGTCCCACCTTAAGCCAGGTATCGGCCTACTTAGCCACACAGAACTCCTATCGACAAAGTGCTCGCATTCTGGAACAATTTGAGCTTTATATGAGTCACCAGCGCATTCACAAAGCGGTCCAAGAACAAGGAGAACGAATCAACAAACACAGAGAACAAATGCCGGAGAACGAAATAAAGAGGAAAGCAGAGATCGTGCTCGTTGAATCGGATGGGGTCTATGTCAGCCTGCAAGGAAAAGACCGGAACAAATATGGAACGAATCTAGAAATCAAAAACGGATGTATTTATGAAGGCTGGGAAGCGGAAAACCCGGCAAAAACCGAGTATCGGCTCAAAAATCCAAAGGTGATCGCCACCACCGACTCCTCCAAAGAATATTGGGAGAAAGTGGACAACTACCTCCAAAAGACATATGAAATAGAAAAAGTGGGGTTATTCGTTTTTGGCAGTGACGGGTCATCCTGGGAAAAGAAGGGGCTTAAGCTTACGCAGGATCCTTACATCAGATCGACAAATTCCACTTTCATCGATGGGTTAAACAAGTCTTTGGATTTGGGGAGCCTGCAATCCTTGATACCCTTGAAGCAATGATTGAAGGAGATGACAAAGAAGGGTTTAAAAAATGGATGGAAATCAAGAAAAAGGAGGCGAAAGACAGTGAAAAGAGAAAAGAGATCCAGAAGCTAGAAAAAACGATTCTGAAAAACTGGGAAAGCCTCAAAGACTACCGGAACCGAAGTGACAAAGTTCCAGAAGGGGCACGAGGGATAGGGAACATCGAAAACTACAACGACAATCTTGTAGCAGATCGGATAAAAAAAAGAGGGATGAGCTGGAGCAAAGAAGGAGTAGAAAACCTGGTGCAAGTCAGAGCAGCCGTCATAAACGGCGAATGGGAAGGAATCCAAAAGTGGATATTTAATCTGGACAAAGAAAAAGCTCTCCCAAAAGACAAGGTAGATAAAACGGAACAAAAGGGCCCGGGAAGGCAAAAAAGGGGCAAACGTCGTCAGGAAGAGACGGGAGAGTGGTTTCAGGCGCACATGCCTGGTCTGACCGGTCCAAAAGCATGGCTTAGGGAATTTGGACGAAAGATCAATGAGACGATCTCAGCATTATAATGAAATAAGAACATATAATCTGCATATTTTGATGAGTCTAGGCAAAGAGATTTTGTGGATAGGTAAGCGGTTTGTGGCAGAAAACGAATAAGGTGAGTCGTGCCCGAAGGGTCGGAGTGAAAGCTAGCGATGCGGAGAGCCTTTACATGGAGAGGCGCCCCTCATTAAGCTATTGCGAAGACGGGCGCCCCGAAGGGGTGTTTTTAGCCCGCCAGCGTTCCGCCATCACGGAGGAGCTGTGTGGAGAAGAGTTATCCAAGTCTACCGTATCGGAGCTCTGCAAACGATTGGACCCCGTCCAAGGATGGAACGAACGAAGCCTGAAGGAGAAGGAATACCCGTATGTGTAGTGGATGCCATGGTGCTAAAGATTCGTGAGGATGGCAGGGTGCGCTCGAGGGCTGCTTTGATTGCTACTGGTGTGGGTGAAGACGGATACCGTGAAGTGCTAGGAATGCGGATCGGGGATAGCGAATCTGAAGCCAGTTGGAGTGCGTTTATCGGCTGGTTGAAGGACTGAGGGCTTAGAGGCGCGATATCGTTGTCTCAGACAGCCACAGCGGACTTGTGAAAGCCCTCCACACCCAGTTTCAAGGATGTACCTGGCAACGATGCCAAACGCACTTTATGCGGGGTTTCTTGGACGCCATGCTAAAAAGTTTACAGGAGGAGCTGTATGGGAAAATGCGGGCCATCCTTGATGCGCCGGATGTGAAGACAGCCCGTTTGTTGATGGAGCAGGTTGTGGAAGAGTATAGCGATAGAACACGAAAAGCTGTGGATATCCTCGAGTCGGGCTTTTTGACACAAAGGCAGTACTGGAGCTGCCAGAACGGTACAGGAAACGTCTGCGTACTACGGGCGGTCAGGAGGGCCTTAATGAGGAAATCCGCAGGCGAGATCGGGTGATTCGAATCTACCCGAATCGAGACTTAAGCGTACGGCTTCTAGGTGCCTTGCTGATGGAGATTGACGAGAAATGGCAATCTGGTCACCGGTACTTTGACATGGAAGACGATTACGTCTGGCGGGAGGAGCGTAGGAAGAAGGAGGTGGCGGAGTCACAGCAGAGCGTCCGAAAGGTTGGTTAACATAATGCAATCACCGGGGGGGGGAGGAGAATTTACACCACATTTAGGACTTGACCGTACCGGCGTTCTTTGATAATTTATTAATAATTAGAAATTACTTATTGAAATATGATAATTAGGAGGGCAGGATCGGTGGATCGAATTACGGCTGCCAGAGGGACGCAGCTTCGCTGCAAAGGCTGGAGACAGGAAGCGCTGCTTCGCATGCTGGAAAATGTGCTCGAGAACGGCGAAAACCAACAGGAGCTTACCGTTTACGCCGCTTTGGCGAAAGCCGCCCGCAACTGGGACGCCTATCATGCGATCGTCGATACGTTGAAGTCGCTCGAAGAGGACGAAACGCTTGTCATTCAGTCCGGGAAGCCGATCGGCGTCATGAGGACGCATCGATTCGCCCCGATGGTCATCATGGCGAATTGCAATATCGTCGGCAAATGGGCGACGAGCGAAAACTTCTATAAATATCAGGAGCAAGGCCTGATTGTTTGGGGCGGATTGACGGCCGCGGCCTGGCAATACATAGGCTCTCAGGGCGTCATTCAAGGCACGTACGAAATCTTTCAATCGATCGCGCGCATGCATTTCGGCGGCGATCTGGCTGGCAGATTCATCCTGACCGCCGGACTGGGCGGAATGGGCGGCGCGCAGCCGCTGGCGGGCACGATGGCGAATGCGGCCATCCTGTGCGTAGAGGTGTCGGAGGAGCGCATTGACAAGCGCATTAAGGTCGGCTATCTGCAGAGAAAAACGGTCGATCTGGACGAGGCGCTCGCATGGATCCGGGAGGCGGTCGCAAGCCGCAAGAGCTTGTCCGTCGGGCTGCTCGGCAACGCGGCCGATGTGTATCCGGAGCTGCTTAGACGCGGCATCGTGCCGGATATCGTAACGGACCAGACGTCGGCGCACGATCTGGTGTACGGCTATGTGCCTTCCGGCTACAGCCTCGAGCGCGTGGCGGAGATGCGGAAGAAGGATCCGGACAAGCTGAAGGCGGATGCCGGCGCTTCGATCGCCCGAGAAGTGGAGGCGATGCTGGAGTTTCAGCGGCGGGGGGCGATCGTGTTCGACAACGGCAACAACATCCGCACCCATGCGGCGCAATACGGCGTGAAGGACGCGTTCGACATAGTCGTTTTTACGGAAGGCTTCCTGCGGCCGCTGTTCGCGCGTGCCATCGGACCATTCCGCTGGGTGGCGCTGAGCGGCGATCCGGAGGACATCCGGACGATCGACGCTTACATCCTGGAGCACTTCCGCGACAACGACATCGCGACCAACTGGATTCGCCTCGCAAGCCAATATGTGCCCGTAGAGGGACTGCCGGCACGGATCGGTTGGTTCGGCCACGGCGACCGGACGAAGCTTGCGCTTGTGGTTAACGCGATGGTGCGCGAAGGGAAGCTCAAAGGGCCAATCGCTTTCTCCCGCGACCATTTGGACGCGGCGTCCATGGCCCATCCGAACATCATGACCGAGAACATGAAGGACGGCAGCGATGCGATCTCCGACTGGCCGCTGCTGAACGCCATGCTGAACTGCTCGTCGATGGCTGATCTTGTGGCGATCCACTCTGGCGGCGGCGGATACACCGGATATATGACGAGCGCGGGGGTGACGATCGTCGCTGACGGCTCGCGGGACAGCGATATCAGGCTGGAGACGACGCTGAACAACGACACCGGCCTCGGCGTGCTGCGGTATGCAGATGCCGGGTACGAGGAGTCGTTCGACGAGATTGCGAAAAAAGGGATTCGCAGGGTAAACGTCTGAAAATACGGAGGGAGAGGGAACGAGATGCGAGTTTTGACAATGGCAGATGTAAGGGCGGCCGTTCGCGGCGGCGCCGTGTTTGCTTGTGGCGGCGGAGGATGGGTTGACCACGGCCTTGAAATCGGTGGCGCGGCCGTCAGTATCGGCAGGCCGAAGCTTGTTTCGGTGGATGAGCTGCCCGACGACGCGATTATCGTGACGGCGACGGCGATCGGAGCCCCTGCGGGCAACGACTGGGAAATGTGGGGCGTCGATTATATCAAAGCGGTGCAACTGCTGATGGACCATTACGATGGCAAAGTCGTCGGCCTCATGACGCCGCAGAACGGGATGTCCAGCACGATCAACGGCTGGCTGCCGGCCGCTGCGCTCGGCCTTGTCGTCGTCGACGCGACCGGCGACATCCGCGCGCATCCGACCGGCAAGATGGGCTCGATGGGGCTCGCCGCGCGCACCGACTACGAAACGATTCAGGTCGTCGTCGGCGGCCGGAGAGACACCGGCTCTTATTTGGAGTTGGTCGTGAAGGGAACGCCGACCAAGACGTCCAACATTTTGCGGACGGCGTCCGACATGTCCGGCGGCTTCATCGCCTCGGCCCGCCATCCGATCCCGGCGTCCTATGTCAAGCAGCATGCCGCTATCGGCGGCGTTTCCATCGCGCTGGATCTCGGATACGCGATGATCGAGGCGGAGCCGAAGGGCGCGGAAGCGATCATGGAAACGGTGTGCCGCAAAACGAACGGCCGTTTTATCGGCGGGGGTAAGGTGCTGAAGAAGGATGTGCATTATTCCGGCGCATTCGACATCGGTACGATCACGATGGACGACGGCACGGGCCGCGCGCTGACGCTGCACGTCATGAACGAATATATGGCGGTTGACGATGCTGACGGGAAGCGGCTGACGACGTATCCGGACGTCATTACTACCTTCGAAACCGCAACCGGGCTTCCGATCAGCGTCGGCGGCGTCAAGGAAGGCATGGAAATCGCGCTGTTTATGATCGATAAGCAATACGTGCCGCTCAGCTCGAGCGTGAAGGACCCGACCGTCTATCCCGAAGTGGAGAAAGCGCTGGGCATTCCGCTTGCGGACTATGCGCTGAAGGGCATTTCTTCCTGATCGGCGAACGCGGCGAAGGAAGAAGGTGAGGACATGAGCGGAACGGTACGGCTTGACGGCCGGTCGCTGACGATCGAGGCGCTCGAGCAAATCGCCCTGTGCCGGTATAAGGTGGAGCTCGCTCCGGAAGCGGTCGCCCGCGTGGAGAAAGCGCACCTCGTGTTGCATGAGCTGGCCGCAAAGGGCATTCCGATCTATGGATTCAACCGCGGCGTCGGCATTAACAAAGACCGGGAAATCAGCAGCGATTTTTTTGAAAACTACAACCGAAACCTCATCTACTCGCACTCCGCGGGGATCGAGCCGGCGGCTACGGAAGAGCAGGCGAGAGCGGTGCTCGCGGCGCGGCTGAATACGCTCCTGCTGGGTGCCACCGGCGTGCATCCGCAGGTCGTGAACATGTACCGCGATTTCTTGAACGCCGGTATTCATCCCGTGCTGCCGCTAAGAGGGTCGGTCGGCGCGGCGGACATTACCGTCTTGTCGCATATCGGACTCGCCATGATCGGCGAAGGCGACGTGATCTACAAAGGCGCGACGGTGCCTGCCTCCGATGCGCTGCGGCGGGCCGGCCTCGCTCCGCTCAAGCTGGGGCCAAAGGACGGGCTGGCCATCGTCAGCTCGAACGCGCTGTCGGCCGGCATTGGCGCGCTTGTGCTCGGGGAAGCCGCAAGGCTGCTCGAGACGGCGGACATCGTATTCGCCTTGTCGCTCGAAGCGATCAGGGGCTGCATCAGCCCGCTGGATGAAGCAGCGTATCGGCTAAGGCCCTACGAGGGAGCCGCCGAAAGCGCGGCGTTCGTCCGCAGCTTGCTTGCGGGCGGCGACCTGCCGGAGCTGGATACGTCAAGCAAAATCCAGGATCCGCTCAGCTTTCGCTCCGCCTGCCATGTGCATGGCGCCGCCCGCGACTCGCTCGCCTATGCGTGCAAGCTGCTGCTCGTTCAGCTTAACAGCTCGGACGACAACCCGTGCCTGCTTGCGGACGAGCAGCGAATCGTCCCGTCGTCGAACTTCGATGTGACGGCATGGACGCTCGCTTTTGAAATGCTCGGCATTGCGCTGAGCCATGTCTCGAAAATATCGTGCTACCGGGCCATCAAGCTCGGAACGCCGCAATTTACCGGGCTGCCGAGGTTTTTGTCTCCGGATCCGGCGTTGGCGATCGCGTATGGGACGATTCAAAAAACGTTCACGTCGCTCGATGCGGAAATCCGCCATTTGTCTAATCCGGTATCGGCCGATTATTTTTCCCTTTCGGGCGACATGGAGGATCATGCGAACAATACGCCGCTCGTCGTTCGCAAGACAGCGGAAATCATCGATCGATTATATTACATCTTGAGCATGGAAGCGATGCATGCGGCGCAGGCGATTGATTTGCGGGAGGCGGTCCGGCTCGGACAAGGCACCCGGGAGGCTTATGCGGCCATTCGTTCCGTGGTGCCGGTGCTGTCGCAGGACCGTTTTCTGACTCCCGACATTCAAGCCGTGTACAAGCTGCTTGCTAGCTCGGAGCTGCTGAAGCGGACGAAAGGAGGAATGGCGGCGAATGAGTGAGGTATATGACTTGATCGTATACGGCGACATCGTGCTGCCGGAAGGCATTTTGTATGACGGCGCGGTTGCGGTAATGGACGGAAAAATCGTCAAGATCGGCGCCAAAGGCAGCGTGACGGAATCGGCGAAGCGGATCGTGCGCGCGGAAGGACAGTTCGTCCTGCCGGGCGCCGTCGACGCGCATGTGCATTGCTACAGCTCGCTTGACGAAGGGTTTTACACGGCGAGCCGGGCGGCTGCGGCCGGCGGGGTGACGACGATCATCGAGATGCCCTACGACGCGACAGGCATGATCTGCACGCCGGATTTGTTCGAAGAAAAACGGGCGCGGCTCGAGCGCGAGTCGATCGTCGATGTGGCGATGCTCGCCACGATTCACAAGCAGGACGGCTATGACGACATACGCCGGCTGGCGGAAGCCGGCGCCTGCGGATTCAAGGTGTCGATGTTCAATACTGATTCGTTCCGCTTTCCGCGCATCGACGACGGACAACTGCTCGATTCGTTCGCGGTTATCGCGGAGACGGGCTGTCCGGTCGGCGTCCATGCGGAAACGGACGAGATTGTGCGCAGGTATATCGAGAAGTACAAGTCGATGGGCAGCGATCCGCGCGCGCACGGCTGGAGCCGGCCGAAGGTAAGCGAATCGACGGCGGCGCTGACCGCCATGGAGCTCGCCTACGAGACGGGAGTTAAGCTGCATCTTTACCACTGCACGTATCCGCGGATTTTTCACCTGGCCGACTATTTCCGGTCGCAAGGCGCACGCATTACGGCCGAGACGTGCACGCATTATTTGACGCTGAGCGAGGAAGATATGCCGCGGCTTAAGGGCAAAGGCAAGATCAATCCGCCACTTCGCTCCAGGGAAGACGTCGAGGGGCTGTGGGAACTGGCACGCAAGGGCGCGATCGATATGATTACGTCCGACCATGCTCCGTGGCTGCTCGAGCGGAAAACGCACGACGACATTTTCAGCAACGCATCGGGCGCTCCGGGCGTCGAGCATTTGCTGCCGGTCGTCTACAGCGAAGGCGTGGCGAAGGGCAGACTCGCGATAACGGAGCTCGTGCGGCTGCTGTGCGAGAATCCGGCTACCGTATTCGGACTCGGTCACCGCAAGGGCAAAATCGGCGTCGGCTACGATGCCGATCTGGTCGTGCTGGACCCGGACGCAAGCTGGGTGATGGACGAGCGCAAGCTGCAGTCCAGCGCCGGATGGAGCCCGTATGACGGCATGGCGATGCGCGGCAAAGTGACGCATACGTTCGTGCGCGGCACGCTCGTCTATGACGGCGATGTCGTCGGCGAAGCCGGCCACGGCCGGTTCGTGCCTGCGGCGCATAGCTGATAAGCGGGAAGGAGTGGCCACTTGTGGATGTGGGAAATCGTGCGACAAGGCTGAAGCCTGACACCGACCGGTTGCGTTCGGACATCGAAGCGCTGTCGGGCTTCGTCGACGAGACTAAGCCCGGCTGGACCCGAAGGCCATTCACCGTTTGGTATGACCGCAGCCGCAATTGGCTTGCGGAGCGTATGCGGGAAGCCGGCCTCACGGTGCATGTGGACGCGGCGTCCAACCTGATCGGCTTGCTGCCGGGTAGCGATCCGAGCCTCCCGCCCATCATGATCGGCTCGCATACCGATACCGTAACCGGAGGCGGCCGTTTTGACGGCATTATCGGCGTGTTGGCCGGCATCGAAATTGCGCGGCTGCTCAAGGAGAACGGCATTGCGCTGCGGCACCCGCTCGAAGTCGTCGACTTCACGGCGGAGGAGCCGAGCGAGTACGGCATTTCGACGGTCGGCAGCCGGGGCATGGTCGGCAATTTGCCGGACGAGATGCTGGAGCGGACGGACGCGTCGGGGCTGACGCTGCGGGAAGCGATCGCGCGGCAGGGTGGCTCGCCCGAGAAGCTGGCGGTTCAGGCGCGAAAGCCCGGTAGCGCGGCGGTTTACCTCGAGCTGCACATCGAGCAGGGACCGGTGCTGGAGCAGACCGGCCATAAGCTCGGCGTCGTCCTGGGCATCGTCGGCATCCACCGCTATCGCACGACGATTGCGGGAGAGCCGAACCACGCCGGCACGACGCCGATGAGCATGCGTCGCGACGCGCTCGCCGGCTTTTGCGAAATCGGGCTCGCGTTCGAGCGTCTTTGCAAGCAAACGTACGCGGCGGATGTCGTCGGCACGATCGGAAAGCTGACCAACGAGCCGAACGCTTCGAACGTCGTGCCGGGCGCAGTCATCTTCGATATGGAAATCCGCTCGCTGGATACGAGTGTATGCGAGGAGATTTACCGTGCTTTCGCCGAGGAAGCTTCGCAGATCGCCGCTGCGAGAGGGTTAGACCTCCGATTGGAGCCACTCTCGAAATCGGAGGCGATTCCGGTGGAGCCGAAGGTCAAGGAGCGCATCTACGAAGCCTGCGCTAGCGTCGCGCCGACGGCGATGCTGCCGAGCGGAGCGGGGCACGATGCGAATCAAATCGCGAGAATCGCCCCGATCGGCATGATCTTCGTCCCGAGCCGCGGCGGAAGGAGCCATTGTCCTGAGGAATGGACCGATTTCGAAGACGTTGCGGCTGGCGTGGAAGCGCTGGCGCGGGCGGTATTGTCCTTTGACGATGCTCCCGCGCCGGGAGGGGAGGCGTGAACGCGGTGGCGGGCGCTTACGAAGTCAACAAAGACCGGCTGTGGGGCACCTTACAATTTCTTGGCAAAATCGGTCAAGATAAAAGAGGCGGCGTCACGCGGCTGTCGCTTACGGAGCCGGACATGGCCGCCAGAGCGTACGTCGAAGGCTTGATGAAGGAAGCGGGCCTGATGGTTCGCCGGGACGAGGCGGGCAACCTGATCGGGCGTCTGGAGGGCGACCGGCCCGGGTTGCCTGCGGTTATGACCGGCTCTCACATCGACACGGTCGTTCAAGCGGGCATCTTCGACGGAGCGCTTGGGGTGCTCGGCGGCATCGAAGTGCTGCGGACCATCAAAGAGCGCGGCATCCGGCATCGGCATCCGCTTGAAGTCGTCTGCTTCACCGATGAGGAAGGCGTGCGCTTCGGCGTCGGCTACTTGGGAAGCCGGGCGATGGCGGGCGCGTGGACCGGCGAATGGCTCGACGCGGCGGATGACCGCGGCATTACGCTGCGGGAAGCCTTCGAACGCGCCGGGCTCGATCCGGAGCGGATTGCCTACGCGCGGCGCGAAAAGAAAACGGTGAAAGCGTACGTGGAGCTTCACATCGAGCAGGGACGGGTACTGGAGGAAAAACAGGCTCCCGTCGGCATGGCGACCGCCATCTACGGCCACTGCTGGCTGCGCGTTACGTTGAAAGGGAGGGCCGATCATGCCGGGACGACGCCGATGGCGCTGCGGCGCGATCCGGCAGTTGCGGCCGCGGAAGCGCTGCTGGCGGCGGAACGGACGGCGCTCCGGTACGGAGGGGTCGCCACGGTCGGTACGATGTTGCTTGCGCCGGGCGCGATCAACGTGATTCCGGGGGAAGCGTCGTTTACGGTCGATTTGCGTCATGACGACTCCGCGACGCTGCAGCGCATGAAGCGCGATCTGTGCGGCGAAATCCATGCGGTGTGCAAGCGAAGGCGGCTGGAGCCGGTCATCGACGTGCTCGACGAGGAAGCGCCCGTAAGCTGCGGTCCTGCCGTTCTTGAAGCGATCGAGCAAAGCTGCCTCGCTTCCGGCATTCCCGTGCAGGCCCTCGTTTGCGGAGCGGGCCATGATGCCGCGGCGATCCGCGGCTTGTGCGAAGTCGGGATGATTCTGGTGCGTTCCCGAGACGGGATCAGCCATCATCCGTCGGAGTTGAGCAGTCCGGACGACTGTGCGGCCGGAGCGAATGTGCTGCTGAACGCGTTGCTAAAGCTCGCAAACCGCACATAACCAAGATGATGTAATTCCGATTGACTTTCTTGATTTTATTGATTATTATATAAAAGTAAATAAATTATCAATAATTGATAAATTATACAGGCTGGAAAGGAGGGATTCGGATGGATGTCCTGACCGGGGCATACGAGTACGTGCTAAACAACGGCGACAGGTTCTGGGAAGCGGTGCGCGTCCATCTGTCGCTCAGCCTGCTCGCCCTGCTCATCGCGACGGCGATTTGCGTTCCGCTCGGGATCGTGAGCGCCAAGAAGCAATGGCTGACCGGCACGATCATGGGCGTGTTCAATTCGCTTAGAGTCATTCCGAGCTTGGCGATTCTCGTCATCATCTTGCCGCTGATGGGAACCGGCTTCGCGCCGGCGCTCGTTGCCTTGACCATCCTGGCCTGCCCGCCGATCCTCATCCATACGTACATCGGCTTTCGCGGGATCGAACCCTTCGTCCTCGAAGCGGCGGCCGGCATGGGGATGGGACCGGGCATGATTTTGCGCAAAATCGAATTTCCGCTCGCCGTGCCCATCATGCTTTCCGGTTTGAAGACGGCGGCCGTCGAAGTGGTGGCCAGCGCGACACTGGCAGCTTTTATCGGCGGAGGCGGACTCGGGACGTTCATCATTAACGGTCTCGGAATGTACAATTTCTCGCTGCTGCTTGTCGGAGCGGTGCCCGTCGCGATACTGGCAATCCTGTCCGAAGTCGGATTTGCGGGAATCGAAAGAGCGGCAACCCGGTTTCAAAGATCCTAACTTGAAAGGAGCAAGTCAACCAACATGAAGAAAAAAGCATTCTCCCTGGCCTGCCTGATCCTGGCGTCCGCGCTTGTCGTCAGCGCATGCGGATCGAAGAACGCTTCGTCGGACAAGCCGGAAATTACCGTCGGCTCGAAAAACTTTACCGAATCGCTCATTCTGGGCGAAATGTACTCGCTCGCGCTGGAGAACGCCGGCTACAAGGTCAAACGAAAGCTCAATCTCGGCGGCACGCTCGTTGCGCACGAAGCGCTCAAGAACGGCGATATCGACATGTATCCGGAATATACCGGCACCGGCCTGATCAACGTGCTTCAGCTTCCGCCGAAGTCGGACGCCAAGGAAGTTTATGATGAAGTGTCCAAAGGCTACAAAGAAAAGTTCAAGCTCATCTGGCTCGAGCCGACGAACGCCAACGACTCGCAAGGCCTCGTGACGACGAGGAAGGTCGCTGAGAAGTACAACCTGTACAAAATCTCCGACCTGCCGAAGCTGGCGCCCGAGCTCAGGCTTGCCGCGGTTCCCGAATTTGAAGAGCGCGAGGACGGCTTGAAGGGACTGAACGACTTCTACGGCAAAATGGACTTCAAAAGCATCAAGCTGTTCGACTACGGCGTAAAATACCGCGTCATTCTGAACGGGGAAGCGGACGTCACCGTCGGCTTTACGACGGACGGCGATTTGACGAACAAGGACCTCGTGCTGCTGGAGGACGACAAGAAGTTCTGGCCGCCGTACTACGTCGCTCCGGTTATCCGCGAGGAAGTGCTGAACAAAGACCCGAAGATCGCGGAAGTGCTCAACGCAGTGTCCGCCAAGCTCGATAACGAGACCGTTCAAAACCTGAATGCCGAGGTCGACATTCACAAAAAAGAGTACGAGGAAGTAGCGAAGGCGTTCTTGGAAAAAGAAGGCTTCCTGAAATAATGTAATCGTGATATTTGCGGGTCTCCTCCGTTATCGGGGGAGACTTCTCCTGTAGGAGTTGATTGATGATGAAGAAAGAAGCGATCGTCTTCGATCGGGTGACCAAAACGTTCCCGAAAGCAACCAAGCCTTCCGTAAACGAAACGAGCCTGGTTATCGAGCAGGGGTCGTTCGTCACGATCCTGGGTGCGTCTGGGTCGGGAAAGACAACGCTGCTGAAGATGGTCAACCGGATCATCGAGCCGACCTCCGGCACCATTTCGCTATTTGGCAAAAACATTCGGGAGATGCCGGCAACGGAGCTGAGGCGGAGCATCGGATACGTCATCCAGCAGGTCGGCTTGTTTCCGCATATGACGATCGAGCAAAACATCGCCACGGTTCCGAACATCCTGGGCTGGGACCGCCGCAAAATAAGCGAGCGCGTCGACTATTTGATGGACCTCGTCCATCTTCCGCCGAGCTATAAAACGCGTTATCCGCGTCAGCTTTCCGGCGGGCAGCAGCAGCGCGTCGGGATCGCCCGGGCGATGGCCGGCGACCCGGCCGTTCTGCTGATGGACGAGCCGTTCGGCGCGATCGATGCGATTACGCGCACCAAGCTGCAGGACGATTTTCTCGAAATCCAGAAGAAGCTCGGCAAAACGATTCTATTCGTCACGCATGACGTGGACGAGGCCTTCAAACTGGGAGACCGCATCGTGGTCATGAACGAAGGTTCGATCCAGCAGTACGACCCGCCGTTGAACCTCGTAACCCGTCCGGCCAACGAATTCGTCAGTCGGCTCATTCAAGCCGATGATTTGTTCCAGCGGCTGCAACTGATGAAGGCGGAAGATCATATGCTCGCCTGGACGGAAGCGGACGCGGCGGCGAGGACGGAGAACGTTCCGCGCGTGCGCGGCCAGGACAGCTTAAGAACGGTCCTGCAAAAGCTGCTCCAGCACGATGCTCCTTATGTCGCCGTCGTGAACGGCGAGGAGAAGCCGGTCGGCAAAGTGACGCTCGAGCAGCTCAAAACGGCAAACAGCGGGTGATGGAGCGATGATGAACTATTTTCTCAACCATTACGACGAATTGTTCACGCTGCTTATGGAGCATTTCGTGCTGACGTTCGTCTCGCTGCTGATCGCGCTGCTGATCGCGCTTCCGGTCGGCTATTATTTGTCGCGCCACCAGCGCATCTCCATTCCGGTCATGTCGGCGCTCGGCATCATCTACGCCGTTCCGAGCTTGGGCATGTTCGCGCTGCTGATCCCTCTCGTTGGCCTGGGGACGAAGCCTGCCATCATTGCGCTGGTCATCTACAGCCAGCTTATACTCGTCCGGAGCGTCATTTCCGGGTTTCAGTCCATCGATTCGGCGGTCATCGAGGCGGGACGGGGCATGGGGTTCAACAATCGGCAGTTGTTTTACAAGATCCAGCTCCCGCTTGCGCTGCCCGTTATCCTTGGCGGTCTCCGCGTCGCATCGGTCTCGGTCATCGGCATCGCGACGATTGCGGCTTGGGTGAACGCGGGCGGCCTCGGCGTCGTTTTGTTCGAAGGGTTGTATCAAAACTCGGCGCCGAAGATTGTCTGGGGAACGCTGTTCGTATCGGCTCTTGCGGTTGCGACCAACCAGGTTTTGCTTTTATTGGAGAAAAGAGCGATGTTAAAAGCGCGCGGCGAGCATCGGGTGTGATATAATGAGGGCGTTATCAGACCATCGTTTTTTTCTGGGGTGATATTTTGAGCGGAACGCAAACGTTAGGCCGCGCGATTGATATTTTATTCGTGCTGGCGGAGTCAAGGTCGACGCTTACCGTGAGCGAAATCGCCGAGAAGGTCTCGATCCCGGAAAGCACGGCGTATCGATTCATTCAAACGCTCGTAAAGAACGGCTTCGTGGAACGCAAAGGCAGAGGGCGGATCGGGCTGGGCTTAAGGATATTCGATCTGGCGCGCAGCCTGTCCCAGCAAGTCGAACGAGAACTTCTGACCATTGCGCGGCCGGTGATGGAAGAGCTGACGAACCGCACGAACGAAACGACCGTCTTGTTTGTCCGCGCCGGCTCCAAAGCGGTTTGCATCGAGAACGTGACAAGCCGCAGGCTGATCCGGATGTCGATCGAGAACGGCCGGGTGCTGCCGCTGTACTCCGGAGCTTCGGGCAAGGCGTTGCTGGCTTTTGAGAGCGAAAAGACGATCGAAGAAGTGTCGAAGATGTTTCCGGCGGAAACGAACAAACAGGCGCTGCAGGCGCAGCTTGAGCAAATCCGCAAAGACGGCTATTGCATCACGCTCGGCGAGGTGGACACCGACGCATTCGCCGTGGCCGCCCCCATTCTCGATACGCAGCAGCGTGTGGTGGCGAGCTTATCGGTGGCGGGACCGATTCACCGTTTAAACGATGACGTCGTTGCCTCCACGATTCAATATGTGAAAGAAGCCGCGTCGCAAATCTCGCAGAAGTTGGGCGCGCTTATATAATCTTGCCGTTGCCTGAAGTTGGCTCGATTACAGAAGTTTAGAGAGCGGCTTCCGCTCTCAGATTGTTGGCAAAGCCCCGTTTTTTTCGGGGCTTTTGTTTTTGTGGCGTGCCCAGAAGCACGCATCTTCTAGCCGGTGAAAGTCCGGTCACGGGAGGGGCCAAGCCCCCGTGTAGCTTGGATGCCTGCGCACGACGAAATCCGTGAGCAGAAGCGCATCGACGAAAGTACCTGTCAGAGACAGGGCGAACAACAGGTCAGGCCGTAACATCAAGTGAATCCTGCCGCGTCGTCAAAAAGGCCTCGCGAGAGGAAAGAGAGGAAGCCGAGCCCCGCGCACATGGGCGAAGGCCATGGAAGCTACTTGGAACTTGGAGCTGTAGCGAAGAATCCTCCGGCGTAGAGGGAGCGGCATGACAGGAAAGAGGATGTGGTGAACTGGGGAGGCCCTCCCCTGCACGGAGATGAATCCGTAAAGAGGCCCTCTATAAGCCCAAAAGGTGAAATGAGCGACCTGCAGGAAGGGAGTCCGAGGGGCCCATACTACCAAGGAACACAGGACAACACAACCTGTGGGAGGGAAGGGGCCCTGCTTCGTTCATGTTTTTCGAGGAGGTACGAGTCAGTGAATGCCGGAAGGCTAACGACACCAATGGAAAAGGTTTAACAACTCCAAGAGAAACTAGGTCATGCGGCCAAGGAAAACAAGAAGCGTCGATTCCATGCCCTGTATGACAAGGTGTACCGGAAGGATGTCTTGTGGGAAGCGTGGCGGAGAGTGAAGGCCAATAAAGGGGCGGCAGGCGTGGATGGAGAAACCCTGGCGGACATTGTAAAGCAAGGGGAATATCCATTTCTCTCCGAATGCCAGCGCCTACTGAAAGAAGGCAAATATCACCCCCAGCCCGTCAGGCGGCAGTACATCCCGAAGAAGGATGGAAAGCAAAGGCCGCTAGGTATTCCCACGGTTCGGGACCGCGTCATCCAAATGGCAACCAAACTGGTCATTGAACCGATCTTTGAAGCCGACTTTCAAGAGTCGTCCTTCGGATTTCGACCCAAGCGAAGCGCGAAACAGGCGCTGGACCGGATCCGGAAAGCATGCAACCGCAAAGGCCATTGGGTCGTCGACGTAGACATCCAAGGCTACTTCGACAGCATCAACCAGGAGAAGCTCATGAAGTTGCTGGAAATGCGAATCAGTGACCGGCGCATCCTGAAGTTGGTACGGAAGTGGCTCAAAGCCGGAGTGATGGAAGAAGGAACGGTCAGGCGGTCAGACCTGGGTACGCCGCAAGGAGGCTTATGCAAAGCTTCGCATAAAGACCCTTGCGGCGTGCCTTCTTCCGACCTGACTACTACACCGCTTACGAGCACGCCCGATTCTAGGTATGCTCGAATGAGTTTGAGAACGCGCTTGTCATTGACCTTCCTAGCCACTTTCGCCATGAGAATGTCGTGATTGACACGGTCAAAGAACTTAGACAGGTCGATATCCACCACTACCTTGTGACCTTATTGAATGTATTCCCTAGCTTGACGAACTGCGTCATGCCCCCTCTTTCCCGGCCTAAAGCCATAACTATATGGTGAGAAGTCCGGGTCGAAGATTGGGGTTAGGACTTGGTTAAGTGCCTGCTGGATGAGACGGTCTATGACGGTGGGAATTCCTAGTTGTCTCGTTCCGCCTGCTGGTTTGGGGATTTCAACCCGCCGGACTGGACTTGGCTTGTAGGTTCCCTTTAGCAAGGCTTCCTTGATGCTTGCCCAGTTTTCCTTGACATATTGCCGGAGGTCTTTTAACGTCATGCTATCGATCCCCGGTTCGCCTCCACATGCCGTAATGCCTGAAGCATGTTTTCCCGCTCCAGCATTCTCTGCAGCAGTCCGATACCTTCGCTCGGGGCTAATCCTTCGGTTTGCGCCGACCCAAAACTCGGCCCTTGACCCGTGGCCCCCTGTGTATTCACCACATCCTGCCGCGGGAAGGCTTCTTGCGAAGTATTCTGCTGTCTACGCTTTGAGTTCGAGCTTGCCAAATTCTATCCCTCGCTTCACGTTTGGGCCTTCGCTTTCGTTAGCCACCGGAAGTTTACTATGCCATCTGCTGACTTCTGCCACTTCAGCCGCACCTTTCGGTGCGGGTTACGAAGTTACTTCGTCCGTGGCAGATCTCTACGGGTAAGAGCGCTATCTTTCTCTCCATCCATCTGCTCCATTTACCCGTCGCGGTCTTCGGCAGCAAGGGCTTCGTCTTGTTTTGCAGACTCATCCAACCGCGACTGGCCTCATATGGAGTTCGTGTTCCTCAGACCGGAGATTTGCCGCCGGCTTCCTTCGGATTCCGCCTCACGACGGACACCCTTGCCTTAAGCTACGGCTACTGCTGCCTTCGCCGTTCGGGACTTTCACCCTATAGACAGCGCCCATGCCGGGCGCACAAAAATATGCCCCTGCACCTGCAGGGGCTTTTGACACTACCAGTTTATACTCTAAGATTATCCTTCCTTTGAACCTGTGCTGGCAATACCTTCAATAAAATAGCGTTGGAGCACCAAAATCAAGATGATCGGAGGTAAAATCGCAAGGATGGAAGCTGCAAACATTTCGTTCCAATATGTCGCGAATTCCGTCGTGAAATAACTGATCGAGACCTGAATGACCCGGAGGCTTTCCGATCGTGTCACGATCAGCGGCCACATAAACGATTCCCACTGATAGATAAACGTCAGCAACGCCGCACTGACCGTGACCGGTTTGCTGAGTGGCAAGATGATCTGAAAAAATATGCGCAACCAGGATGCCCCGTCTATCCGCGCCGATTCGATAATTGAATCGGGAAGATCTAGAAAAAACTGTCGGAAAAGAAAGATGACCATGCCGTTTGCTATCCCGGGTATAATCAGTCCTTTATACGTGTCGATCCATCCGAGATTGTTCACGATACTATAAAGCGGAATGGCGATTATCTCAAACGGAATCATAAACGAGAACAAAACGATCAGGAACAACAACTCTCTGCCCTTGAATATGAATTTGGCTAACGCGAAAGCGGCCATCGCATTAATAGGCACGCCGAAGAGGACGGTCATCATCGTCACATAGACCGTGTTAAAAATGACCCGTCCGAAACCGCGCAAAGCAAACAAATTGTTATACGCTTCCCAGGTAAAATCGACGGGGAAAAAAGTTTTCCAAGTAATGGGCGAAACGTAGCGGAAAACATCAGCCAGCGGTCGGAAAGACGATACAAGCGCAAAAATCAAAGGAAAGCATACGATGGCCACCAACATGAGATGAACCGCGTAAAGCGTGGTTTTCCAAAGCGTGGTTTTCCATTGGTATTTCAACGCAGTACCTCCTCATCTCAATTAATGATCCGCCTTAAATAGCCTGAATTGGGCAGCGATGACCAGCAAAACGATGGAAAGCAGTATCACAACGAGTGCAGAGGCTCTGCCAAAGTCCGAGTAAACGAAAGCGCTCTTGTAGCTTTCGTACATCAAGACGTTGGTGCTGTTCTCCGGTCCCCCGCGGGTGAGGAGATACATGGGCGCAAACATTAGAAAGTTTATAATTGTATCCGATACGATAACAAAAATCAAAGGGCGTTTGATGAGCGGATACGTCACGTTCCTGAACCTTTGCCATATATTGGCACCGTCGATTGCTGCCGCCTCATACAAGTTTTTCGGCACTTCCTGCAATCCAGCAAGCAAGAAGATCGCCCAGTAACCGACTCCGCGCCAAGTGGCGATACCAACGATCGACCACAAAGCTTGATCCTTGCTTCCGAGGAACGGCTGCTGCGGTAGACCAAGTGCATTCAGCATGGAGTTGATGATCCCTTGGTCCTGGTTGAGCATCACATTCCATATCACACTGGCGATCGGAACGGAAACCGCGATTGGAACATAGTGAACGGAACGAAAAATTCCGATGCCCCTTAAACGGAGGTTCAGTAAAAGGGCTAACAACAACGCCAAAACAACCTGCAACGGATTAATGACGACATTCATGAGCAAGGTCACTTTAACTGAGTTCCAAAATTGAGGATCGAGAAATAATGTAGTATAATTCCCGAGTCCAATAAATTTTTTCCCTGCCCCAACAAAAGTTGGCGCAAATAAGCTTTCCTTTAACGCTTCGATGATAGGATAAAGCTTGAAAATAAATATGCCTAGCATAGCGGGGAAAAGAAACAGGTACGGAACACTTTTATCTCCCAAAATCCGCTTTGGCCGAAATAAACGAGATGACCCTTTTCTCATGTTTGCATTGCTATTGCTAATCAAGAGATGTCACGACCTTTCTGACATGGAATGGGAGTGGAAAAGTGAGGAAGCTGGGTGTCATCTAACTTCCTCACTTTCCGGCTAGTGTTATTACGGTTTAACCGCCGATTTGTATTTGACTAACTGTTTGTCGATGATCTCCACTGCGTTGTCAAGAGCTGTTTTTGGGTCAGCCCCATTTTTAATATCCTCAAACGCGGACCTCAGAATGCTTTCCCACTCCAGATAGCCGGGAGTGCGAGGTCTGAGAACAGCAGTATTTTCGACCTCGTACGAGGCAATCTTGAACACTTGCGATTCGATGCTGCCCGGTTCCACTTGCTCGTTTAAGGTTTTCAACAAACTCTTGAGAGCCGGAATTTGCCCGTACTCTTTCAACCAAATTTCAGCTCCTTTTCCAACCGAAAAGAACTGTATAAACTTCCCAGCAGCCTCCTTCTTATTGGAGTAGGCGGATATCCCCAAGTGCCAACTTCCTGTAGGTGTAACCACTTTTTTGCCTTCAAAGTACGGGTGATACGAAACGCCTAAGTTGATTTTGTCCTTGAAAATGTGCATCGTGGCAGTGGTGCCGAGGAACATGGCCACTTTGCCCGTTTTAAAATAGTCCCGGCTCAACTCTTGCGGGATTTTCGGGCTGACTTTCCATGTGTTAAACAAATCGTAGTAAAATATCGAGCCCTGTACCATCGACTCAGAATTGGTGTAACCTTTTGAGACGAGGCCGTCATCGCTGATAACTTGTTCGGCACCTAAGCTTTGACCCAGCGGCAGCAATTGATACGGCCGATCGATCTGGTCGAAGGAGAAACCGTAAATATCCGGAGTTCCATCATCGTTGGTATCGTAGGTCAGTTGTTTAGCTGCTTCGACCAATTGCTCCCATGTCCATCTGTGGCTCGGATCATCTGAAGGAGGCGGTGTAACGCCGCGCTGTTCAAAGAGGTCTTTGTTATAGAATAACACTTGACTGGAAGTGTTCATGGGGGCCGACATCAGTTGCCCGTTATAAGTGCCGGCTTGCAAGGCAGTATCTAGCCACAATGTCTTCATAGAGTCGTCAAAATAAGGATCCAACGGAGCCAAAAATCCCTTGATGGCGTAGTTCGTGGTCAACGGGCTGTCCACTGGAAATACGTCAAAACTCGTCTTTCCGGATTTCATTTGTACTTCAATTGCCTCAAATATTTGAGAGAAAGGCTGTACTTCAACTTTCACTTTAATATCGGGATTTTCCGCTTCGAAAGCCTCAATGACTTTTTTAGCCTGCTCGGCCCATGCGTCCAATACCAGGAAGGTGATTTCCGTTGACTCGGTGCCTCCACCACTATTTCCATCTGAAACATTTTGCTGCGAATTCTCGTTCCTATTGTTGCTAAAGCAACCCGACAACAGAAAAACAAACAATAACGTAACGGCTAAAACGGACAGACCTTTTTTCATGATGTACTATCCCCCCAGATACATTTATCGATCTAGCAATCTTTGCGTGAACAGAGACAAAAATCTTGGACTGTCCACATCCAAACAAACCTCAACATTTCCGTCGTCGGCCGGTACGGCAACTGTTTGGCCAGTGGGATGCCGATGATCGTACTCCACCCAGACGTTCATTTTTCTGGTGGTCACCAAAGAGCGGTCAATCAACAAAGAAACAGCCACCGGATCGTGCATTGCTGTCCAGTCTCTCTGCCGGAAGTCTAACCATCGTCCCAGGGCATCAGCCAATGCCATGTTAAGCGGATCACCGGATGTTTTCAGCTTCTTTTGCACTTCAGCACTGATTTTGACCTTCAGCGTCACATCCAATCCAACCATGACGATGGGTGCGCCGCTGCGAAAAACCAAGGATGCCGACTCTGGATCGCTTCTGACATTGTGTTCGGTAACCGGAAGGTCAGCCCCATTACTGCCAAGTCGACAAACTCCACCCATCAAAATAATTTCCTTGACATTTTGAACGATCTTCGGCTCCCGGATGATCGCCGCTGCAATGTTGGTCAACGGTCCGATCGTTACGAGCGTAATCTCGCCGGGATGATTCATAATCGTTTCAATGATAAAGTCCACGCCATGCTTGTCCTCGATGTTCAGCTCCTCTTCGTCTTGAAGCAGCATGCTCTCATGTCCGGCCCAGAAAATTTCCCTGTTGCGGAGTAAGGGATCACGAATGCCCGGATAAACAGGGACTGAAGTACATCCGCCGAGATGCAACAGTTTCTTTGCCACGCGCGAACGAATGGTTACGTCGCCGTATACCGTTGTGATACCCACGATCTGAATTTCCGGAGACCGCATCGCCAGTGAGAGTGCCATTGCGTCGTCCACGTCACTGCCAACATCGGTGTCAATAATGATTTTGTTCATGGTCATGATACTCCCCCTCGTTTTTCCCGCTCTTCCCTTCAAATCTGAATTAGTCAGGATACGCCCCCCTCATCAAGGGCTTCACGTGACTCTGTACCTGAATCGATCACTGCGGTCAGACGCTTTAAATGCCCGACATTGAAGTGAACATTTATAGGGTGAACTCCATCAACGACAGGCGAAACCTGTTTAACCCCTTTTAAGCTTGTTGGATTGGTTGAGTAAAACGGCTCAATCCTGAACGGAGCGACGGAGAAGATCGAGAAAACGTCTCCGGTCGGCTTGCAACACCACCTCGACGTTCGGGTCCCGACCGGTCACGCCGAGATGGTCGACGACCGTCTGTCCTCGGCCCCATTCGCCGCCGAGCTCGACGTCGACGAAAAGGCGGCGGGAAACGGTCGCGATCTCCGGTTCGAGCGCGATCGCCACGGTGATCGGATCCGGCAGATTGAACCCTTCCAGGCGCGTCACCGTCCGGCAGAAACGGCTGAGCGCCGCCTGGATGTCCACGACGAAGCGGGCGTACGGCGTGTCGATCGCCCGAATCGCCTGAGCCTCTTCCGGAGTGATCACCGCGTAGCCGCGCGAGACGTCCCAGCCGACGAGCTTAAGCGGCATCCCTGAGGCGAAAACGATTTTGGCCGCTTCCGGATCGACCCAGACGTTGTATTCGGCGAGCGGCGTGACGTTGCCAGGTCCTTGCCCCGTCCCGGCCATCATGATCACTTCTTTTGGCAGCTTGGCGATGCCGGGTTCCCTGATGAGCGCAGCGGCGAGATTGGTGAGCGGGCCGAGCGTGACGACGGTGACTTCACCCGGGTGTCGCTTGAGCGTATCGATGATGACGTCGACCGCATGACCCGGCGCCGGCGTTTTGCCCGAGAGCGGCAGGCCGATGTCGCCCATGCCGTCTTGCCCGTGGACCCATTCCGCGCTCTCCAGCGGGCGAAGGAGCGGTTTCGCCAGCCCCATGTGGACGGGCACGCGCTTTCCTGCAAGCTCGACCGTATACAGCGCGTTTTGGGTGCCTTGTTCGACGGGCACATTGCCGGCGACCACGGTGATCGCCTCGATCTCGATGACCGGATAGCGCAAAGCCATCAACAACGCGACGGCGTCGTCGGAGGCCGTATCCGTGTCGATCAAAAAGCGCCGAAGGGCGTCCGCATGCACCGATTTCACCTCCATCATGTGATTTCACCTCCATCATGTGTATTTTCCCTATCCCTCATGTGCGTCGTTGATGCGTGCCTCATCATTCGCTCCCAGAGCCGTCTTCCGCCGGGCGACGCGTGCGCCAGGCAAAGTTCCCGTCGACCTCCTCGCGCCTGGGCATGCCCGCCTGCGCCCCCATTCGGGTCACCTTGAGCGCCGCGACACGGTTGGCGAATTCGATCGAAGCATAAAGCGAGCGTCCTTCGGCGAGCGCGACGGCAAGCGCGCCGTTGAACGCATCGCCGGCACCGGTCGTATCGACGACGGGAACGTCGTAGGCGGGGACGAAGCGGGCCTCTCCGTCAGCGTTCAAATAAGCCACGCCGGCATCGCCGAGGGTGGTGACGATCGCCCTGGCCCCTTGCGCTTTGAGCTTGCGCATCGCCTGGACGACGTCGCTAGGCCGTTCGACCGGCATCTCGCTGAGCGTCGCAAGCTCCTCGCGATTGGGCGTGAGCACGTCGATGTACGGGAACCACTCCGTCGGGAACGCCTGCGCTGGCGCGGGATTGACGATGACCCGCCGGCCGTGCGCCTTCGCCGATCGCGCGGCTTGCGCGACGACAGGAAGGGGGATCTCGAACTGAAGCAGGACGACCTGAGCGGTTTTGAATTCTTCTTCCGCCTGCAGCACGTCTTCCGGCTTTAAGGCGTGGTTCGCCCCCGGGTAGATGATGATCTGGTTGTCGCCCTGGGCGAGGGTGATGAGGGCGATGCCGGAGGGACCGTCGACGGTCCGGATGCGGTGCGTCGCCACGCCGGCGGTCTTTAAGTTTTCAATCAGCGAGGCGGCAAACGGGTCGGAGCCGACGGCGCCGAGGAAGACGACGCGCGCGCCGAGCCGGGCGGCTGCCACCGCTTGATTGGCCCCTTTGCCGCCGGGCAGATGATGGAGGGCGTTCGCCAGCACCGTCTCCCCCATGACCGGAGGGCGCGTCATCTCGGCGACGAGATCCATGTTGATGCTGCCGACGACCAAGATCCTCTTCTCCGCGTTCAATGCAGGCGCCCCCTTTGTGTGGAAGCGCGAGCAATCAGCGTGACCTCGAGCGTGTCGACGTGTTCGTCCATGCCGCCGTGTTCGGCAAGGTGAATCAAGCGATCGACGGCACGGGCGCCGAGCGCGGCGATCGGTTGGGCGATGGTGGAGAGTTCCGGTTCGATCATGGCGGTAAGCGAGATGCCGTCAAAGCCGATGATCGAAATGTCTTCCGGTACGGCAATTCCGGCACGGTGTAGCGCTTTCAGCGCGCCGATGGCCATCAGGTCGTTGGCGGCAAAAATACCGTCGGTATCGGGCGCTTGTTCGAGGATGCGATAAATTGCGTTCATCCCTCCCTCCAAAGTAAAATCGCCTTCGACTATCATAGGCTGCATGTCAAGTCCTCCCTCTTTGATTTCTTCGAGGTAGCCTTGGAGGCGCTCACGCGCGGGGAGGAGCGCCTGCGGGCCACCGATATGGGCGATTTGGGTCGCGCCTACCTCACGGAGGTGCCGAACGGCGAGCCTCGCGCCTTTGCGGTTGTCGGCGCGAATCACGGGCGCGGGCGTCACGAGCGCCGGGCGATCGAGGAAAACGAACGGAATCGCAAGTTTTTTCAGCGCTTCGACTTGCTTCGTCGTGAGCGTATGCGTCGAGATGACCACCCCCTCGATGTATTGCAACTGGAGCATGCGGAGGAAAGCGTTGAAGGAATGTTCTGCTGTTTCTCCTTCGTCGATGCTCCAGATGACGACGTTGTAGTCTCTGTCGCGGGCGCTGGCTTCAACGGACTTGACGAGCTCGGCGAAGAAGGGGTTGGTGATGTCCGGGAGCAGGACCGCTATCGTGCTTGTCCGCTTTTTGGCAAGGCCGCGGGCGATCACATTCGGCTCGTAGTCGAGGGCTTCGATCGCGTGGCGAATTTTCTGGGCCGCTTCCTGGCTGATATAGCCGCTGTTGTTCAAATAGCGTGAGACGGTCGCCACCGATACGCCGGCCAGGCGGGCGACATCGCGGATCGTGGGCAAGACGCTCAGTCCTTTCGACTGTAACCGGTTACACATCGTTTGACAACGATTATATCGACCATTTTGATTCATGTCAATACGAAGCGGGTTGTTTAATTTGCAGTGATCGTGTCGAAAAGAGGAGCTTTTGGTATAATTATCGTGGACAATCAGACAGGCGCTTGGAATCAATCGTAGGGGGACGTAGAGCGTTTTGGGTCAAGCGGATCATCAGAACGAAGCGGAAGGGCTTTTTTGGGAAGGGCACCGGTGGCTTCTAGAAGGAAAAATTGAGAAAGCCCAGCAAGCCTTCCGTAGGTCCTTGGCGCTCTCCGGGACAATCGCTGCGCGCAACAATTTGGCGCTCTGTTACTTTCTTCAGCATGATTTCCGGGTTAGAGTAAAATAATCATTGGCTGGGATGCAGGAAAAAGGGCATAAAATGTCGAAAAGAGACCTTGCATCACCCTTGTTTAAAGGAGGTCTCTTTTCGTGGAATTATTCAATTACACCTACAGTCTTATCGCAGCAGGCCGCAGAAGGCAAGGTAGACTTTACTCAATTGGAGAAGGAAATTTTTAAGATGGTAAAAGTACTCGGGGCTTTATTGATGGGAGAAATTCTCCGACAAGCCGATGAACTGATCTACCAAAGCAAAGAACACGACGGAACAAGCGAAGGCTTTCGAGAAATGGGGATACAAACCCTCTTTGGAGAAATTCTGTATCGGCGGAGGATCTATCAAACAAAGGGTGGGTAGAGCTACCCACTCGATGAAAAATTAGGGATTGAAAGCAAACAAACCATAAGTCCTACGTTACGTCAGATATCGGCATTTTTAGCTACACAGAACTCCTATCGCCAAAGCGCTCGTATCCTAGGACAACTTGAGCTTCATGTAAGTCATCAGCGAATTCACAAAGCGGTCCAAGAACAAGGAGAACGAATCAACAAACACAGAGAACAAATAAATGCCGGAGAACGAAAAGAAGCGGGAAGCCAAGATCGTGCTCGTTGAATCGGATGGGGTCTATGTAAGTCTGCAAGGAAAAGACCGGAAGAAATATGGAACAACCCTGGAAATCAAAAACGGATGTATTTATGAAGGGTGGGAAGCGAAAAACCCGGTCAAAAGAGAATACCGGCTTAAGAATCCAAAGGTGATCGCCACCACCAACTCCTCCAAAGAATATTGGGAGAAAGTAGGCAACTATCTTCTGAAATAGAAAAAGTGGGGCTATTCGTTTTTGGCAGTGACGGATCATCCTGGGAAAAGAAGGGGCTGAGCTTTACGCAGGATCCTTACATCAGATCGACAAATTCCACTTTCATCGATGGGTTAAACAAGTCTTTGGATTTGGGGAGCCTGCAATGCTGGATACGCTAGAAGCCATGATTGAAGGAGATGACAAAGAAGGGTTTAAAAAATGGATGGAAACCAAGAAAAAGGAGGCGAAAGACAGTGAAAAGAGAAAAGAGATCCAGAAGCTAGAAAAAACGATTCTGAAGAACTGGGAAAGCCTCAAAGACTACCGGAATCGAAGTGACAAAGTACCCGAGGGAGCGCGAGGGATAGGAAACATCGAAAACTTCAATGACAATCTTGTAGCAGACCGAATGAAAAAAAGAGGGATGAGCTGGAGCAAAGAAGGGGTAGAAAACCTGCTGCAAGTTAGAGCAGCAGTCCTCAATGGGGAATGGGAAGGGGTTGAAAAGTGGCTCTTTCATCTCGACAAAGAAGAAGACCCTCAGCAAAGCAACAAGGTAGACGAAACAGAACAAAAAGGTCCAGGGAGGCCAAAAAGGGGCAAACGTCGTCAGGAAGAGACGGGAGAGTGGTGTCAGGCGCACATGCCTGGTCTGACCGGTCCAAAAGCATGGCTTAGGGAATTTGGACGGAAGATCAATGAGACGATCTCAGCATTATAATGAAATAAGAACGTATAATCTGCATATTTTGATGAGTCTAGGCAAAGAGATTTTGTGGATAGGTAAGCGGTTTGTGGCAGAAAACGAATAAGGTGAGTCGTGCCCGAAGGGTCGGAGTGAAGCGAAGCGAAACGGAGAGCCTTTACATGGAGAGGCGCCCCTCATTAAGCTATTGCGAAAGCGGGCGCCCCCGAAGGGGGATTATTTCGCCCGCCAGCGTTTTTGGGGAGTATGAGGGGCGCAGAGGCTCCATGTCAAGGCCACGACTCATAAAAAATAAAAAAACAAGGGGAAAAAGCCAATGAGATATTGACAGTAACGAGTGATCGTGAACACTTGACTTTTTCTCTTCTATGTGCTAAAAATATAATCAGAATGTTCTGGTGACGATCCGTACCTCCATGGGGGGTGATATCCAATCTCGAGTCATCGAATTGGATATTTATTCCCCTTATCGGTGCCTACTGCGGCTAGAACACAGACTAGGCGAAAGGAAGTGATCTTGGTGGGAGGCATTAACCATCGGCCAACCAAAGGCGTGAGTGTGACAACGGCGCTCTCGGCACAATGCGCCTGGGCGATCGGTCAAGCCATTACCAACCTGTGGCAGGCGAACGGGGAACTAGAGAAGGCAATTATTTCCGCAACCGGTAAGACGGACATCGCGCGACACATCGACGGCGTCACGGGAGATGCCGTCAGTCATCTTGAGCGAGCCATTGCCTACTTGTATGCAACGCTTGACGGTGTTCATACTACCATTCACGCCTATGACGATCTCCTGACCCTCACTGATGAACTCGGTTATAAAGGAAATCCGTTTGCACCTCAAATCAGGGAATGGAACCTTCGGGAACTTCTTGAACAACATCTCTTCCTGATTCGCTCTCGTGAGATGTGGGATGACATTGCCAGCCGCATTGAACAGCATAACTTGGTTGAATACTTCAAGTGGGAGCGCGATCAATTCTACCGTGTAATCAAACCGCTGCAGGATCTGATTCAAGTCATGAATACGTGCAAAGAAGTTGCCGCAGTCGATCCCGACTTGTTCGTTAAAAGCGTCGAATTTAACCAAATTCCTCTTCGTCAATACTTTTTCCGGGTCTTTAACTTGTGGTCCTCGTTAGTCCTGATGGTAGAAGTGTCAACGAGTATTTCCACGGAGCTGTTCTATAGGGTTGAAGGCAACGGTTCTCTGACTGAGGTGCCTCCGATTCCTACCCGCGACGATATACTGCGGGAAGCGCCTGCTCGGGTTCCAGCAGTTTGGTAGCATTAAAGGAAGTACGTCCGACAGCCCAGGTATAATCCTGGGCCTTTTCTTGGCGGGGGTGGGTGTCATTATGTTGATGGTTGAAGACTTAGTCAAACTCTATCCCGGCGGCCGAAAAGCCCTTAACGGATTTTCTCTCCATCTTCATGGAGGGGAACGGCTCATCCTCTTGGGACCCAATGGTGCCGGAAAGACAACTCTGATTAAGTGTATGACTGGTTTGATTATCCCAGATGGTGGTCGCATTATAATGAATCGTTTTGATGTCGTAAAATATCCAGAATACGCGTCCAAGGTGACCTCCGTAGTTTTTGAAGAGGTTAACAACTCCTACGCGTACCTGACTGTGTATGAGAACCTCCTGTATTTTTCTCTTTTAAATGGGATCTCTTTAAATGAGGCTCATCGTAAAGCCGAGAGAGTCCTAAAATTGGTCGGACTCCAGGAGCGGTCCCACTCATTGGCACAGTCATTGTCTAGGGGTATGAAGCAAAAGCTTGCCATAGCCATTTCACTGATGAAAGACGCACCCATTCTGATCCTTGACGAGCCAACGCTTGGTCTCGATGTCGAATCACAACACCACATGAGACACTTGCTGAGCGATAATCTCTTGCCGGCGAGTTCGATGCTAATAACGACGCACGATATCCCATTCGCGTATGCCGTCGGCACGAGATTCATCATTATGAAACAGGGTGAAATCGTATGGGAGGGAACTAAAGCCGATATATCAACAGCGGCAGCATTGGAATCGCAGTTTCTTTCCATGACCGCCGAAGCCAATTAGTCCCGCACGGAGGTGCGTTCTATCGAATGTTGGCGGAAGTACTTCGCGTGATTCTATCATTTTTCTTGAAAAAGCGTGCCGAATTCCGGAGCTATTGGATTGATTTCCTAGTAGGTCTATGTATCAAGTTTATTTTCTTCTTGGGAACGTTGTATGCTATGCCAATTCAAGATGGGAACGAAGCGGTCACACGGATATTTGGCTTCAGCCTATGGTATTTGAGCGCTAACCTCGTAGCGAAACTAGGAAACAGTGCGCTCGAAGAAGCATATCTCGGTACAGTGGAGCAAGTCCTATCTACCCGGGCGAGAAAATGGCAGTTGCTGTTGGGTCTTATTGTGTCTGAAATCTTTTTTTCGCTTATTTGGGTATCAACATTTTTTGGTGTGGCTCTTGTCATTGTCGGGATACCAACCTTTTGGAGTGGAATCAAACAGACAGCATTCATTGCCACTCTTTACGGATTCGTTGGCCTGCTTGGTATGGTTGGCGTGGGTTTGGTGATGCTCGGCTTGTCTTTGCGATTTAAGCGGGTCGGAGCAATTACGGAAATTGTGCTATATTATCTGCTTGTTTTTTCTGGCTTTTTCCTTCCACCAAAATTTATTCCTGAGACATTTCACTTTTTCAACGTGATGTCACCACTTGCGTGGTTTGTGAAGGGAATGCTCAATGGCGTGAACGAGATAGCCTATGCCATTCTTGTGTCTGCTTTGTGGCTTTTGCTGGGAGTGGTGATATTGAAGTCTCAATGGAATTGGGCGCGGCGCACAGGGCGACTGAGTAGTTATGTTTAAACGAGGCAGTAGCTTCACATTTACCTGTACCTGACCGATCCTTAAACCCGCCGCAAGTTACCGGGCTTAAGCCCGAGTAAAAAGGCGGGTTTATCGTCGGCTTTAGCCGGAATCTTTTCTGGAAAAATCATTGTAATGTGTGTAGATCATGTTATAAT
>PEBX01000147.1 GCA_003050645.1 Candidatus Carbonibacillus altaicus
GAAGATTATCACGTATTGAAGTGTTGTTGAGCCTTTTTTATTCATCTTTTTTTCAGCGCAGGATACTCCCTATTACAGAATCGGGAGATGAATGCGCTTTTCCTCCTTTCTAACGAATTCGAATCGATGGAAACTCGTTGGATATATTGTTCCCGACTCGATATCTGATTTGTGCTTTTCCCTCGACAGGAAAAGTAAGCTCTTTGGCAATGCCCAAGTTTCCTTTAAACACCGACTGGTAAAAAGAAGCCATAAGTGGAGCTTTGACGGTTATTTCACCTCTTACAACATAAATGTCCTGATCATTTGCCGTTGATCTGGGGCGATCAAGCTGTTTAGAAAAGATAATCGTGTCCGTTCTGCCGGATGTGAGCGAGTAGGCAATGATATTGTTTAAATTCATCCGCACGAATTTAGTGGAATCGCCGGATTGGATTCCCCACCCGGCATTGGTAAGATTGCGCCTTAACGTTTCTGTTGCAGCTTTTTTTGCCGTAACCCTGTCGAGTTGAATGCTGATATTCGAAAGATCGAGATCGACACGCGTGACCCGACTTGTGCCATCCGATATAACGGGCACGCCCTGCGGAATGAGCCGGGCTGTAGCAAGACCGGCCTGTGCCGCAGAGTCCATAAAACGATCTGCTGTTTGTTTTGCATAAATGATAATCGCGGCTTCAAAAATTAAAAGAGCAAGAAAGAGAAACATGGGTATCATGAACGTCCAATATAAAGAGAGTCCGCCTTTTTTATTCAGGATGTTTATTTGCATTACCAGAGCGACTCCTTCCGTTTGTAGCTTTCGAGTGGGAAGGTGTATGAGCGAATAAACGAACGTTCACCGATAAACGGCACGGGAACACGGGTCTCTACACTCACTGTCATGTTTTGGTATGTGCTTATGACACCGTTACTTTGATAAAACTTTACATTACTTGTAACAAACGTCGAACCAGGAGGCGCTTTGACCAGAAAAGCATTTTTAGCTGATTCTCGAGCAAGGTTCTGCGCCTGCACATTGTCTATAAAATAATACCGCGCGTAAGTTCGCGCAGCTTCACGTGCAGCTTCATCCGTTGCTTTGATCGCGCCGAATATAACAACAACCATATAGATAACGATCATAATGGCAACGGGAATAATGGATGTAAGAGCGAATTCTAAAGTTGCACCACCTTTTTTATCTTTGATCATAGAAACTCGCCCCTTTTTTAGTAGAAAGAACCACCCGGTGGTGGTGTGATAGGTATAGGTATTGGATCTGTTGGATTTATTGGCGATGGCTGAAAAGGATCTTTTGGTGGAGGAGGAGGTGGTGCGGGATTGCATGTGTAATTTTCTTCTACCTTTTCCACGAAGACCCACCGTCCTTCAATTATAACAGAATCTGAACTTGATCCAGCAGGTGATGATGCTCTTCCGCTGATCGTAGCATATGACGTTGTACCACTTACTTGTGGTCCACTGGTGGAAGAACCACCGTTTAATGTATAACTGGAGCTGTTTGAACCAACGCTTGCGTTGATCGTCTCAGGAAAGTTATTGTTATTGGTCACCGTTGAATAAACCGTATAGGATGCATCTTGCCAACGATATTTATAGTATACCGTGTATTTATCCGGTCCATACGTACATCCAGTGTCTTTATACTCTACTTCTTCTTTCGTCTGCGACGTATCGACATATGATACGCTTGCTCTTAAAGCAATGCTTGGTGTAGCCACTTTGTAATAGTCCGACGTTGAAGCATTTAAGTGATTATTTCCTCGCGGGTCAAAGAAAGTAACGGACAAGGTCTGATTGGAACTCGTTGTACGCGACGGTGGACCACTCACGGTTCCGCTGATTGATTGCCCGGCCCCGATCGATCCACTTAACGTCTTAACTGTCCCACGCACGTCCGTAATGGTGGCTTTGTAATTGAAGGGTATTTTGTTATCGTTTCGAATGACATAGCTACTATCTGCATTAGAGGGCGAATGAGATATGCTCACGTTCGGCGTGTAAAAATCGAAATAGACACTGATGGGCTTTGTCTCACCGATACCCTTTAAGTAAGAAAAGTTTGGATCGAAAACACCATACGATTCAAATGGTGATTCAGGCATAAACTTTCCCACACGATTATCTGTGTCGAAGGTTACAATCCCTGGACCACGAATCAAGCTATCAACGCTCGGATAATATTCTGTAGGATTTGTTCCATTGACATTAACGCTGTATGATCCACGAGATTGCTTTTGTCCAGAAAACACATCTCCTGCTTGGGGTGTCCAATAAATTTTTGTATATGTTTTTCTAGAACCACGATTCTCATCAGGATCGTTGGTGTTTGGTTCGAAGATAAATTTGATATAAGGCGACCCTTTCTCCAATTGTTCTATTTTTAGATTCGGAACGGTTATATTTAAATTATCTAGTGCTTTCCGTGTTTCAACGGCGTCCCGTCGTACTGTTTGAATGGTTGCCATGTTATCATCAGCAACGTATACACAATATGGTTCTCCGCAAGGACCTTTATTCACCGTCGGATCAGGGAAAAACATCATCTTCCCCCCAACTTCACGCCATACACCTACGTATGATTTACCCTCGATGATTGCTGTGACTCTTGCCCCGACCGAAATACTCTCCGCTCGTTTTTCGGTAAAAAAATACGTTCCTACAAAGATCAACGTCAATGCGAAAGTTATTAAAAACGCTTTGCGCATAAAAATCCCCCCGAAAAAACGTTTTAAAAGAACAAAAAAAGGGCTTGAGACTTTTTTCTTGCTCGAAGCCCTGCAGTTCTCTTATTTTTTTGGATCGATGTTCCATATGGTACGTTCCCATTCGATCTCTTTGTAGCTACCCGGCACCCAATAACCTCCTTTCAATTCCGTAGTTTCATCTAAGCCACCAACGGTAATATCATACGGTTTTAAAACCTGTATGGTAATTCTTTCTTTTAAATCCCGAACAGGGACCTTCCACATATCAGCCTCATCAAAAACACCATATTGATTGTGTAACGCAATCTGTCTTTGCATTTCTTGATCATTACTGTTTGCGATGGAAAATTTAGCCACAAGGCCCCCGCCATATTTGGCTTCTGTTTCTCGTGTCATGATTTTGTTCGGGGCAAAGCCTACAAACATGCTCGGTTGGTCTTGCGACTTAAAATAAAATTTTCGTTCGACTTGAAAAACATATTCGTACCATCTATCTTTGACCGATTTTGTTAACGTTGACGTATAAGACGCACCGGCTGTTGCTATGAGAATCACTGGATCATTCGTCGGAATCGTGATATTGATTGGAACGAATACAGTTTTTCCCGGTTCAAAGAAACGAACCTCTTGATCGTACATATCTTTCAGCGGTGGAATACTTCCAAATAGTTCATTCACACTTCTAAGCGCATCGGAATTAACAATTACTTTCTTGCTAGGATTTGAAAAAGTATATTCTGTCCCGTAGACGTAACCCAGAGTCTGCGAGCGAGGGTCTGTATTTAAGAGTTGTCCAGTTCGTGCATTGAACAGATAGGTGCGGATAATAAAATTGGTGATCGGGACATCACTGTAATTTGTGAAGGATAGATATCCTTGATACGTTTTTCCGTATCGTACAAGTTGTACATAATCGGCATCAAGCCATGAAAGTTCAGGTTTCATCGGAGCATTACTGCCTGACATTTCATTAGCCATTGCTATTGTTAAAAGGTCAGGTGATCCATTTAGTAACTTATAAGCAGCATATAAATTTTTTGTCTTTAAAGGATCAGATTCTAATACGTAGCTTAAATACGCATCTGGTATACCAGATATAAACGCTCCTCGAGCGCTTAAAACATCATCTTGTTTTAGCCGAACACCAATACCTTTTAATGGTTCGGTGATAGAAAACCACACTTTTTTAGCATAGCTTTCGCTGTAGTATTTAGCAACGAGGTTATCTAACTCGGCATTAAATCGTTTGATGGCTTCTTGTTGTTGAGATGGCGTTTGAGCGTTTTTGTACATCGAGTAATATTTCGTGTAAAGAATGCTATATTCTTCTTGCGCGTTAGCAGGAAGTATGCGCATATAGGTCGCAACATTTTCTGAAAAAGCACCTTCACTTTGATTCGTTGTTTGATCATCGGCATACGTTTTTTCAAGTGTATCGATGATTTTGTCTGCAATATAGTTGGCTAAAATTGAAGCAAATTCGTTAGACGAACGATATTTAACGGTGTACCCTGTGCCGTACGATCTTCTTAAAACATCAGGGTCAATGGATGTTAAATCATCATATGCCGTTTTAGCTAAGGGATTTATTTGTGATTTTATTTTGTCGACCAACCCCTCTTTAATGCTTGGAAATTCTTTGTAATCATTGTAAAAGGCACGTGTATTGACCATGACACCCATGAACGTATAACCACGCTTAATCGGATTGTCCTGTTTGGAGAGCGGCACTTTTGTTGGTATTTGTGCGAGGAAATTATCTTGTGCAACTGTATTATATTTACCATCTCTGATGGCACCCGGCGAAAAACTGATGTTTGTGTTGTTTAATCCATCAAAGAGCGTATCGTTGGAAAAAGTGAATGTGAACGGGAAAGTCGGTATCGGTATTTTAGCTGCGGCTTGTGGTGGAATACTTCCGCCATCTACATTTCCTGTGATATATGAGCCAACGGCCGTTAGATCAACCTTTTCTCCCGGCCTGATAAAGTCCAACTTGTTGGCAACGTCACTTGAAAAGCTCTGTCCAGCAATATTAGCCTGCAGTCCGGTGAGTGTGAATAATGTGAAGTTCGGTGAAAAAAGCGTTGTCTCCTTTTCGTAAGCATAGATACCATCGATCGTCGCCGTGACGACCATGCGAAGCTGGGCGTTGGGGAAATTCTGAAAGGCGGAAGTGCCATTTCCAGGGGCGCTTATAATGGAGTCGCTCGGTCCATCGCTGCTTCGAGCCCCCGAAGATTCCGGTTCTCCCAGTTCAAACCCCGCCGGATTAATTCGAACACTAAGCGACTTGATCACGGCTCTTCCGTTTATGCCGCTTGAATCAACTGTTTTCGACGTAAAATAAATAGGCACGTTTGTCATCTTGAAGGTGACGTTGCGCAGGCGGTCCCAGCGGATGGCTTTCTGA
>PEBX01000148.1 GCA_003050645.1 Candidatus Carbonibacillus altaicus
TCGATTCGAATTCGTTAGAAAGGAGGAAAAGCGCATTCATCTCCCGATTCTGTAATAGGGAGTATCCTGCGCTGAAAAAAAGATGAATAAAAAAGGCTCAACAACACTTCAATACGTGATAATCTTCTTTGTGACCGCGCTCATTCTCACTTCTATCTATCAAACGTGGTACTTTGCAAGAGTCCGTTCCGTAGTGCTTAATGCCGCGCATGAAGCATCAAAAACATATGCTCAGAATGCAGAAGCTTACAATGCGGTGAATATTGCTAAGCAAGCAGCTACCAATGTAGTAAGTAGTAACTTGCCTATAGGACGTGTTAAAGGCACGTATAATGTAGACAACATACCTCTAGATTGGGTTAAGGGCGTTGTTCAAAAGAGTGGGGTAAACAATTATGCAATTGGTATGGTAAATGGCACACCAATAAGCGCGACAGTTAAAGAGCAACTCGATCAAAACATTGGAAAAGAAGTAGCCGTTAAAGCTGAGGATATAACGGATGAAAGCAAAAAGAACAGCTTTGTTCAAGCAAGTAATAACAATTTTAACAATACTAGCTTATACGGTACGACGACAGATTTTGCTCAAAAAACAGGTGAAAGTATATACGGTACAGTTACAGGTTCTAGCAATGGTTCTTATTATGTTGAAAAAGCTTTCGAATTTACAGGGACTAAACAAGAATTTGTGGCGCCAGTATCGGGAACATATCTTCTTGAAGTGAATGGTGCACAAGGTGGATCATCTAGTGGAGGTAGAGGTGGCTATGCACGGGGTGAAGTATATTTGAACGCAGGGGAAAAAGTATATATCTACGTTGGTGGTCTAAATGGTTATAACGGTGGAGCTGTTGGAAAGTTTAAATGGTATGGAACAGGCGGTGGTGCAACGCATATTGCTAAGCGCGATGGTCTTCTTAAAGACTTAGAGAACTATAAAAATGATGTGCTTATTGTTGCTGGCGGTGGTGGTGGTGCTGCAAGTTATAAAGGATTAGATGTTTATGAAATAAGTACAAACAGTTATACTGGACAATCGGCTACCAAATATAGCGGTGGTAAAGGTGGTATCGATGATAGAGGTACCCCCCCAGGTGAGGACGGTACTTTTGGTCAAGGTGGATCTTCTTCCGTTTATAGAGAGGGTGGCGGTGGGGGTGGATGGTATGGCGGCGGCGGCGGTGGTCATCACAATGATGAAGCAATGCAAGGTGGAGCAGGCTCAAATTATATTGGTGGAGTGAGTAATGGTTATGAAGCGCCGGGAGGCGTTAATTTAGGTAATGGGAAAGCTAAAATAACACTTGTTAAACGTATTGAAAACGGAGAAAACAAAGTTATAAGAAGCGAATATACTTGTACAAAACAAGATAGCGTACCATTTGTAGCGCCAAAAACAGGTAAGTATTTACTGGAGGTATGGGGTGCTGCTAGTGCGAATGGTAACATGATGGGACCCAATGGTGGTTATTCGAGAGGAGAAATCTATCTTCAAAGTGGAGAAACAATATATGTGACAGTTGGTTGTGCATCAACAGAAAATGGAAAAGGCGGATTTAACGGCGGAGGACCAAGTTATTTCTCTTATAACTCTGGTGGCGGAGCAACGCATATTGCAAAACGAAAAGGCTTGTTAAAAAGTCTTGAGAACTATAAAAATGATGTGCTTATTGTTGCTGGCGGCGCAAGTGGCGGGGATAAAAATTATGCTCTTCGGAGTGAGGGTCAAGGTGGGGGTTTAAGTGGCACTGCTTTACCCTTTAATCAAAACAGTGAACCGGGGACTCAAACATCAGGGGGAGTGATATCAGATAGATACTTATTATTGAATGGAAGGTTTGGCGAGGGTGGAGGTATCGGAGATGTTCGCAAAGGGGGCGGCGGCGGATGGTATGGCGGAAGTGCGGGCGAATATTTTGTTGGTGGCGGTGGATCAGGTTACATCGGCGGTGTTCAAAATGGTACTACAATCACAGGTGGTAATACGAGGTCAAAAGATGGCAGCGCGGTTATTACGTATATTGATAAAAATATTGCTGTTGAGTTCTATACGAACAATACGTTCCCATCTGTTTTTGAACAGAATGAAACGAAAAGTTTATATTTCACCGTAATAAACCCACCAAGTGGGATAAAATGGGAAGATAATACTAAATTACAAGTAACATGGTACGACGTGAATAATAATGTAGTAAACATAGATGAATATCCCATTGGCACAACTTACCCCGATAGAAGTAGAACACTTTGGATTTCGATAACGGCTCCTTCCAATGTCGGACAATATAAAGTGGTGTACTCACTTGTGTCAGGCAATGAAAAAGCAGAGCAAACACAAACTTTTTCTCCTGTAAAAGTTATACAGAAAAGTGTTTACCTAACTTGGTCAAGCAATAACACCATTCCATCGCCTTTAGAAAGAAAAAATCCTGTAAATGTTCACGTAACATTTCAAAATAAAGATTCTACACCGTGGTCACCTGCTAACACCTCAATCATCGTAGAATGGAAAAATCAGAACACTTATATCACCAAAACGTATCCCATCAGCCAAACCGTTGCGCCGGGTGGTACGCTTAATATGAGTATTTCTATGCCCCCTGATGATATACCCATTGGGACTTACGAAGTTACTTATAAACTTATAAGTGGTGGCATAGAAGGATCGCAGATACAAACCTTTTCAAATGTGAAGGTCGAAAATAAAATTCACCTAGATTTGCTTGAAGGTGGAATTAATAACAAGGTACCCGCTTTTGTTGAAACAGGAAAAACAATACAGGCTCAATTGCAATTCCAGCGAACGGATAATAGAAACGATATCCCGTTAAAAGAAGGGAACATTGTTTATCAGTGGCGTATAGGAGGGCAAGTCAGATACGAATATCCGCTAAAGCTCGGTGGGAAAGGAACGCTTTATGCAGGAGAAAGTTTTTATGAAAACGTTCCAATTCAATCGCCACCGGTGCAAGGTGTGTATGACTTAGTTATTTTGGCTAAGCCAATAACGGGGAACCCGATATTTACATCAACGGAAATCATATTTAAAGACATCTATGTTGGTGTAGAACCTAAACAAACTGTGATTACAGGTGTCATGGATGTAAACGATAAAACGGTCAATGTTGATACACCCCTTCTCACGGTCAATATTAAGCCAAATGGCGATACGGTTACCTCTGAAGTGATTTATCATGCGCCACTGGTTTGGAATTTCGGGAAATTTATGTCTGGTATCAACAAACCCATTTTTGATATTAAAGGCGAATCCGTTATGCGGATCGAAAAACCTTTATTTGAAGCGGAAAGAAAGTAAGACACAAGGCGTCGGATGAACTCCGGCGCTTTTTTTATTTTAAACACAGCGAAAGAAGGTGTGCCATGGAAACCATTTGGAAAGATCGTGCAAGAGTGATGGGCCTTCCGATTCTTTTCACACGGTACTGGATCAACAAAGATATGTTGCATCGAAGAAAAGGATTTTTTTGGATCAACGATGATCGTTTGCCACTGTATCGTGTGCTGGATGTTCGTGTGAAGCGCTCCCCACTCGATCGGATTTTAGGTCTTGGTACCGTTGTTTTATATGCTGCCGATGTCACAGATGTTGTATTTTTTCTAAAAGGCGTGAGAAATCCCAATGAACTTGCAGACCTTATTCTAGAAAGAGCAAATGAACTGAGAACAAGTTATGGCATTCACGGTCGTGAAATGTATGGTGCATTTATTGGCGAATTTAGCCAGCAAGGTTAATTAAGCATACAAGAAAGAGGTGTATTATGGACATTGCCTTTCAGCCAATCATTTTGATGGTGACAGGAGAAGTTATCGCTTATGAGATTCTATGTCGACCAGAAGAAGGAATTGCAAACTATTTTAAAACATCAACACCAAAAGAACTGTGGAAAAAAGAAAAAATTTGTTTGGAAGCAGCATTAAAAGCAATAAAAATGATTGATGCACCTGTGCACATTAACATCACGGCAACGTCGATTCCGTTTTTTTTGATGTATGATTACAGATGGAAAGGCGCAATCGAGATTGTAGAATGGGGCTTCCCCCTTCCGGATGGATTTGGCGCGCTTATACGCTCACTCCGCCGTCGTGGTTTCGATGTTTGGATTGATGATCTTTCACCGCTTATATGGCCTGTTTTTAGCTCATATTCTGGCATAACAGGATACAAAATTTCTTTAAGTGATTTAGAGTATGCAAAAAGAATCATTGATTCAGATGCACCTGTGATCATCGAAAAAATTGAAACGGAAGAAGATGCCGTCCGTGCCCAAAAGATTGGAGCGATCTATGGACAGGGGTATTTGTACGGAAGACCTAAGCTGATTGGAGGTGAGATCAAAAGTGAAAGCACTAGCTAATGCAATCAGCTTTTTTGTAGAAGGTACACCTGTCCCAAAAGAACGCCCACGCATCATTCAAAAAAAGAGCGGCTCATCTTTTGCATATACACCTAAACGGACAAAAGAATGGGAAGAAATAATCGCTTGGGCTGGTCTACAAAAAATCAAAAAACCCTTGGAAGGCCCCTTGCGTGTGGAGCTTTTATTTTTGCTACCGAAACCTAAAAAAACAAAGAATGCTTATCCTATCTTTAAAAGTGATGTAGACAATTTAAGCAAAAGTACTATTGATGCCTTAAATGGTATTGCTTTTTTAGACGACGGGCAAATCATTGAACTTTATGTACGTAAACAGTACGGAGATCGTGTTGGTGTAGAAATTCATATTGAACCAATTTAAACCGCCTTCGGGCGGTTTTGTTGTTTTGGGTACAAAATCAAAAAAAACGAGGGGGGATAGATTTGTGGAAGGGGCAGGCTCTGTTTATCGATCAGTTAACCGAAACGGAACAGAAAGTCTATCAACTCATGCTCGAATACAAATCCAACGCCGAGATCGCGGAGATGCTCGGGTACACCGTTCCCACGGTCCGGCAGATTGTGCATTCGATCTATCAAAAAATGGGTATCAATCACCGGGCGAATTACGCCCGCCTCATTTTTCTGAGAAAGGTGAAGGGGGTTGATTGACGTGCGCATCGCCGTCGATGTCGGATACGGATACGTCAAGGCGATCAACGAACATGGCGGGCGGCTCC
>PEBX01000149.1 GCA_003050645.1 Candidatus Carbonibacillus altaicus
TTAATGGGCTGTTTGACCACCATCGATGACAAATGTTTGTCCTGCCGCAAAGCTGGATGAAGGTGAAGATAGGAAAAGGACCATGTCTGCTATCTCTTCGGGTTTAGCAGGTCGTCCTGCCGGGACATTTCCTATTACATTTTTCCGGAAATCAGGGTCTTCGAGCCAGCGCTGAGTCATTGGTGTTTCAACCAAGCCTGGGGCTATTGCATTTACTCGAATACCCTGTGAAGCATATTCCATACCTGCTGCTTTGGTTAATCCGACCACTCCATGTTTTGCTGCCACATAAGGCGCCATACCGGGATCAGCAATAATTCCTGCAATGGAAGCAGTATTGACGATTGTACCGCCTCCGGATTTCACCATGTGTTCCAATTCATATTTCATAGCTAGAAACACACCTTTGAGATCGACCGAAATGATCTTATCAAAGTCAGTTTCATCCATTTCCACAAACTGCTTTGTCGGTGGCAGGACGCCCGCATTGTTAAAAGCAGAATGCAATCCTCCAAAGGTTGAAACTGTTTTTTTCACTAAATCTGCAACTTGATCGGATTTACTTACATCTGTTTTGATAAAAACAGCTTGTCCGCCCTCTTCTTCAATCAGGCGTACGGTCTCATTACTGCGTTCATCGATATCACCGATCGCAACTTTAGCTCCACGGCGTGCGAATGCAAGGGCTGTAGCCCGTCCAATCCCTGTTGCAGCTCCAGTAATCAGGACAACCTTGCCATCAAAATCCCTTACATTAGTCATAAAACATCCCCCTCCATTCAAAACTATTAGGACTCTTTCTTAGTATACTACTTAAGGTTCGGTATTACTCGTTAGCCACCTGTCCGATTTAGTCCGTCCTTCTATATTGATTTTCACTTACTTATACCAGATAAGTCGACCACGTTCTACATACTCGCAAGCCTGGAAAACCCATGCGGACAATCTCACCTTCTTTCCATACCTCCTTCGCGATTTGGTTTTCTATTCCACGCAGGCATTGTCGTTACAGCGGTGCTACGACGATCAATATTGCTTCGGAGGCACCGGATACCTTCGATATGCTCATTTTTTCCAATATGCTCATTCTGCTCTCCCCGGCAGGCGGGGATGCATCAAGTCTAGGGAACTGTCCAAAGCTTTTCATCTCTAGTGGGGACGAGAGGATGATCGATTATGTCGAATGAATGGCCGGACAGACTTCCGTTCCAGTGGAGATCGCCACGATAGACCCCCATGCCGCCGGGTGGCATCAGCAGAAGGATGAAATGTCGCATCCTATTTCAAAATAGGGTATACTGTAAATGAGGACTTAGAAGCGTAGTATATGTGAAAATATTCACTTTATGCGTATGAGTCCTCGCTCTGGAGTGTATCCTAAGAAATATGTTCAAAAGGAGGGTAACGAATGTCGAACAAGCTCATTCCAATCAATCGGCTAGGAGCAATCATTTCTCTGTCTTTAACGCTCATTATCTGGTTTTTTATTCCTAATCCAGAAGGGGTTGACCCCCATGCCTGGCATTTATTTGCTTTATTCGTCGGAACCATCGCAGCGATTATAAGTAAAGCGCTGCCTATCGGTGCCGTGGCGATGATTGCAATTACTTTGGTCGCCATCACTGGTGTGACCAATCCGGGGAACCCCAAGGCGGCCTTAAGCGACGCTTTGAGCGGTTTTTCGAATGATCTTATCTGGTTAATCGGTGTCGCTATTATGATCTCTATGAGTTTAAGTAAAACCGGCTTAGGGGCCCGTATCGGTTATTACTTAATTTCTTTATTTGGGAAGCGGACACTAGGTATTGCTTATGCTCTCGTTTTTTCGGAAGCCATATTAGCGCCCATTACACCCAGCAACACGGCGCGTGGGGGAGGTATCATTCACCCTATTATGCGTTCTGTGGCAGACAGTTATGGTTCAAAACCGGAACGCGGTTCGACAGAAAAAATCGGACGTTATCTAGCTCTGGTCAACTATAATGCCAATCCGATTACTTCGGCAATGTTTATTACAGCGACCGCGCCTAACCCCTTAATTGTTTCGCTCATCTTAAAGGGAACGAACGATGCAATACATCTGACATGGGGGACATGGGCTTTAGCCGCCTTTGTTCCAGGGCTTATTTCACTCATCGTTATGCCGTTAGTGATATACAGATTGTATCCTCCGGAAATTAAGAAAACACCCGATGCTACGCAATTTGCAAAGGAGCAACTCGCCAAGCTAGGGCCCATGTCTTTTTCAGAAAAGATAACGTTGGGCGTTTTCTTGCTGCTTCTCTTGTTGTGGGCCGGCGTCCCATCTATGTTATTCGGGGATGCTTTTTCAGTCAATCCAACGACCGCCGCTTTTCTTGGCTTGTCACTCCTTCTCATCACCGGTATTTTACAGTGGGATGATATTCTCAAAAGTAAAAGTCCATGGGATACGATCGTGTGGTTTGCTGCACTGGTGATGATGGCGACGTACTTAGATAAATTAGGTGTCGTTGCCTGGCTCGCTACATCGGTGGAAAGTACGATTAAAGGGATGGGCATAGGCTGGGTCTTGAGTATGCTCCTTTTAGTTCTGGTCTACGTGTATTCCCATTATTTCTTTGCGAGTACGACCGCCCATATTACGGCGATGTTTGCAGCCTTTTTTACAGCCGGGATTGCGCTGGGTGCGCCACCGATGCTGTTAGGTTTGACGTTAGCATTCTCCTCTTCTTTAATGATGTCTTTGACGCATTATGGGACGGGTACCGCTCCGATTATTTTCGGCTCGGGTTATACAACGCTAGGGGAATGGTGGAAAACGGGTTTTGTGGTAAGCGTCGTTAACCTGGCTATCTGGTTTTTTATCGGTTCGTTATGGTGGAAAGTGTTAGGTTACTGGTAAAATCAAATGGCGGACAAACATACAGAACGTTTTTGGGTACTGGGAAGAACTATCCTGAAAGAACCATCCTTATAATAATTTTTTCACTGTCACGTTTTCTTTCAGGACCGCCCAGTTTTGCGGGAAGGGAGCGTTCAAGACCCAGTAACTAATGCCGCGCAATTGATACTCGTGAATCAGATCGACTTTGGCCTGCACGCTTCTTGCGTCTTCAAACCATACTTCGTGTGTCTGGCCTTCTTCATCGACGTAACGGAAGGTCGGAGCTTCGTATTCGGGGTGGTACGCGATGGAGGCGCCTTTGCGCGCGGCGCGTTCGATAGCTTCATTGACAGTGATTGTTTCGGCTTGGGATTGACCTTTTACAAAAGGAAGCTTCCAGTCGCGACCGTAGGTGGGCATACCCATCAAAATCTTGTGAGGGGGGATGACGCTTACGGCATAGTCTAGGACTTTTTTCACTTCTGTGACTGGCGAGATGGCCCAGGGCGGCCCACCTGTCCAGCCCCATTCATACGTCATTAAGACGACAAAATCGGAGAGTTCGCCATGCACGGGATAGTCGTGCGCTTCATACAAAAGACCGCTTTGCTCGGCGGTTATCTTCGGGGCGAGCGCGGTGGAGAGGGAGTAGCCGTAAGGTGCGAGGGCTTCCCGGGCGCGTTTTAAAAAGTCGTTATAATGTGTGCGATTTCGCGGGTAGACGTATTCAAAATCAATATTGAGTCCCCCGTAGCCTTTCTCACGCATCATAGGGATGATCGCGCGGAGCAGTTTTACCTGTGCCGCGGTGTTTGTCAAAAACTGTTCGGCAAGATCGGAGGAAAACATTCTTCCCGAAAAATTGGTGAGCGTAAGCAGGGGGACGACTTTGTTGACCCGTGCGGTTCGTGTGATGATTTCATCCTGTAAGGGGATCCAGGAACCGTCGGGCAGGATATGGTAACTAAACAGGGATACATAGGTAAGCATGGATCCGACGTCTTCGATGATCTTCTGACCGTCTGGCCCTGTGTCCGTGAGATAGCCGTTGATTTCGATGAGCGGACGAACGATGAGGAGGCGCTGACCAGGGTAGATACGGCTGGGATCGGGCAGGCGGTTGGCTTGGACGAGAGACTGAACTGTGGTATGATACGTTTGGGCGATCGAATAAAGCGTTTCGCCGCGCGCCACGATGTGTACGGTGGGGGCGCTCGGAATCGTTAGGCGTGCGCCTACTTGAAGACGATTGGGATTTTGGATGTTATTTTCAGCGATCAGGCTTTGTATGCTCAAGCCGTAACGTCTGGCAATGAGCCAGAGCGATTCACCCGGTTGTACGATGTGGATTTTTTTCGGTTCGGGGAGGACGATGGCCTGACCGACGACGAGCCGCTCAGGATTGGGAAGCTGATTCAGGCGGATGATGTCCTGAACCGTTGTATTGTGTTCAGAAGCAATGTTCCAGAGCGTATCGCCCTTTTTGATGACATAGATTGGCATGTCTGATCCTCCTTAATGGTTGGACATAGAACTTCCGATACATCAACCTAAAACGTGTGAACCATGTTGGTATGATGAATGATAAACGAAAAAAGATGCAATGGTCGATGCATTTGATGGTCAAATCTCGTTACAGTCAAACATTGCTATAGCCAAACGTTCCTATAATCAAACATTGCCATAGCCAAACGTCTCTACAGTCAAACGTTGTTCTAGTCAAACGTCGCTACAGCCTATGGTCAAAAGCCCGACAACGTCCGGGCGTTCGCCCAAGAGATAAACTCGCATATAATATTTTGAACGTTTTGATTATATTATCGTCAAGCACATCTCGAGTGTTTGCTGGCGTATGATACCCGAGCCAAAGTCCGCGATGTGCCGGGTCCGTACTTTATCGAGGCGCATGAAGAGACGTTGTGTTGATGCGCCAAGGTATCGACACCATTATCCGAGGGACGGGTAAGGGATTGATCCCAAAATGGCGCTCGGTGGCTGGTTGGGCGATGCCGTGTGAGATATGGATTGGGACCATAAAGAAAAAATACAAAAATATACATTTGAATTACGGAGGGGGATAAACTTGATCCAAACGACACAAACGACGCAAACAACACAAATAACACAAATAACACAAATAACACAAACAACACAAACAACACAAACAACACAAAC
>PEBX01000150.1 GCA_003050645.1 Candidatus Carbonibacillus altaicus
AACTTCAGCGGAAAATCTCCCGATGTGGTGTGCGGGACAAAAACGGAAAACTCATCGAACGCACGAAGAACTATGAAAAGATACGTCTTAAAATTGCCAAACTTCATCGCCGAATTCGAAACATCCGACTAGACTTCCTCCACAAGCTCACAACTGAACTTGCCCGGACGCATAGGATCATTGCGATTGAAGATCTAAACGTCGTTGGCCTCCTCAAAAACAAACATCTCTCCCGTCATATTGCCGATGTCGGCTGGGGCACTTTCCGGGCGCTCCTTGAAGCGAAAGCCAAGCTTCGGGGTGTATGCGTTGTGAAGGTGAATCGCTTTGAGCCGACGTCGAAGACATGTTCTCATTGTGGACACGTTCTTTCTGAACTTTCACTTTCTGTCCGGGCGTGGACATGTCCGGTATGCAGCACGCATCACGATCGGGATGAAAACGCAGCGAAGAATATGCTCCGCTTTGCCGTGGAGAATACTGCCTAAATCATCGTACCGTGAGTTCCACGGGAAGTTACGCCTGTGGAGATGGGCTCTCAAGCGGAACACGACCAACCGTGGTCTACGAGTATCCCACCCATGAAGCAGGAAACAACCGGATAAAATATCTCATTGAGATATTTGTCCATGAGTTGTAGAACGGTTTGTTCAGTTCTTGTTGAGCGCGTAAGGCGATGTGCCCAGATGAAACGCCGCATTCCCGTTTTCACCGGTTGCCATATTCCACTCTTCAAAAAACGTCTCCAGGTACAATACCATAAAAGCGTGTTTTTTGCGTCCGATCTTCCGCGCCGTCTCCGTATTCAGGAGATCGTAGAGCTTGAGCATTTTTTCATAAAAATGATTGATCGCCGTCGACCGTCCGTGCCGATACATCTCCGGCGTCATGTGCACGCGCGGCGGAAGGTCAGGATCATACATGCGATTTCCCCGCGCGCCGGCATACTGAAAGGTGCGGGCAATACCGATCGCCCCCATGGCATCTAAGCGATCCGCATCCTGCACACACGCCCCTTCCAGCGTACGCATCGGAGCGTGCGCACCACCCCGGTACGACTGTGTCCGAATGATCTCCATGATATGATCGATATCATGATCCGGTACGTCATGCGCTTTCAGCCAGTCGATGATCTCCTGTTCCATCGCTTCCGGATCGGTTGCGAGTTTATCATCGGGTAAATCGTGGAAAAGCGCTGCAAGCGCCACGATAAAGGGATCGGCTCCTTCTTGTTCTGCCAGGTAGAGCGCCGTGTTCAAAACGCGTTGTAAGTGCCAGTAGTCGTGGCCGGTCGCATCCTCCTCGCTCACCTTCCGAATCCATGCTAAAGCCGCCTGAATCACACTGGCTTTGTCCATGAACACGACCTCCTTTGCATGTACAATTGATTTTCCATGTATTATCAAACTATTTGTTTTATTTTTGCTCGAGTTTTATGTCATGCTTGTTCTTACTTTGATACGTGTGAAATCATGTTTTTAGTGCAAAATGCTTGATCGAGTTAAGGGTTCTGACGGCTCTGAGCGTCTCCTTGCCGGTCGATCAGTTCGCGCCTATTGTCTTTAAGATATGTTTCCAGCGTATCACCGCGTTCATAGATGGTCGTGGCGACCTCTTTTCCGACATAGCGCAAATGCCACGGTTCATACATATAGCCGGTCAACGCTTCACCATCTTCCGGATAGCGAATAATAAAGCCGTACGTGTGCGCATGTGCCTTTAACCACTGCCCGGCGGGCATCTCACCAAAACACGGCTCAAGGAGACACTTCCCACTTTTATCGGCGACATCGATGGCCAAGCCCGTCTGGTGCTCACTCGTTCCCGGACGTGCACTCACACGTGTGGCCTCTTTTTCACCTTTTTTCTGAACCTGATAGGCAAAGATGGAAGCCTGCAGATCATAAGAACGATACCCGGAGATGCCGATAAGCTCTACCCCATCGTCCTGCGCAGCCTGAAATAGTGCTTCGATGGCTCGGGCCGCCTGCTCGCGCAAAAGTCGCCGCTCATCCCCAGATGGCTTGTCAAACGGAATGTCAGCCTCGACCAGATCGGGCGGTTCAAACCCTTCGGGCAAGGCATGGCGATGATCGACGAGCACCATATAAGAAAGCGGGTCGTCGACGATGATACGTCCCGCTTCATCCTGTTTCTTTTCGGAAGGGGGGGAAGTGTCATCGCTGGACGTCTTTTCATCCGATGACGGATGCGATCCTTTGCCTGTGGAAGGCTCTCTGACCTCATTTTTGTCACCCGCTTGGGCGGCATTCTTTTGGAGATCATCCTCTTTGGCAAAACTATCTTTGGCACGATCGTCTTCGGTACCCTCGAGAAGATCATCGGAAGCACGGTTCTGTGTCTTTCCAGCTTCCTCATCCGGTTGCGCCGATGGATGCGGGACGTCCCACAGCTGATCGAGCCCATTAAGCGGGTTAGACGGCGGTACGCAAGCAGCTAGACCGGTGAACAAAGAAGTGAACAATACAAGCATGATGAGCGATCGATTCATACGGTTGCCGCCTGGCATCACCGCGCGCCCCCTTTCGTCTTATATGTTAAGAAAGGCAACCGAAAGATCGCGGTTACCCGAATACATCTTCATCCATCTAAGTAACATATAATCTATGACAGAGCCTCTAATCTATGACGGAACACATAATCTATGACGGAACCTCGTTTCGATGGAACACGGTGAGACGGTAACCGTCCTTCGCCCATCATGCAAGTTTCTGTGCGATATGTTTAGACGAAGACCGAGGAGACGAAGCCCGATGAGACGGGAACACGGTTAGCGTCACGGCAACAAAGCGCCTGCTTCTTCGTCGACGATGACCGTAACCCGGGGATGCTGTGTCAAAATGGAAGCGGGAAGATCGGTTGACACCTCTTTTTGAAACAACCGGCGAATCGCTTCTTGTTTGCTTTTTCCGCTGGCGAGAAGGATGATCTCGCGGCTTTCCATAATCGTGGCGAGCCCCATGGTAATCGCCTGCTTTGGTACGTCTTCCGGAGTATTAAAGAAGCGCGCATTCGCCTGGCGCGTCTCTTCCGTCAAAGTCGTGACATGGGTCCGGCTATCAAAGGGTGTGCCCGGTTCATTAAAGCCGATATGCCCGTTGGTACCGATCCCCAAAATCTGCAGATCGACCCCGCCCAGACGCTTTATTTGAGCTTCATATCGCGCACATTCCGCTTCCAGGTCGCGCGCCATCCCGTTCGGAATATCGTGCGCATCCTCCGGCATGTCAATATGATCGAACAGATGATAGCGCATAAAGTAAGCATAGCTTTGATCATGGTTAGGGGGAAGACCGACATATTCGTCGAGATTCACCGAACGTGCGCGGGCAAAGGAAATCTCCCCGTTACGATAAGCCTGGACGAGCCGCTGATACAGCCCGATCGGCGTCGAACCGGTCGCAAGCCCTAAAACGAGATCCGGTTTTTCCAAAAGACGCGCCTTGACGTGTTCAAAAGCCTGCGCCGATAATGCATCGGCATCACGCACTTTTAAGAGTTCCATCTTCTTCCCCCATTTCCGTATTGGACTTTCATCTTCTCCGCCTCTGTCTATCAGCCGTGGAGCCATCCAACGGCCGAATAGACAACCTCACCTCTCACCAAGGTAGCGACGACCTGATAGTCTCCATCTAAGAGCACAATATCGGCATCATAACCTACGGCGATATCTCCTTTTTTCCTGCTTAAGCCCAGCTGTCTTGCCGCATTCGTACTTGTCAGGCGTACGACATCGGAAAGAGGAAGACCGAGGCGGTACGCGTTTTGGAACGCTTCTTGCATGGAGAGCACACTGCCTGCGAGCGTGCCGTCGCCGAGCGTGGCACGCTTCCCTTCGACATGCACGATCTCGCCTCCCAGCGTGTACGTTCCGTCTCCCAGACCTCTCGCCCGCATGGCGTCGGTGATCGCCAGCATCTTATCGATCCCCTTTTGTCGGTATACGAGCTTGAAAAGGGAGAGATCCCAGTGCACACCATCTAGGATGAGCTCCACAGTCAGATCGTCTTCAATGAGCGCCGTGCCGGCCACACCCGGATCGCGATGATGGAGCGGCCGCATCCCATTAAACAGGTGGGTAACCTGACGAGCACCAGCGCGAACGGCGGATACGACCTCCGCATGATGGGCGTCACTGTGCCCGATGGACGGCACAATACCAAGGTTCAGGAGCGTCTTGATAAACGCATCATCTGCCGCGCGTTCCGGGGCAAACGTCACCTGCCGGATGAGTCCGCCGGAGAGATGCTGCCAGTTAAGGATAAGCGCACTGTCCGGAGGAAGCATGTACGCCTTGGACTGGGCACCAGCGCGTTCCGGTGAGAGGAAGGGACCCTCTAAGTGTACACCGAGAAGCGTCGCGCCGAAAGTCGCTGATTTTGCATGTTCATGCACATCGCGCACATTTTTAAGTGCTGCTTCGATGTCTCGAGGAGGCGCGGTCATCGTTGTAGCGAGAAACCCGGTCGTCCCGTCTTTGGCCAACCCTTCGGCGATCACCCGCAGTGCTTCCGGTGTCGCATCCATGACGTCAGCGCCGTACGCCCCGTGAATGTGCATATCGATCATACCGGGGATGACGGTAAGCCGACTTCCGCGCAGATCGACGACCTTACGCGCACTGTCTGAGACCAACCTTTCTGTGCGCAAAGCATCCAGCGGGCCAAAAGCTCGAATCTCGCCGTCTTCCAGGAGGAGATAGCCTTCCGGGATCTCCTCCCCGGCTCTCACCAGGCGTGGTCCTAAAAAAAGATAATGGCTCATCGCTTTCTCCTCCCCTCTCGACGCATTATAGCATGTTAGACGAGCTCCGTCCTATCCGGCCAGTCATACCAGCCGAACCCGATCGTCCCTTCTCCGACGTGCGTTCCGATCACCGGACCGAAAAGCGATATGACGACATCAAGATGGTCGTATTTGGCGAGAAGCATCTCCTTCCACCGTTTCGCTTCTTCCGGCACATTGGCGTGAATGATCGAGACGCGGGCAAACGGTTTGTCGCGAACCGCTTCGTCA
>PEBX01000151.1 GCA_003050645.1 Candidatus Carbonibacillus altaicus
AGTTTTGTGGAGGTGAAAGTAGTGAATCTGGATGGTTCCCTTCTGCCTTTTCTAGTGCTCGCACCACCGTTTATCGGGTTTATCGTGCTGACCATCCTCGGTCAGCGCTCCCGCGCCTTTGCCGGTCCTTTCGGGACACTTCTCACCGTCCTTTCCTTCGTCTTTTCTCTCCTTTTGTTCGTGGAGGTCTTAAGGAGTGGGGAGATGGTTGCGACCCCCAGCTGGTCGTATCTCGCACTCGGTGAGAGCGGGGTCACCTTTCAGTTTGCGGCAGGGCCGCTCGGGGCACTCATGGTGCTCATCGTAAGCGGTATTTCGTCGCTTGTGCATCTGTACTCCATCGGATATATGGCAGAAGATACGCGTCGGCACGTGTTTTTTCAGTACTTAAGCCTCTTTACGCTATCGATGCTGGGTCTTGTGTTAAGCGTGAACTGGCTGCTCCTCTATGTATTCTGGGAACTCGTAGGACTGGCGTCCTTTTTGCTGATCGGCTTTTATGATCGCGAACCGGCCGCGCGCGATGCCGCGAAAAAGGCTTTTATCACCACGCGCTTCGGTGATATCGGACTTTTTGCCGCTATCATTCTCATCTATGTCCAAACGAAGAGTTTTGCCGTAGCGGATACTTTTCAGGCGGTGCTCGCGGGTGATATAAGCGACGGTATGCTTACGGCGATTGCGCTCCTCATTTTTCTAGGCGCAGCCGGTAAATCCGGGCAGTTTCCACTCCACGTCTGGCTTCCAGATGCGATGGAAGGTCCGACACCCGTATCCGCTTTAATCCACGCCGCAACCATGGTGGCAGCTGGCGTCTACCTCGTGGCCTTTAGCTATCCTATCTTTGTGGCCGCTCCGTACGCGCTCCACATCGTCGCCATCATCGGGGTGTTTACGGCAATTTTTGCAGCGACCATGGCGTTGGTGCAAAATGACATCAAACGCGTGCTCGCGTACTCCACGATCTCGCAGCTCGGCTATATGATGCTAGCCCTGGGCGTAGGGAGCACAAGCGCTGCGATGTTCCATCTGACCACGCACGCCTTTTTTAAAGCACTGCTCTTTCTGGCGGCCGGTAACATCATTCACGCCGTAGGAACGAACGATATTTTGAAAATGGGCGGCCTCTGGAAAAAGATGCCGGTTACCGGTTGGGTATTTTTAATCGGTGCGCTGGCCCTATCCGGTATACCGCCGCTTGCTGGCTATTTTTCCAAAGAAGAAATCATCGCCCTCAGTCTTTCCTATGGTTCTTCCTTCTTCGTGCTGGCTGTGGCTACCGCTTTTTTAACAGCAGTCTATATGGGACGCCTCTTCTTTCTCGTCTTTCTGGGTGAACCGCGAGAAGTCGGGCAAGATGCGCACGAAGCACCGGCGCCCATGCTCACCGCTACCATCGTGCTCGCGCTCCTCACGGTATTCGGGGGAGTTATCAACCTCCCTGGTGCCCCGTATCTGGCTCAGTTTTTAAACGGAACCGGCGAAGCAGAGGGGGTCGCAACACTAGCCACAACTGTCACCGTCGTCGGGCTCTCGCTCTTCGGATTTCTCTTTGCCTACCTCATCTTTTACAAGGGCACCTTCAGCTGCCCGCTCAATGACACGAACCGTGCGGTTTACAAACTGCTCGTCAACCGCTATTACATCGATACTTTCTACGAGAAGGGGCTTGGCGGGTTGATTCGGCTTCTGGGCGAAGTCGCATCCTTTATTGATCGCTGGGTCGTTGGCGAGATCGTGCGGATGGTGACCGGACTGGCAAGCGGCACCGGACGGGTTCTGGCCGATCTGCAAAATGGACAGGTGCAACGATACAACGCGCTCGCGCTTTTTACGCTCTTTCTCTTGCTTTTGATGTATACCCTGTTCACAAAGGGGGTCTTTGGTTAAGATGGCATGGGCACAGATCGTACCGAACCTGGTCGTCTTGTTACCGGTTGTGGGGCTCGTCATCGTCCTTTTCATCCCGTCCAGACAGGGTGGTACTATTCGTCTGATCGGTCAGCTTGTTTCCCTTGTGGTGCTCCTTCTGGTGGGCATTCTTTACAGCAACTTTAACGTTATCTCTCCGGAGGGACAATTTAGCAGCCATTTTACATGGTTTGAGCTTTCTTTTCCCGGTTTTGATCCGGCGACGCAAACGTTTGTGACGCAAAGCATCCCGGTCGCTTGGTCGATGAGCATTGACGGGATATCGCTCGCACTGTTAATGATGACCGCGCTCATCATTTTTGTGGCGACGCTTGCCAGCGGCTATGAAGTAAGACGACTCAAGACGTATATGCTATTTCTTTTTCTCCTGGAGATCGGTGCGTACGGCGTCTTTATGACGGAAAACTTGATCTGGTTTTTCATCTTCTTCGAATTCACGCTCATCAGTCTGTACTTTCTCGTGGGACAGTACGGAGGATTTGCACGGGAAAGTGCGGCCAATGCGTATCTTTTATACAACGGGTTAGGCTCGCTTCTTATGCTCATCGCTTTTGTCGTTCTCTTTCATGCGACCGGGAGCTGGGATATGGTCGTCATCCGCGAGACGCTCGCCTCCACGCCTCTTAACCACGGTGAAGCGCGCTTCGTCTTTTTCCTCCTCCTCATCGGCTTCGGTATCAAACTCCCCATTTTTCCCTTGCATCGCTGGATGCTTCAGGTTCACCGCGAAGCCTCACCGGCGGTCGTAATGATTCACTCTGGCGTGCTCTTAAAGATGGGTGCCTACGGGCTCATCCGCTTTGCCATCGGATTTTTCCCCGATATCGCCCATGAGTATGCTTGGCTCATTGCGCTCCTCGGCCTCATTAATTTGCTGTACGGGGCTTTTCTGGCCTTTGTACAGGATGAACTGCGCCTCGTTTTTGCCTACAGCAGCTTGAGCCATATGGGGATTGTGCTCTTTGGGCTGGCCGCACTGAATCAGATCGGCCTTCAGGGTGCTGTTTTTCAGATGGTCTCGCACGGCCTTATCTCGGCCTTGCTCTTTTACATTTTGGGCTCGATCGAACGCCGCATGCAAACCTCTTCTTTGAAGGCGCTGGGGGGACTATCCGCGGCGATGCCCGTTCTCTCCGGAACACTCATGTTTGCAACCATGGCCAATTTGGGACTCCCGGCTTTATCCGGGTTTATCAGTGAGTTTCAAGCCTTTTTAGGCCTTTTTCAGTCGGACCGCTGGCTTTATGCTGCGCTCGGTCTCATCGCCCTCGTCCTGACAGCCCTATACATGCTGCGCGCGACACTCAGCCTGACCTATGGACCGCTGAAAGTGCCGGATATGCGCGAGGGACAAGGTGCATTGGAACTCGATGATGTGCGCCCACAAGAAGTTATGCCACTCGTCTTACTCGCTTCCGCGATTATCTTGATTGGGGTATACCCAAACGTTCTGGCTACCCCGCTCGGTGCCACACTCGGCGACTTTGTCGCCCGGATGGGGGGCTTTTAGATGATGTTCACATCATGGCAGACATTAAACTGGTCGGTACTGTTTCCGCAGATTATCATCCTTATTACGGCGATTCTCGTCCTTCTCACGGAGATAACGTTGCCTAAGGAGGCGTCACGCAAGCCGATCTTTTTACTAGGGATGGTCGGTATCGTCGCGGCTTTTATCTCGCTTGTTGTACTCGCCGGTACGACCGATACCGTCCTGGAGTTCGGCAATGCGCTGAGACTAGACGGCTTTGCACTTCTCTTTAGCCTGATTCTCATGGTTGGAACGTTTCTCGTGTTCTTATTGGGACTGGACGGACTAGACGAGGCGCGTCCTACCGGATATGAAAGTGAATATGTCGCGCTCAGCCTCTTCGCCCTCTTAGGGGGCCTGGTGTTGGCAGAAGCGACCGATCTCATCACGCTCTTCATCGGATTGGAACTTCTTTCGATCAGCGCTTATGTTCTGGTCGGCGTGAAAAAACAATCCTTACTCGCCACGGAAGGCGCGCTCAAATATGTTTTAACTGGCGGAATCGCTTCAGCCGTGTTCCTTTTTGGCGCATCCTACCTTGTCGGATTAAGCGGCGTGACCAATCTTTATGAGATTGCGCTCGTGCTCGCGCAGGGCACGGTCATGGACCGATACGGGCCGCTCGTGTTTATTGGTTTTTTGTTCATGCTCACGGGTCTTTCCTTTAAGATTGCAAGTGTGCCCTTTTACATGTGGGTACCAGATGTGTATCAGGGTGCACCGCTTGCCACGACGACTTTTCTCGCGACCGTCTCCAAGACCGCAGGTTTTGCCTTCCTCATCCGGCTCCTTTTGGCCACGTTTTACCTCCTGCCGGTCGGTGGTCAGGAGTTCATGCAACAGGCTACACCCTATGTTGCCGCGCTTTCCATCGCCTCCATGCTCATCGGTAATCTCTTGGCGATGCGGCAGGTGAATTTAAAACGCATGCTTGCCTACTCCAGCATTGCGCATGCCGGGTATATCCTCATTCCACTGGCCAGTTTTAACCCGAACATGGTGGATGAGATGGCATTTTACTTAGTGGCCTATCTGTTCATGACGTTTGGTGCCTTTGCTGTTATCGACGCCGCCTACCGCGATAGTGGCAGTTATGACCTTAAAGCCCTTGCCGGTCTTTATCATCGTGCGCCGTTTCTCGCCATCGCCATACTCGTCTTTATGCTTTCCTTGGCGGGTCTTCCGATCACGGCCGGATTCTGGGCAAAATGGTATATTTTTATCGGCGCCATCTGGGGTGGACATATGGTGCTGGCCATCACCCTGGCCGTTGCCAGTATCATCTCTTACTACTATTACTTTGCCGTGCTAAAACAGGTCTTCATGCGGCCAGGCACGACCGAGCGACCGCTCAAACAAGCTACAGGATCGTTCATTGTGACCGTAGTGGCTTTCGCCGGCACACTTTTGATCGGTCTTTTTCCACAGAGCATCTTGGATATGTTCCAGCATGTGTTCCATGCCGCGAACATGTTCGACCTCTTTCAAGGCCGGTTCTAACCGGCCTTTAACTTTTTGCTTTTCCTTATGCTTTTCCTTATGC
>PEBX01000152.1 GCA_003050645.1 Candidatus Carbonibacillus altaicus
ATCGCCTAACTGAACATCGAACCGTGGGGCACACGGGGATAGCTCGGTCCATTTCCCATCATGAGATGGGATTACCCGAGAAGCCCCCACCTCTAAGCGAAAGCGAAAGGTGGTGGGAGTATGTCACTATAATCATTATAAGCATCTAGCTTGAGAAAGAGAGGAGCACCTTAGATGGACGAACTGAAACCGTATCAGATAGAAGATTTGTATCACATGAAGTGGGCGTATGAGGTCGTCTGCGATCCGCGCGGAGAAAAAGCGGTCTACACCGTGCGCTGGATTGATAAGGAAGAAGATACGTATCGTTCTTATCTGGCGCTGGTCGATCTTAACGAAAAAACGGAGGCCGTTCGTCTGACGTACGGTAAGGGACAGGATAGATATCCGCGATTTCTTCCTGATGGGCGGACCCTTGCTTTTCTTTCTAATCGGGAGGGCCAACAATCCATCTACGAACTCCCCTTAAGCGGCGGTGAAGCGCGCCCAGTTGCCACTATCGAGGGAGACGTACAACGCTTTTTCGTCACTGCAGCGGGTGAGGCCTATGTCGCACTGGTCAGGATTCAACCGAAAGAAACACAGTCAACTGAAGGCGCTCATACTTCTCACGATCGTGCTTCTCAAACTCTATCTCAATCTAATGCTTCTCAATTTCAAACATCTCTACCTCAATCCAAAACGTCTTCATCTAAAAAAGGTAAGCAGCCGCTCGTCATCGAGCGTTTGCGATATAAAAGCGATGGCCGTGGATTGCATGATGATTCGTATAGCCGCCTGATTTGGATCGAACGAAAGGGGGGCAAGGTGACGACACTTTTCGATCATCTGGAGGAAATCGGTGATGTTGCAGTCAGTACCGACGGACGTTTTTTGGCGTATACGATAAACCGCAGCAATGATACGGATCAAAAGTTTCGTCACGACATCGTCATGGCTAAGTTGCTTCGAACGGATCGCGGTGCAAAGGTCGGTGCGACGAGCGTCCCGACTGTCGATTGGAAGGAACAGTACATGTTTTATGCACTTATCTTTCATCCGACGCGTCCCTTACTTTTAGCCCTGGGACACGACTATACGTATGCCGGTGCGACGATGCCCGACCTCTTTGCCGTGCCTTTTCAGGGGCCGCCGAAACCGTTCACGCGAGATGTTCCTTTTTACTTCGGGGATGCGTTGATCGGTGACATGGTGAGCGGGAGTGCAGGACCGATCTTGCGCTTCAGTGCGGACGGTAAGAAGCTTTTTGCCCAGACGAGTGAACACGGCCAAGTGAGCCTGCGTTTTGCTGAATTTTTACTACCCGACGCTTTAAAAGATGTAATTTCCGAATTCGACTCCGAAGTTTCGGGCGATTCATCTGCCCATGATAAAGGTGTGGAACGGGATCATGTTATAGGAGAGGATCAACATCATACATTAGAGTTTGAGACGATCCCCTTTACGCCCGGACATATTTACGCCTGGGATTTGATGCCGGATGGGAAAACGTTACTCGCTTTGTATGCATCACCGACCGAGATGGGCAAACTGGTGAGCTTTAACCTGGAGACAAAAGAGTTACAAAAAATAACCGTCTCGAATCATGATCTGGAGCGCATGCGCCTCGTCAGTGAACCCGAGATGTTCTGGCTCCATAGCTTTGATGAGACGCCTTATCAAGCATGGCTAATGCGGCCCCTTGGCTTCAGGGCTGATGAACGTCACCCGTTGATTTTAACGATTCACGGTGGCCCCCATGCCATGTACGGAGAAACTTTTTTTCATGAGTTTCAGGTGCTGGCGGGGAAAGGCTTTGGTATTTTGTATTTAAATCCCCGCGGTAGTCATGGTTACGGGCAGGCTTTTGTCGATGCGGTGCGCGGCGATTACGGCGGGGACGATATGCGCGATCTGATGCACGCATTAGACGTTGTTCTAGAGCGTGAGACATGGATCGATCCGTCTCGCCTGGCCGTGATGGGTGGAAGCTACGGTGGGTTTATGACGAACTGGATCATCAGCCATACCGATCGTTTTCGCGTCGCGATCACCGATCGTTCGATCAGTAACTGGCTCAGCTTTTACGGTACGAGTGATATCGGTACCTTCTTTACGGAATGGGAAATCGGTGCTGATCTCTACCACGATCCGGAACGCCTGTGGCACCATTCACCTTTAAAATATGCTGCGCAAGTGAAAACGCCTGTTCTTATCATTCACAGCGAGCAAGATCTACGTTGTCCGATTGAACAGGCCGAACAGTGGTTTTCGGTCCTTAAAAAACTCGGTAAAGAAGTTCGGTTCTTACGTTTTCCGGACAGTAACCACGATCTTTCACGCAACGGTTTGCCTTCTTTGCGTACGTCGCGCCTTGCGGCCATGGTCGATTGGCTAAAAGCCCATACGTGACAAGAACATGCAGATCATGGACACATTTCATGGACACATCGAAAAGCATGTTCAGTTATTGAATAGACCCCCATGCCGCCTTTGCGGCACCAGAGAAGGATGAAATAACGCAAACTATTTCAGGATAGGATAGTATCGAGGCAAGAACGAAGGATCGTCCTCTTCTGAGGCGGTCCTATCTGACAACATTGTAGACGAACGATATTTCACAAATCTCCGAATTGACCTCCGCCATTTTATCGTTTAAAATAATAATGATGATAAAAACAAGCTAAGATGTACATTCCCTTTTTCACCATACCCTGAACAGACCGCTTTCCTTATTCCCAAAAATCCCGTGATTTGATAGAATTCAAGTAACAATCGGGGAGAGGGGATCATGGCCAATATCGATCAACCCATAAAGCGCCTTTTCCAACGAAGGCCAATCGATTGGGTTCGTTTCACCGTGCCAGGCATCGAGGATCCGAGCGTAAGACCTTTCAAAACGGAGTATACGCCGAAAGTATCTTCAAAATTAGATGACGTGTTCTGGATTGAAAGCGACAATAGTGCTCCTTTTCTCATCCACCTTGAACCGATGGGATACCTGGATGAATCCCTGCCTATTCGCATGCTTCGATACCGATCCGATTTATGGGAAGCGACATACCATGAGCAGAAGAAGATCATCCCCATTCTGCAAATCGTTCTCTACTTTTATCCGGCACACGATCATGGAACCCATCTCCTGCAGGAAGAGTGGCATGGAGAAACATTCCTAGAGTACACCTACCGGGTGATCCGCATTTGGGAACTTAGCCCGCAAGAGATCGTGGACAACGGATGGGTGGGGCTATACCCTCTTCTCCCCCTGATGAGAAGAAATGCGCCACAAAAAATACACAAAGAAGCTCTTCAGTTTGGCATGGATGCGATCATGAAGATTACCGATGTTGCGCTGCGGCGAGATTTGTTAGCCGTGATGGGGGTTTTGGCCGGCGAAATTTACCCCAAAGAGTGGATCCATTCAATGATAAGGAGGGAAATGATCATGGAATCCCCCATTTACCAGGATTGGATAAGGGAAGAACGGGAAAAAGCGATGCAGGAAGGCATGAAAGAAGGGCTGAAAGAAGGCATGAAAGAAGGGCTGAAAGAAGGGCTGAAAGAAGGCGTGAAAGAAGGTGTGAAAGAAGGTGTTAAACGAACCGCGAGGAATATGTTAGAAAAAGGCTTCGACGAGGAAACGATCATGGAAGTGACGGGGCTTACCAAAGAGGAGATTCTCCTTTTGAAAAAACAATAGACCGTTCAATTGATGATTTAAGCTTAGATAGACCCACAGACCGATTTTCCTTTGCTGTAGATGCCTTGGATGCGGCGAAGGGAAGGTATCTTATCTTGAAAACCAGTCGCTTGGATAGTTTCATCATCCATCCCTACTAGTGGAAGGAAATCAAAACCCTGCCCAGAAAAAGGCGGGGTTTTGATTTTCGAAAAACGGATGGAGGAAATGGGAGAAGAATGTCGAATAGGTTCCTAAGAATCGTTCCCCGCACGTTCTAAATCTCATGATAGAATGAATGATAGAATGAAAAATGAGGAATGGGTCCATGATCGAAACCACTCGTGCCTATTTACAAACGGTACAATCTAAAACGACCCGGCGGAAAAAGATCGCCGTCGATGAATTGGAACGGGCCATCATGGATGCGTACAGATCGGTCGACCATTATCTTAAGGCCGGTGGTTACTCATCCTTCTATCAGGGTGTAAAACAATTGGAGCAAGACGGTATGATCGCCCCCATACGTTCCGCCCCTTTGAACGGCCGTACACCCCCCTTGGCGGCGTTCTACTGGCTCATGCCGCAGGGCACTGCGGCCCGATGGAGTGAGGTACAGATGCTGCGGGTTGCCGATCGGTTGAACATGGAAAAATACCGGCAGCAACCATCCCTGCAAACCGATGAGGAATGGGTTCGCATTGAGCGAGTTTATCGATTTCTTCTCCGCGCTTATGAACGGGAATGGGTGACGCGGGAAGAACGCTCCCTGGAACTATTCGGGCATGAGAAATGGCTGGCGGGGAGCGAAGGAAATGCTTTTTTAAGTCGAATCGGGGTTACCCTGGAGGATTTGAAAGCGAGAGTTTATGGGGAGCCCTTTGTCTTCTGGCCTCGTCCCGGGGTCGAAGTGGCGAAAGCGAGGGATGTGTTGATTGTGGAGAACCTCTCTTTTTTCCACACCGTAAAGAGGGTGCTGGAGTCAGGGAGGGAGATCGGAGGGATAGAGATTGATCTTCTCGTCTACGGGGAAGGGAAAAAGATCGAGTCCAGCTTTCCTTTTTTGTTCGACCTCATTTCGGGGACAGATCCTCGATCGGTGAAGGTGAACTATGTGGGAGACATTGACGCGGAAGGATGGGGGATCTATGTACGCCTCGTCCGTCGTTATCCCGAGATGAATGTGCGCCTCGCCTTTCCCCTCTATTCCGTCATGTGTGCGGTGTCGCGCCGCTTCGTTGAATTGCCGTCTTATCGGGATCAAATCGAAAACGAAGAAGTGCTGCAGGATATCATTCGCTCCTTTACCG
>PEBX01000018.1 GCA_003050645.1 Candidatus Carbonibacillus altaicus
TTCACTCCATGATACGATCATCTATGGCGGTACAGAGACAAAGATGTGGTATAAGCATCATTACGAAGCGGTGTATTGTATCGAAGGCGAGGGAGAAATCGAAGATTTAAAGACGGGGGAAGTGCACGCCATCCAGCCTGGAACACTTTATGTCTTAGATCAGCATGATCCACATGTGTTAAGAGCTAAAAACGATATGCGACTGGTGTGCGTCTTCAATCCACCGCTCACGGGTCAAGAAATTCACGATGCGGAGGGCGCTTATCCATTGTTGCAAGCTTAGCACAGGCACACAAGTTTAGCACAGGCACACAAGTTTAGCACAGGCACACAAGTTTAGCACATGGTAGGAAGCGTCTGCGGGTTTGATCATTTCTATCCTTTTAAATGATTAAGGAGGCATGTGTGATGTCCCAAACTACAAGTCTAGAGCAAGATCTTTATCCTTCCCGTATTCAGGATCGACCCCAATGGATTCCGCGACATGATCCGGTTGTCTATGGAACGGTCGATGACGGTCCACTCGATCAAGGACAACTTCATTTCTATGAAAAAAATGGTTATCTCCTTTTTGAGAGTCTGTTTAGTGCCGGGGAAGTTGAAAGGATGCGCGAAGCATTGCGGCAGGCATGGAACGCGTATAAGACGTCGGATGAAGATTACGTCGTGCGTGAACCCAACAGTGATACGATTCGTTCCATATTTCGCGTTCACAAAAACAACCCCGTGTTTCGCGAAATAGCTTACGATGATCGGATTGTATCACGGGTGCGGCAGATTTTAGGAAGCGATGTCATGATTCATCAATCGCGTATAAACTATAAAAGTGGCTTCCATGGCAAAGAGTTTTACTGGCATTCAGATTTTGAGACATGGCATGTCGAAGATGGGATGCCCCGTATGCGCGCCTTGAGTGTTTCCATCGCGCTGGAAGACAATTATCCCTTTAATGGACCGTTGATGCTGATTCCTGGTTCACACCATGTCTTTATTAGCTGTGTCGGTAAAACACCGGAAGCACATTATAAAACTTCTTTAAAAAAGCAAATGTATGGTGTCCCTGACGAAGAAAGTTTGAGACGGCTTGTACAAGAACACGGCATTGATACGGCGCTCGGGAACGCCGGTTCAGTGCTTTTCTTCGATGCGAACATCATGCACGGGTCTAACGGGAATATTACACCGTTTCCCCGGAGCAATGTTTTTATCGTGTATAACAGTGTAGACAATCGTCTGGTTCAACCTTTTTCTGGTCTTGAACGGCGACCTGTATACCTCGCTGAACGCGATGATTAACGCATGCACACCGGTCCCAAGACAAGAACTTGTCTTGGGATCTCTTTTTGTCATTGACAAATGAGGTGCACTTTTCTAGACTGAAGTTAGCTTCAGCTGAGGCATCGCATCATGATCGATAGAGAAGATCCTTATGAGCGCTCAGCAATAGAAATGAAGATCAGAAACAGAAAAGAAGAAGGCCAGAAACAGAAAAGAAGAAGGACAGAAACAGAAATGAAGAAGGGCAGAAACAGAAATGAAGAAGGGCAGAAACAGAAAAGAAGAAGGGAAGGAAGCAAAGGATGCAGAGAAACCAAGTGCTGGCGCTCGTCATCATCGGAGCACTGGTCGTCGTTTCAGTGATCGCAAGCAATCTATTGACGCTCGATGACCGTTCGATGACCATATCCGAAGGGACGTTACCACCGCTTCAAGAAGTGACGCTGGACGGCAAAGGATTACATAAGATCGTTGTGATACCGATCCAGGGCGTGATCGATGATACCTCGACGGACAGCCTCGATGTGTTCGGGGCGTCTCAGTTTTCCCTGGCTACGATTGAGCGCGCTTTAAAACAGGCGGAAAAAGATGACGCTGTAAAAGCAATGATTCTTAAAGTCGACAGTCCCGGTGGTTCAGTCGTTGTCTCGGATGCACTGTATCGTGCCATTCTTCGTTTTAAAGAACAGAGTGGGAAACCAGTTGTGGTCAGCATGGGTACGGTCGCAGCATCTGGAGGATATTATATTTCTTTGGCTGCTGATAAAATCATTGCTTATCCGGATACGCTCACGGGAAGCATCGGTGTCATTATGACACTCCCCAATTACGGTACACTTGCCAAAACGATCGGTTACGAAGAAGTTGTCTTTAAAAGCGGTCCTTTAAAAGATATGGGCGATCCCTTGCAACCGGTGACGGAAGAAGCACGGCAAGCTTTTCAAAGCATTATCGACGAGACGTTTACGCACTTTGTCAGTCTTGTCAGCGAAAGAAGACAGATGCCTCTCCAAGAGGTGATGGATAAAGCGACGGGGGCTGTCTATACAGGGTCACAGGCGCTTCGCTTTGGTCTCGTTGACGATCTCGGAGACTTTGAGCGCGCTGTGAAAGAGGCGAAAAGTCTGGCAAAGATCGATGAAGCGCGTCTCGTTGAGTATCGTGAAAAGAAGAAAAGCACTTTTTTACTGGACTGGTTAGAAAGTCATAAAGCACCCTATGATGAGCCGCTCAGTCGTCTGGCCAATGGTTTAGAAAAATTGTTGGCTCAAGAGCGCACGCCGAAGCTTTGGTTCATTTGGCGTTAAGGTAAGGTGACACTATGTATGCGTTCCGATTCATTTGGACATATGAGCGAGACAACATTTGAAGGAGTTGGCGGGGATGGCGCGTTTGGCTGGTTTTTGGGTGCGTTTGTTTGCCTACCTCATTGACTGGTTTGTCCTACAGGCCGCTGGGAACATTTTTTTTACATGGCTGGTGCCGGATACTTTTACGATGGTCGTTCTCTGGTTTGTGCTCATCCTGAGCTATTTTATCTTGATGACGTATGTTTTTGGGCAGACGCTTGGGAAAATGGTGATGGGCATACGCGTGGAGATGTCTGATGGAAAAGAACGATCGTTTGGAGCGGTCGTTTTGAGAGAGACGATCGGGCGCGCGGCATCGCTCATCTTTTTTGGATTTGGTTACTGGATGATTGTTTTTGATAAGAAAAAAAGGGCCATGCATGATCGTATTGCGGAAACCGTGGTGACGATTGTTCCTGTTTCCAAACGTTCACATGATGGGCAGAAGGATACAGATGATGCGGCAGGGAAACATCATCCCACCTCTACGTCTACCTCTATGGCGTAATACTTTTTTGGTAAAATATTATTTGGTCTAATACTGCTCTCGCTTACTATACTTACTATCTCTTAAGTCTAAACCCTCTCGAGCCTAAACCCTCTCGAGCCTAAACCCTCTCTAAGCGTCTGTCCGTCGAAACGTTTTTAGCAAATATTTATCCACTGTAATTGAGTAAATAGCAGTTTAATCTTCATGAAATCAGTTTTTTTGTATAAATAATCACTAGTTTAAATCCGTCGAACAGACTTTTAGCTTGATATTTTTTTAGCCCGAGGTTTTTGCAAGGATGTATCACGAGAAGGGAGAACCTTACATGCCGTCCATTGGACCTTGGGGCTGGATCGCCTTAGCACTGATTCTCTTTACCGTCATCATGGTCATATTGGCCCGCCAAAATGGGATTACTTATCAAAAAGGGGGTCGCGTATACGTCGGGTTTATCGGTATTTCAGCGATCGCCATGATGGATCTACTGGCGTCCGTTTTCTACGGTCCCGGGGAAGCGTTCCGTTACATCGGTTACGATGCCATGTTTTTCCTGGTCTTTACTTCGATATTGATCGCCATGTATGCTTTTTCCATGACAGAGATTGCCGAGGTGCTGGAAGGGCTGGGGCATAAAGGCGGCGGTGTGTATACGATGACATATCTCGTATTCGGGCGCACACTCTCCATGATCGCCGTCGCCTCGATTCTCGTCGACTATATCAACATGGCAGCTTTATCGGCGATCAGCGCCGTTGAAAACTTCTCTGCAGTCATTCCCATCTGGGAACCGATGAAAGTCCCGCTTGAACTTTTTATCGTCTGGTTTCTTGCCTTTTTAAATCTTATCGGCATACGCGCCAGCGTCTGGACGACGTTTGCCGTCTTTATGTTTCTGGGTTACGCGCTCGTTGCTGCGGCGACGCTGGGGATTGCAACGCTCAATACGGAGGTCTTAAACCGCATCGGGGAAGGGCTCTTTGGACCGATCGCGTCCATGGCGAAGGAGAGCTTCGCCCACACCTTAGGCTTCCTGGTGATCGGCGTGGGATCGACGATTCTGGCCTACTCCGGCATCGAAACCGTCCTGCAAACGCAAAAAATCGTGGAAAACTGGCGCACGATTCGAAAGGCATATATTTTCCTCGTCGGGTTAAACGGTGTGCTTATCCCGACCGTCGGTATTCTCGCTATTGCCCACGTTCCCAACCCAGGTCAGCACGTCGAGGGGCTCGTCGCTTATTTTGCGCTCACCGTCGGCGGAGAATGGATGGGGATCGTGATGGTCCTTGCCGCTGCGTTTGCCCTCGCTTTTGCCATGAACACGGCTTTTGTTGGGGGGACGGAACTGATTACAGTCATCGCTGAACGCTATGGACTGACGTTTTTACTGAAGACGAACCGCGTCGGTGTGCATTACATCATCATTCTCTTTATGGCGCTTACGTTTACGGCGCTTATTCTCATCACCCAAGGCTCAGCCACGCTCGTCTCTGACATGTTTGCCATCGGGCTTTTGGCCAGTTTTGTTTTAAACCTGATCGCTCTCGTCACGTATCGTGTCAACGAGGGATACTCCCGGATGAAAGGGTACCGCACGAGTACGATTAAAAATGTGTTTTTAATCATCGCTTTTTTTGCAGCGTTTGTCTACGTTGCCGCCAACAAACTGCACGGAACGGCGCTTTGGGCCGGAGCCTCGATTTTTATGATCGGTCTCGGGCTTCTGGCAGCTCGCTTTTTTTCCGATCCGGATGCCCAGTATGAACGAAGCTATCAGACGATGGACGATCTTTTAAAGTTTGTTAAAAGCCTCTCCGGCGACATACTTAACGTGCGCTTCGCGAGGCCGCGTGAACACGTACCAGAGAGCGATGATACCGTCTATGTAACACTTTCGCTCCTCAGATTGCAACCGCCACGGCGCAAATCGCCTTCGCACTTTATTTTGCCGTATTCTTCGATGTGGGGAGCGGTGCATGAGATGGAGGCGGTCATCGGCAAATTGAAAGATGCACTTCCCGACAAAAAGCTTATCGTTCATTTCGGCTGGCCGCTTTCTTCCTGGTGGGAACGCCTTTCCATGGGGCTTGTGGTACACCGATTGATCATGCTCCCCAAACGCTATCCAGATCTGGAGTACCATATCGATTATTACCCGGGGACGTCGCGGCGGCTTAAGAAACGGGCACAGAGAAAACAGTTAGAGTGATAAATAGAACGATAAACTTTCTGGTATAAATGGGACAACCATGTCAGGAACTTATCGCTTTTCTTCGTCGGTACGTTTGTTAAGCCGTGCCAGCACGATTACAGGAAGGCCGTTGAGAAGCGAGAAAAGTGCACCGAGTTTGGCCTCATTCTGTAGTGCGCCGGGAGGGAAGGCCGCCTCGGCCATAAAAAGCGATACAGTGAGCCCCACACTTGCACTCATCGCTGTCAAGAGCTGGGCCTGTCGGCTGAATCCTACCGCCCGTAAAAAGTGCAGCTTTTCGGTGAGACGCATCGTCGTATAAATACCGAGTGTTTTTCCGGCAAAAAGCGAGAATAAAATGATCCAAGTGAGTGTGCCGGGTTGGCCCAGCGGGACACCGGCATTGGTCAGCCCGAAAAAGAAAAGACCGTAGTCGACCCAAGGTGAAACGGCATGTTCAAAACGAACGAGCGGGCTTGGTTTAGGATTTTTGACACGAGACGTTCGTTCGGAAGGGGAGGGGGATTCCGAAGAAGTCTCCGATGCAAGTAGCGCATTTTCACGCATTCCGGACACACTCGATAGAAAAGGAATAAGCGGCACGAGCGCAAGTGCCGGATGGAGGTGGGCAAAATAGAGTCCCAGCCAGCTTATCACACCGGCGCTCGTAAAGACCAAAAAAGGTTGGTGAGGTAGTATTTTTTTTCCTAGCGCGCCCCAGAGGATGGCCAGCGCGACCAGAAGGAGCGCCGGCATGTTGGGTGCGTCAGCATGGCTATAAAATAGAGCGATCACGAGCATCCCAAATATGTCATCGCCGAGCGCGAGCAGTAGGAGAAAACTGATCGCCGGATGGTTTTTTCCGAGTGCGAGACGCAGGATGAGCCAGGCGACCGTGATATCGGTTGCTGTCACGATTCCGAAGCCTTTCGTCATCTCCGGTGTACCCCAGATGAAGACGGAAAGCAGGAATAAAATAGCAGGGACGATAACGCCGGCCATCATCGCCAAAAACGGGTTAAACGTATGCCAGGCGACATCCCGTACTGACTCAAAGGCTTGAAATGTGCGGACGATATGGGTCATGGCCAAGGCGAAGAAAAACGTCATGAATCCGTCATTCACGACCCGGACGAGGCTCGGACAGGGGATGGGGAGAGGGAGATCAAAACCCAAACTAAAACTAAGACCAAGACAAGGAGACTCAACGACGCGTGCATACAATTCGGGGGATACCGCATAAAACGTAAGGCCAGCTAAAATCCCGAAAAAAAGCGGCAGGGCAAAATCCCGCGCGCGCCGGTCGAAAAGCTTTATGAGCTTAAGGAATGAAAGTTGGCGATTAGAGGAGGAGTGTGCTTGTCTCATTATGCTAATTCTACCTTATGGTATAGATTTAAGTGCATATATATACAAATTAACCTTTAATATATATTAAAAAAGAGATAATCCATCTTCAGATGCTTAAAAAAGATTTATAAGACCGATTAAGTCTAATTAAGTATAACAAATGAAGATCTTACTTGGCAAGGTTGTGCGCGATACACCCATTTTTTACTTCTAAACGGTGTTGGCACAGACGATGGACGGTCTCGGCATCATGAGATACCATGAGTATGGTCGTTCCCTTTTCATGTAAGTCTTTTAAAAGCTGAATAATATGTTCTTTTAAGTTTACATCGAGGCTTGCGGTTGGTTCATCCAATAAAAGAAGCTGAGGTCGGGTAATCAGGGCGCGGGCGATGTTAACGAGGAGCTTTTCTCCACCGGAGAAGAAACGAGGGTCACCTTCCCAGAGTGATTCTGGTAAGCCGACATAAGCAAGAATCTTTTTGGCTTCTTGGCGCGCCTCAAGGTATCCTATGCCGCTTGCTACAAGCCGTTCGGCGACGGTTAAGCGTGCTTCCGTACGAGGAATCGTTTGTAAAAATTGACTGACATAACCGATCTCCGTTCGTCTTAAAATGATCATCTGGTAGGGATCCAGTTGCACAACATCAACTTTCCCAAAACGTTTAGAATTGAAATAAATAGAACCGGCATCGATTCGATACGTACCGTAAATGCTGCGCAAGATGGTTGACTTTCCGCTTCCGCTGGGGCCGGTTAGGCAAGCAAACGTCCCTTGGTTTACATGAAACTGAACGTCGTGCAGTACATTTAAAACTTTGTTTTGTTCGTATAAGACAAATGATTTTTTAACATGGTGAAGTGAGAGCATGGGTTTTTTCTCCTTTGAAAATGGGATCGTTGATAAACAGCGAGTATTTATGGAATGGATGAATCATATGATTAAGTTTGGAATGTATGATGAACATATTGTGTGTGACGAACATATTGTGTGTGATGAACATGTTGTGTGTGATGACATGTCGAGGGTGATGAATATAGTATGTTGTATGTTTTAAACATCGTATCGCTCGACAAACGTTTCGACGTTTCCGGCGAGGTCATCGATGCGTTCACGAATACGGTCGTGCGGCCAATCCCACCAGCGAATTCGCTCCAGAGCTTCGACGATTTCTTCAGAAAAACGCATGCGCAAAGGCCGCGCGGGTACGCCAACGACGACGGTATAAGGCGCGACATCTCGCGTTACAATCGCTCCGCTGCCGACGACGGCCCCATTTCCGACGGTGACCCCGGGCATGATGATGGCCCCGTGACCGATCCACGTATCATGACCGATCGTAGCAACTTGAGCGCGACGCCAGGAAAAAAATGCTTCGTCATCTTTTTCCCCGACACCGTATAGACGGCGTCTGTAGGTGATATGGTGAAGTGTCGGTCTTTCTACAGGATGGGCCGTAGGTCCGATGCGCACCATGGCGGCGATATTAGAAAATTTACCGATTCGTGCATGTTGAACGATACAGTATGGTCCGGTGTAACTGTAATCACCGAGCTCAACATACTCCAATGTGTTATATGGGCCGACTTCTGAGAACGGTCCGAGTTTGGTTTCGATGAGCTGACTCCTCTCACCGATCAACGGTGTTTCATGAAGGCGCTTCATAAAGTTCTTCTCTCCTTATCTTTTTGAATTGCCTTGAGCGCGTTGCGATGATATTGGGCAAGCAATTTTTCACGTTTTTTCACAGTGTTTCGCAGTGCTTTTGTCGTCTTTAATGCTGTTTGTACGATTGAACATGGATGAGCGCACCGCCGACAAAGGCATGTGTGACGATCGGTCCGGTTGTACTTTGTTCGACAATAATCAGGTCAGCCCATTTTCCGGGTGCGATCGAACCCAACGTCTCATGGAGGCTGAGGGCCCGGGCCGGGTTGAGCGTCGCCCACTTCACGACTTCGTTTAAAGGAAGCCCGCAGTGCGCGTGTAAAACAAACAATGCCGTGAGAAGCGCAGGCGGGTAGTAATCGCTACATAAAATATCAACGAGGCGATGACAGGCTGCTTCGCGAACGGACAAATTGCCGTTATGCGAGCGGCCTACGAGAGCATTGGGCGCGCCGAAGAGCGTATACAGACCGAGTTCACGTGCTTTTTGGGCGACATCGAGGGTCATGGGAAATTCACTGATGACGGCACCGAACGAGTGAGAAAGAGCAATTTTATCGAGCGTGTCGTCGTCATGCGAAGCGAGCGGAATGTTTTTTTGTGTTGCATACCGGGCGAGTTCTGATAAACTTTTGAGCGATAGCCGCTCTTTAGTGTGTTGGGTTTGAAGATGATGTTCGATGGCTTCTCGGCTCGCTCTTCCATATGATTGAACAAGTTTGACATAGGCTTCTAAATTACGGTATTGGCCTTGACCGGGCGTATGATCCATAAAGGAGAGGAGGTCGATCTGTCCTTGATCCATCGTTTGCAAAAGTTTGGGGATGACATCGACGTGATCGATTTCCAGACGAAGATGGACTTTATGCCGGATCAGTGTCGGACGTGATGTGTAAGTGTGGATGGCTTCAATCATTTTCCAAACATTTTCGACGGTACGTGCTGGCCTGGCTAAAAGCCCCGATTCAAAGATCGCTAAACTGTGGTAAATCGTCGTGATACCGTAGCTAATAAGCGTCTGTTCGGCAAAACGTAAACTTAAGAGAGGATCAATGAGCACACCCGGTCGGGGAGCCAACATTTGTTCGATAAAATCGGAGTGAACATCTATGAGACCGGGCATGATCCATTTTCCTCCGGCATCGATCGTCTGAAAATCTTTTTGCTCTGGACACAATGCATATCCATGGACATTACAATTAAAAGATTCATCCGACGGGATGATACAGGCGATGCGCCCATCACATATATACAGATCGTGTCCGGTAAGCAGCCTCTCTTCGGTGATGATCATACCGTTCGTAATGCGAACCATCGTTTTGTTCCCCTTTTTTGTTTATTAAAGCAAGGAACGTACAAGTTTTTGCGTAAACGGTTTTTGTGGGTCATCCAAAATCTGATCGGTCATGCCTTCTTCGATGATTTGTCCTTCAAACATGACCAGCGTTCGATCGGCGAGCATGCGGATGACATGGAGATCGTGCGAAACGATGATCATACTGAGTTGCTCCGATAGATGAAGATGACGGAGAAGATCAAGAACACTGGCTTGAACGGTAAGATCCAGTCCGGTTGTCACTTCATCGAGGAGGAGAAGGGGCGGTTCGGTGACGAGCGCGCGTGCGATCTGGACGCGCTGTCTCATTCCTCCGGAAAAAAGACGGGGCGGTTGTTTGACTCTCTCCTCCGGTATTTGGACTTTTCCAAGGAGTGCCTTACTCCGTTCGAGCATCGTCCGGACGTCGCGTAGCCCGAGTGTGATCAGTTTTTCCGAGACATTGGCTAAAGCGCTGAGATGCATGTTGAGCGACTGCGTAGCGTCTTGATAGACGACGCCGAGCATGACGTCCTGTAGCCGCCGCTTTTCTTGCAAAGAGGCACGGAGAACATTTTTTTGACCTCCGTGATAGAATGCAAAGCGAATATCACCGCGGACATCAACATGAGGGTGGTCATGGCTCGCCGGTATGGCGGCGCGCGCATTTTTAGCGTTTTTCTGGTCAATGGCTAAGGCCAGCGCATTTAACAACGTACTTTTACCGCTCCCGCTTTCACCGACGATGCCCAGCACTTCACCCGGATAGAGATCAAATGAGACATCCCTCAAGGCATAGATTGTGCCACAGTAAGGACAGGAGTGATGTTCTAAGCGATGCATCTTATCGCGACAGTGCGCACACCCTTCACCATAGCGAACGGTCACATGCATGGCGCGAACGAGCGGTGTAAGCGAAGACGGTGCTTTCTCCCCTTCCGTAAAAGAAAGATAGGTCTCAGGTCGTTTTGTTTCATCGCGTGAAAATGAAGGAATGTTCTTAGTCGATTGTGGGAGGGGGGAGTTGGGGTGGTTTCTGCGCCACAAGCAAAACGCTGTGTCATTGCATTGATAGCTTACTTCTCCGGTCTGTGGATCGATCCACGTATCCATATAAACACCTGATGCCCCACATAGACGACATGTTTTTTCGGTTATGCGCTCGTGTTCTAAGGGAACATCAAAAAATGCTAGGGGGATGACATCTGTATATGGCGGGACGGCATAAATCTTTTTTTCGCGCCCTGCACCGAACAAGGTTAAGTTTGCAGCTTGATGGAGTTTGGCGAGATCGTGCCGGGGAATAGGGCTGGGCGCCATGACATAGCGTCCGTGCACGAGGACGGGATGATCGGTACTCGTATGGTAGTGTCCGTGTTGAATGATATCTTCCAAAAGGAGTGTCCATATTCCGTCGTATTTTCCTTCCGCGTGATAGCGTCTCGTCATCGCTTCACTTGGTTCATAACGCCTGAGCGGTTCAGGCAGCGGGACTTGTAAAATTAATAGCTGGTCTTCGCGAAGCGGCGTTTCTGGGATGCGATGGCGAGACTGAATGATCGTTGCCTCCTGTGTCCAGATCGTCGTGGGGACGCCGCTTGTTTGAGTAATGAATTTTTTAATGCTGACGGCATTGACCGATTCATCGGTTCCTTGATCGATTACTTTTAACGTGTCATCGTCCGTAATTGTTGTGAGCGTAAGCTGCAAGCCGCCCGTTCCCCACCCGCGTGCAATCGGTAATTCTCGCGAGCTAAACGGTACTTGGTAACCCGGAATAGAGACGGCTTTAAGGACGGCCCGACGAATGGCTCGTTTGGAAAGTTCGTCAAGGTAAGCAAAAGACGTTTTAAAATCTCGTGGTTCATGTGAGTTTACCTGATGCGTAGCGTTTACCAAATAGGTTGCGTTTCCTTGATGCGTAAAGTCTTCTTGACGCGTAAAGTCTTCTTGATGCGATACGTTGACGGAATGTGCTGGGTCAATCGCTTTATGCATCGTGGCCTTTCTCCTCCCCTTTGCTCAGTGTATCGATGAGTGAAGCAAATGTGACGTAGTGGGGAAGTTTGAGATGCGCAATAAATCCGCTCGCTTCCAAGGTGTCGATGTGATAAAGAACAAATTCTTCCTGCGTGCTCGGATACTCAGGGTGGGGATGTCTTAGGGCAAAGTCTAACATGCTCATAGCGATCGCCTTCGATTCATTTTGGCCAAAGCAAAACCCGTAGCCGATGGCGAGTGCGTGTTCTTTTTCCCCACTTCCGTGAAGGTTCGCTGTTGGAAAAAATGTCTCGACTTCCGTGACCAAAATATCGCCGATCGTATAGGCATCGTCCCCTTCTGTTTCATCAGGCCAAGGCGATGGTACCGTTAGCGTGAGTTGACCGACGCGCAGTTCGCCGACAGTTGGATGAAGCTCGCCAAAACTGCGTTGCAGTGCATAAGCAAAGGCGATTACCGCCCCAGTCTGACCACGTGTTAAAAGTTGCAGACGTCCGCTGCGCGGCAGGGGAAACTTGGGCGGTTCGCGTGTTAAGTCGATGAAAGCATTGCGTGGGGAGCCGACCTTTTTAACTGCTTGTATCGACGGGAGCATGGCGTGGACTTTTTCCGGAAATATAAGCGGGTTCGTATCGATTCTATCGTGTGTCGGGTCAAACCCTTCTTCACACTGTGCGCGGTACGCAGCAACAAACTTTTGTGCATCCGCATGTGTCTCTTCTGCCAGTTTTTGATCGAGCAGACGGTGCGTATAATCCGGTGTTCCGCCTAAGAACTGCCCCCCCGGTATCTCTTTGAAACTAGCAGAAATACGTCGGATCGTCGTCATCGATGACGGTTGTAACGGTTGCGTCGTCGCCAGGCGAGGAAGCGTAGAACGATAGGCGCGCAGTAAAAAGACTGCTTCTTCCGGTAACCCTTGTGCTTGTTTGAGGGCGATGGCGGCAAGCGGGCGGTCGTAAAGACTGGCTTCGGACATGATGATATCGATGAGCCGTGGCATTCCAGCGATCATATCTTGTGTTGCTAACGACCTTTCATCTTTCAGGCGTTCGTACGTGAGACGTTTCAGTGCTTCTTCGATGGCTATCTCTCCACCGATGGTCGCGACGTAACCCATTGTTTACCTCCTTACAAGTCAAGCTAGTTTGCGCGCATCTTAGAGTATGTCGATCGCGATGAGCATGAAACGTTAACACGGATCGATGCGAGTCGTACGGGGTAGCGCGAGGCAGCGACTTTCTTGATCTATGACGATCCAGTCTTGTCCGAGCGGATACGCGAAGTCAACGTCACGTCTGAGCTCTATTAACGTTGGGTGCAAATCGATCGGTTGCTTACGTTCTTTTAAAATACCGGGTCCTTTCAATCGATAGCACGGACCATGGTTCAGCGATGGAATTTCGAAGATCAGTGTTGCCGACGTATGCGGCTCGAGAAGGGTGCCGCGATTTGCTTTTTGCACTGCTTCGACCATTCTATGAAGATCGGCCTGTTTTAAAATAAAGACGAAGTGGGCTGTTTCAAGCGTGGCATACGGGGAACCGGTCAAAAGCGTTAACACAGACTGTGAAGCATGTGTACTTTCCCCAATCACTTCGTGGGTCGTGTCTTGATCGAGCAAAAGTTCCGCGAGAGCGAGCGTTCCATCGTAGATGCCGTCGACCGGTACACGCTCACCTTGCGGACGCATCGCAAGCAAGGGCTGCATCTCTAAGATCGTGCCGGGAGAAGCAAAAGCCTGAAGCACGCGCCTAAATATTTTTTGTGCATGCTGAGGTGAAGCGATGCGCATGACGTCTCCTCCTTTATAGGATTGTTTCAAATTGGACGCGTGTCTTTGCAAGGCTGTTTGCTTCTTTGTTTAAAGACTGCTCGAGATCGATTTTGAACGCTTCGAGCTTTCCCTCAATGGATTTGACTTCCGGGAAATCGGCACGGAAAGCCGCATCGATGATGGCCAATGCTTTGGCACGGCGGGTGTCGTAGCCTTTGACCAGACCGAGACCGATGATGCCATCGACCGTGACTTTACATTCGGTCACGAGCACTTCACCAGCATAAAAATAATCTCCTTCGACACTTTCTTGTATCGTCACCATCACAAGACCCGGCGCAGGCGCTTTTAATGTTTGACAGTGATGCGCATGACAGATGTGTGCGGCTTCTTTTTCAAGGAGGGAAAGATCAAACTGAAGCAAAAGACGCGTTCGTTCTTGGCGTCGCAAAAAAATCATCCCTTTCCTTTTTGATCTAAAGGGATGATAGCTTGTTAACAAGTGGGTGTAAAGTTAAGATTTTGTAAAGTTTGTAAAGATGGAAGAAGACATGTTTTATCCGAATCGTACGATCCGATCACAAAACATAGGTAAAGAGATCACTTCGATAAATAATTTGCGTGTACTCTAAAACTTGGTTTGTGGTTTGATCCGTTGTTCCGGTTTTGACCTCGAGAAGCGGTGTGAGGGGTTGGACAGAGAGCAAAAATCTTTCATGGGGTGTTGGAAAGCGGATGTCCAAATTGCTTTCAAGAGAACCAAACGCCGTGATGCCGTGATGCCGGTAATAGGCAAATATCGATTGAATCTTTGGACCATCGACCTCGATCGTTGGAAACAATCGAAGACGTATATAGGAGATGTGTAGCGCAGCCGGGACACCCTCGATCCACCGACGTCGGACGAATTTAAAGAGCTTTTCTCTTTCTCCGTTTGCCGAATCTACATTATTTTCTAAAGTACCGTATTCTAACGGTTCTGTGTAAAAATGAACAGAAAGTCCCAACATTTTTTCTGTAAAGCTGCTTTCTCCGTTAAAAAGAAGCGGTATTTTTTGTTGTTTGACTTGTAAATAACTGCCTTTTCCTTGTTTGGCCGTAATGATGCCCATATCTTGTAAACGTTCATACGCTTTGCGCACCGTCGTCCGGGAAACACCGTATTGGCGGGCGATCGCGTGTTCGGATGGAAGAGCGTGTTGGCGCCTTTCCGCACTTTTTAACAACTGGGGAAGGAGCCGGTCAACGAGTTCGGTGACGGTAACGGCTGCTCTAGGACGTTCAGACGAGGTGCTTCCAGGTGGGTGCGCATGCAGCAATGTCTATCACCTCTTGGTTTCGTCGGTACTGCGCTTGAACGCTCTATGTTGATCATACCCGGCAAACGCTGAGTGTGCAAGAAAAAGAAAGTATCATAAAGATCATTTATAAAAAATTTACAAATCATTTACAAGGAATTTACACTATCTTTACAGTATGTCCACAATCGTTCGTTATAATGATGTCGGACAGCGCGGTTACACGCGATGGACTAATACAGAGCAGGGGGAAAAGAACATGCGCTTGGTGCGCAAACCATGGGGCACTCTCGCTATCTTAACGATGATCATCGTCTTTGCCTCACTTGCGGGGTGCGGCGGTGGGAGCAATGATGCGACGGCAAACGACACCGGAAGCAATACGACCGATCAAAATGCGACTACGAATCCTTCTAACAACGAAAACGCGTCGCAAAATACGGAGACATCACAAACATCAGACAAACCGCTTGTTTTCGTCTGGTATCCGAATGAATCAGGGGAAGATTTAAAAGGTGCGCGTGAAGCGATCGGTGCAGTCATTGAAAAGGCTACAGGGCGCAAAGTTGAACACAAACTGACGACTGATTACAACATTGCTATCGAAGCGATCGCGAGCGGTCAGGCCGATCTTTCATTTACCGGTGCCCAAGGGTATATCGCGGCGCACAACCGCAATCCGAAAGTCATGCCGATGTTTGTCTCGAGCGGTGAATCAGGTACGCTGGATGACGCCGTCTACTATAGCTGGTTTAACGTGCTCCCGGAAAACGCTGGGATGTGGCAAAAAGATGGCAAGTATACGATCGATCCGATGGTCGGTAAACGCATGTCGTTTGTTTCAAACAACTCAACGTCCGGATTTAAAGTTCCGTCATCGGTCATCATTGAACATTTCAAAAACGATCCGCAGTGGAAAGATTTGACCGCCGAAGATTTGATGGAAGGCGGCAAGGGTAAGTTTTTCAGTGAAGTTATGTTTGGTGGTTCGCACCAGGGCTCGGCTGTTAACTTGCTTACGAATAAAGCGGATGTCGCTGCTTTTTGTGACGGTTGTGTCGCCAACTACGTTGAGCTTAAAGAAGGGGAAGCAAACCGTCCGGGTGCGGTTTACAAAGTACGGGACGATGCGGCCGATCCGTTTACGAACTTAAAAGGCAAAGAGTTTGTCGTCATATCGGTGACCCCTGTTTTAAACGCGCCATTTAGTGTGAATACGGATAAAGTTGATCAAGCGACCATCGATAAATTGATCGAAGTATTTACTTCGGATGAAGTCGCGAACAACGAGGACATCTTCATTCCAAAAGGCTCTGAGAAAAAAGGATTGTTCAGTAAAAAGTCGGGAAAAGAACGCTTTGTTCCAGTGGATGATAGTTGGTTTAACCCGATCCGCGAACTCAGCAACTAAATTTGATCGTATAGGTCATCGATGCATTACAAGTCGGCCACATAATGTTTGTGGCTGACTTGTTTCATCGATACAACTTCGAGGTTGATGCAACTTCATTGTTCATACAACTTTATTGTTCATGTAATTTTAATGTTCATACAACGGTATTGTTGATGCCACTTCGTTGTCGATGCCACCTCGTTGTTGATGCCACTTCGTTATCGATGCCACCTCATTGTCGATGTAAGCTCATTCTTTAACAATTTATACTCAGCTTCTTCGCCACTTTGTAGTTGGCACAATCATTTGATTGATAGAACGCGTGTTTTGTTACTTTATTTAAAAGGTGGTGTTCCTATGCATGCCCGTACGCTTGAAGCGCCCGCTACAGTAGGGTCAAGCGAAGTACGCGAACTTTTAAAAGTCGAACGTCTTACAAAGAAGTATGGAGAACATACGGCGATTGCCGATATTTCTTTTACGGTGCATGAAGGTGAATTTGTCGTCCTCATCGGGCCATCCGGCGCCGGGAAATCGACGCTTCTCCGTTCGATTAACCGCATGATTGAACCGACGTCCGGACACGTGTGGTTTGACGGGATGCAAGTCGATGCGTTGGATAAAAAGGGATTACGTGAACTGCGCAGAAAAATTGGGATGATTTTTCAGCATTATAACCTGGTCGATCGTTTAAGCGTCATCGAAAATGTTTTGCACGGTCGTCTCGGCTACAAATCGATCCTAACCGGGTCGCTTGGAATGTATCAAGCGCAAGAAAAAGAAAGAGCGATGGAACTTATCACGATGTTGGGGCTTGAGGAGCACACCTACAAACGGGCCGATCAACTCTCCGGTGGGCAAAAACAACGCGTGGGGATTGCGCGCGCACTCATTCAAAATCCAAGACTTCTCCTCGGTGATGAGCCGATCGCCTCGCTCGATCCGAAGGCAGCGAAGACGATCATGGATTATCTTAAGAGCATTGCCCACACGCTGAACATCTCTATGATCATCAGTCTCCATCAAGTGCAGGTGGCACTCACGTACGCAGACCGAGTTCTTGCCGTAAGACAAGGGAGGATCGTCTATGACGGCTTACCACGTGACCTTTCGTTAGAACGTGTTCGCGACATATATGGTGCGGATGCGGGAGATCTTATCATCGATACGGGTGATCGCCATGTCGACTGACTTTTTTTTACAAAAAAGGCTACGCATGATCGGGTTCTTTCTTATCTTGCTCATCATCGTGTACGGCTCACAATGGGTGACTGCATTTAGTTTTATCGACGGCATCGCCTCCATACCGAAAGCACTAAGCTGGCTCGTGGGGAATTTTTATCCAACAGAAAAAAGTTTGCAAAAAATACCGACTATCCTTACAAAGCTGGTCGAAACGCTCTTACTTTCCATTGCCGCCGCAACGGTTGGAGCTTTTTTTGCCCTTTTTTCGGCGATCTTCGGGGCGCGACCGACAGCTTTTTCTAAACCGCTGGCGCTCTTCTCCCGCGGTCTTGCCACGCTTTTCCGCAATATTGACGTAGCGGCTTGGTCGATGATTTTACTGTTTTCTTTTGGACAAAGTGCCTTGACCGGTTTTTTTGCATTGTTTTTTGCGTCTTTTGGTTTTTTAACGCGCGTTTTTATGGAGACCATTGATGAGGTCGGTCTCGGGGCAGTCGAGGCGCTCCGTGCCACGGGCGCCGGGTATTGGCCGATCGTTTTTCAGGCGATCCTCCCGGCAAGTCAACCACTCATGATAAGCTGGACGCTTTTTATGATTGAGACAAATATTCGGAGCGCCGTTCTCGTCGGTATTTTGACCGGATCGGGTGTCGGGTTTACGTTTGACCTGTATTACAAAAATATGAATTACAACGCAGCCGGTTTGACGATTGTGTTCATCGCTGCAACGATTTTACTTTTGGATCGTGCCTCGAACATGATTCGCCGGGCGATCTTATAAATTTTATGTTAGAAGGAGGAAGGCGCGCATGAGTCTGGATAAAAGTGAATCGATCCAAAATATTGTGACACAGTCAGGTCGGCTAGCGGCTTCCGGTCGTTCGATTAAAGTCAAACCCCTGTCTAAATCGCGTCTTACGATGCGCATCACGATGATCGCGCTCGCGGCGCTTACGATCTATGGATTTTTCGTCTTTGATTACAAAAATATTTCCCCTTGGCAGGGTACAATCGACATGCTGACGAATTTTAAGACGATGTTTTTAAGTCCTCATCTCGCGCATTTAACGTTTTGGGAGGGCGCGTATGCGATTGTAGTGACGCTCGCCATGGCTGTGTTGACGACGCTCATCAGTGCTTTTCTAGCTTTTTTTCTAGCACTTTTTGCTGCCCAAAACTTGTCGAATCATACGGTTGCCCGCTCGATTCAAGCCGTCGCTGCGTTCATCCGTTCGATTCCGACCGTGCTCTGGGTGCTCATCTTTGCCATTAGTGCCGGTTTGGGAAGTGTTGCGGCGATCGTCGGTATGTCGTTTCACTCTATTAGTTATTTGACAAAGGCGTATGCCGAATCGTTTGAAGAGATGGATCAGGGTCTGATCGAGGCGCTCCGCGCAACAGGTGCCCACTGGTGGCATATCGTTTTTCAGGCTGTCTTACCGATGTCGCTCACGTATCTCATTTCCTGGACGTTCATGCGCTTTGAAATAAATTTCGGCGTCTCCGTGGCCATGGGAGCGGCTGCTGGAGCGGGCGGCATCGGGTTTGATATGTTTATGGCCAGTGCTTTTTATCATGATCTAAGAGAAGTCGGCGCGATAACGTACTACATTTTAGTCGTAGCGTTTTTGCTGGAGATGCTGTCCCTTCGTATGAAGAGCGCCGTACGCGGCAAAATGATTTAACGTTTTTTGATGGCCAGATTCTCTTTCCGCCTTTTTAAACTCTTGTAAGCGATCAAACGCGCCGAGCCTTATGATGCCACCACACATGCAGGCGAAGAGGAGAGCGCGTATAAAGTATAAAAATGGCATGGATCAGGAACGCTTAAAGTGGCAAGATAGGAAATCGTACCAGGTAAAACGCATACCATTTGATCCATGCCATTTGAATGAAAGGGGCACCTTGCCTGCCGATGGCGAGATACTGGCGAAGCGATATTTTTTGACGAGATGCCCGAGGGAGGGGCCATCGTTTATAATGTACGGATATGATATAATGATAATAGATAGCTATCATGTGAGCCAGGACCGAGCTGCGACTGGTAAGAAAGGTGTTTAATGGAACATGGAAGACGCGCTTAAGCTTCTCACGTGGATAGGTGCTCTTTTTCTTTTCCTTCTTATATTCTGGCTTATGTACATAGGTGTGTCGTGGATCGTGTTTAGAGTTTTGGGAATAGGCGTCATCCATCGTTTCAAAGATGTGAAGGAGGCGCATTTGACTTTCGACGATGGGCCGCATCCGGACTATACGCCAGCACTTCTAAAGATTTTAGAAAAGGAAAAGGTTAAGGCCACATTTTTTGTCGTCGGTTCGTTTGTCCGTGAACATCCGGAGACGCTTCGACGTGTGCACGAAGCCGGTCACGAAATCGGTCTCCATAACGAGCGTCATATTCCCAACTGGCTTATGTGGCCTCCGCGCACCGCACGGGAGCTTTTTAAGCTGGCCCGGGACATCGAGCGCATCACCGGGGAAAAACCGGCATTATACCGCCCGCCCTGGGGTATACTTGGACTGTGGGATTATGTGTTACTCCGACGTCATTTTCGCATCATTCTCTGGTCGATCATGCCCCGCGACTGGGAAAAAAGTAGTCAACCGAAGGTGATGAAGTGGCGTATCCTTAACCGTTTAGGCCCAGGGGAGATCGTCCTTTTGCATGACAGCGGACGGACTTTTGGCGCCGATCCGACAGCTCCGGAGAGAATGCTCACAATGTTACCGGCGGTCTTTGATACGTTAAAAGCAATTAAAAGTCCGCTCAGATTTGTGCCTATCGGTGCTTCGCTTAAAAAAGTAGAACGCAGGAAGACGATTTCGAATGCCTTCAGAGACCACCCGCAACTTGACATGTGGACGAAGGATGAGCAACATGCGAAAGAGGAGAAGCGTGACCCACCCAGCATGACCGATCGATCTTTCGATCAACCGAACCCCGAGCCAAAATCTGGGGTGAAGATGCCCGCCAGTGTCCGACTATACTTTGGGTACGAACGATTGCTTAGGACGATCATGCGCTATCGGCCGCTTGCTGGACGGGATGGGTTTTTGTTTTTTCAATATGGTCGCTACAAAGGCCCGTCGGTTCCCGGCTTAAATCATGGCGATCCCGGCCTTGTTTTGCATCTTAACAACGTCCTTTTATTTCAGGCCATGCGGGAAGAGCGCTCCGACATGCGCCGGATGGTGGCGCTTAAGCGAGAAGCGGAAAGGGCTCTTCGACTTCTTACGTATTACATCGCAGAGATGGAAGAGGATGTTCAAGGTTGTTTTGGCTATACGGCGCTGTATCGCGGAGTGCGCCCGTTTGGTTTCCGTGTCTATCCGATGGCACGGACCCCATACGTCTGGCTTTCATCGTTTTATCTAAAATCATTGCTTGCGCTCCTTCATCCGCAGACATTTAAACGTTTAAAAGAAGGTGGGGACCTCACCCCGCACTGGACGATCATTACCCGCGAAGAGCTGATGGAACGTTATGGCGAGCAAGGTTCGAAAGACAAGCAGCTATTGACGGATCGTCATATGTCGAAAGAGAAGCGATCGACGTCGGACAATCATCCGCTGACGAACGATCCAACGGAAAATAATTCTTAGACCTCCATGCCGCTGACGCGGCACCAAGAGAAGGATGAAACGATGCAACCTATTTCAGGATAGAAAGAAGGGTTCACCATGTCTCATGACAATGCGCACGCGCTCCATGAGACGGCTCCGGCACATCGAACAGATCAGCCGAGCAGAACGGTGCCGATCGGTGTGTCGAACCGTCATATTCATCTTTCAGCACGTGACCTGGACATATTATTCGGTCCGGGTTACACCCTTCATATCTTACGACCGCTCTCTCAACCCGGGCAGTTTGCCGCAGAAGAGACGGTGACGGTGGTAGGCCCCAAAGGAGCGATTCACCATGTGCGCATCTTGGGGCCGGTTCGCAAAGAGACACAGATTGAGATTTCTCGCACCGATGCCCATACGCTCGGCATCGATGCACCGCTCCGTTTATCCGGCGATATCGCGGGGACTCCGGGGGCCCGAGTGATCGGACCTCAAGGTGAACTTCATCTCGAACGCGGGGTGATCATTGCCAAACGTCACATTCATTTTCATCCCGATGATGCCGAGCGTTTTGGCGTCCGCGATCATGATGTGGTAAGAGTCGCGGTCGGCACATCGGGAGAGAGGGGACTTGTCTTCGATGATGTCATCGCCCGGGTACATCCCACGTTTGCCCTCGATTTTCATATCGATGTGGATGAAGCGAATGCTGCCGGAGTTAAAACAGGAGATGTAGGGCGCGTACTTTTGTCTTAGTTTCTTTGAACAAGCTCTCCCTAGGTAGCGAGCTTGAGGGGATCTGCCCGTCTATTGTAGCAGTTTTTTGCGTGGATCGCCTTGGCGCTTGGCTCTTAACGTTTTGAAACAAAGGGGTTTTCTTTGATCCAGAAGCGCCAAGGGAAATGGCGGGCTTCTTGTGCATAATCAATACCGATACGTGGACCGCGTGCGATCAGATGCGGTGGAAGCGGGTGTTGTGTGCCTTTGGCAAGATAAAGGGGTGGGCGGTTCAGCTCATGCCCGTTCAGAGCGCGCGTAATCCCCAGTGCCTGCGTCAGGCGACCGGGTCCGCTTGTAAGTGCCGTCAGCTTGTGGGCTTTGGGTCTGTTTTTTTTCATGAGGTCAAGCCCTTCGAGCGGCTCCAGCGCTCGAATTAAGATCGCATGCGGCTTACCCTCTTCACTCGCGGTGACATTCAAACATTCGTACATACCGTAAATAAAGTATATATAGCTTACGCCTGGCGGTCCATACATGACTTCCGTACGCCGCGTCCGCCGGAAATTATAGCTGTGCGCCGCTTTATCAAACGGTCCGATGTAGGCTTCGGTTTCGACGATTTTACCGATCATTCTTCCTTCTTTCGTCTCATGCACGAGGAGCTGTCCTAGGAGTGCTTGAGCCAGCGATAATGTTGAACGTTCATAAAAAGACGGAGAGAGTGGCGTAAGAGAAGGAGGTAAAGGTGTAAGGTGCACGTCCTATTCCTCCTAAGGTGTGTTCAGTGTACATAGTGCATGATCGCCTGAAACCATGGGCAAGCTACCATCGACTTTAGCCGATGCTTGTATGTTTGCTAAAGTCGATCCCTTCGATTTTTTCTAAAACTGTACCTTTGCGTGAATTACTTTTTACTTAACCAAGCGTAGATTCAGCGGATAACGATAGCGCACACCGTTATGCGCCTGGACAGCAGCTATAATGGTTAAAATGAGATTAAGAAGTTTGACAATCGAAAGCAATACGACCCATACAGACATAAATCCATAAAAGCCGTATGCATAATTATAATTATAAAAGTACACATCGTCATTTCTAAACATGTTTAAGCCAAAGGAGCCGGTTGTAAGAAAAGTTAAAAGTTGCAAGATGAAAATAACAATGGACACCGTGATCTGAAAATTCAGCGCTTCTTTGCCTTGGTCATTAAAAAAATCGCTGTCATTTTTCCGCCATAACCACAAAGCGAGCGGGGCGATGACATTAACAAACGGAATAAAAGGTAAAATAAAATTGACAAGGTGGCTCAAATGCGCAAATACTGACCATAAGCGTTCTTCTTGGGAGGACATCGGCTTTCCCATTTTATTCTCCTTTCTCCTTCCTCCTGCTTCTCTTTCGTCTTGCTCAAATGTTGACTTAAGTCCATGTTTACAGGTTTAATCTATGTTTGCAGGTTTATTGGTGAAACACGTTTATGATAACACGCTTCAGTTAACCAAAACAACAGGCAGAAAAATGTTTTAGATATCTTTTACATCATCATAAATTAACTTTTACATCATCATAAATTAAATAAGATCTATCTCCAGGCGCCGCGTGTGTTATTGTTCCTTTCGCCATGTTAAGCCCACGAAGGTGATAAAGCTTGCACCATGCGACGCACACCTTCTTCGACTGTACTTCTCGGTGCGGCGACATTGAGGCGGATGTAGCCTTCCCCTTCGGGACCATAGTCTGAGCCGAAGTTAACGAGGAGTTTACCGCGTTCTATGATCTTTTCTCTTAGTTCACCTTCGCTTTGTGCATAGGCGCGTAGATCGATCCACATGAGATATGTTCCTTCGGGCATAAAGATTTTGGCCATCGGAAGCGCATCGCTCAAAGTCTTTTGTACATAACGCATGTTTTCACGCAGATAATGCAATACCTGATCGAGCCATGCTTCCCCGTTTCTGTAGGCTTCGGTCATCGCCAGTTGGGCAAATGTATTTAAATGATTTAAGCCAAAACGCAAAAGGGAGTTCGCAAGCTTATCCCGTATCTCCGAATCTTCGACGATGATCATGCTTCCCTGAAGACCGGCTAGGTTAAACGTTTTGGTCGGTGCCATCAAGGTTAGAACGGGTGTTTTTTGCGCCAGCGGGTGACGTCCGAGTGGAATATGTTTGTGGGGAGGAAAGACGAGATCGGCATGGATTTCGTCAGAGACGATTGCTATCTTATACCGCATGGCAAGCTCAAGGAGCGCTGTAAGCTCCGCTTCCGTAAAGACGCGTCCGGTCGGATTGTGCGGGGAACAAAGGAGGATGAGGCGAGGTTGTTCGTTATGAAGAACGGTTTCTAGGTGCAGCGGATCGAGGACGTATCGCATCGTGCCGCCCGATCCTTCTTCCAGTTTTAAAGGACTTTTGAGAAGTTTTCGACCACTCGTTTCTACGACGGTATAAAAAGGCTTGTATACAGGAGGAAAAATGAGGACGCCGTCACCCGGTTCGGTCAGCGCGAGAATCGAAAGCCCCATGGAGGGAACGACACCCGGACTAAAAAGAATTGCGTCGTCTTTCACGTCCCACCCGTGCCGCTTCTTTAGCCAGTAGCGGACACTGTCTTTAAGCTGCACATCGGCCGTCGAATAGCCCAAAATGCCATGATCGAGCCTGCTACGAAGAACCTCAAGAACAGATGTGGGAGCAGGAAAGTCCATGTCGGCGACCCACATGGGGAGAATATCCTGTGCTTTTTCCTCGGTAAGATTAAAATAACGCGGGTAGGCGTCCCACTTGATCGACGCGGTTCCCCGCCGATCGATCAAACGATCGAATGCATCTTCGTGCATCAATGGTAATCTCCTTCCGTATTCAGTAATGTCTCCCAAAAAAGGCGGGCAATGCGCGAAGGGAATGGGCCTTTCAGTCGGACCATATAAAGCGGTCGGTAATACGAGGGCGGGACGAGCGGCAGGCGGATCAGAACATCCTTATCGATTTCTTCCTGAACAGAGCGGAGCGGCAAAAGACCTACACCTAGTCCTTTGACAACGCCTTGTTTGACCAGGCGATTATTATTAAAAGATATGATATCCAGCTGATCTAAAGCGAGTCCTAGCTGTTCGATATAATGTTCTGTGTGTGCGCGCATCGTGCAGCCGACTTCACGCATGACCCAAGGACCTTTGACGACATCTTTTTTTGTGTGGAGATCACGCCGTATCACGGGAATCATCTCATCCTGGGCAAAGACGGCATACGTAAAAGGTCCTTCGGGAATGCGACCTTCGACCAAGGCAATATGCGCTAAACCTTTTTCAACTTGATGTAAAGCGTCTTCGGTTGTGCTCACGTACGGGTGAATCTGATCAAAACGTATCCCTTCTTTTTCGATAAAAGACTTCATCAGGTCGAAGAGGAAGTATTCGCCGATCGTATTGCTCGTGCTGATGTGAAGCGGACTCTCATCATTTTTTAAAGCGTACGCTTCCATATTGTAATACATATCGAGAAGCGCTTCGGCATGAGGTATCAGCTTTCTGCCAAAAGCAGTCAGAACGATCTGCCGGGGCTGACGTTCAAAAAGCGCCTGGGAAAAATGGACTTCCAGAGCGCGAATATGATGACTGACGGCAGGTTGGGATAGATTTAAAAGTTCGGCAGCTCGCGAAAAACTTTTTGTCTTGGCTACCGTCACAAAGGTTTTGAGATGATCGATATTCATGACTGTGCCCCCTATAAAAATATTTTATCGTAAGCGATAACATTCATCAAGGCAAACGACCTTGGACCCGTCGCATTCCCAACACCTTTGTGTTGACTTTGATCAAAAGTTCATTATTTCACGTTATATCACATATTGACTGTGCCGATCTCTGTTTTGCACTATATCCATCGATTTTATGATTCTATTTATGAATCAAGGGGATTGCAAAGTCGAATCACGATTCCCGTAGGGGTATGTTATAGTAATGATAGAAAGCACTAATCATCACATGTTAGGAGTGAAGCCCATGGGTAAACTCGGCAAAATACCGCTTTACCTTGGCATTGCTCTCGTCCTTATTTTTGGTTATGTAGGATGGAAAGCGATTGCAGAAAACCCACATCAGACGGTCCCAGTTTTGTCACAACTGGATACGATGCCCAAGGTTCCGTCGCTTAAGGATGTACCCCCGGGGGAAAAAGGGGAGTCGATAAAGCGCGGTTATGAGTATTTTGTAAACACCGCCGTCGCTCTTCCCGAGCATGTTGGTAACAAGCTTTCTTGTGCAAGCTGTCACGCGGACGGGGGAACCGGACCGAGCTTGAACCTTGTCGGCATTCAGACGGTGTTCCCGCAGTACAACAGCCGTTCGGGGACAGATATCGTTTTGGAAGACCGCATTCAGCAATGTTTTGATCGCAGCATGAGCGGTGCTTCTCCGGCCAAAGACAGCCAGATCATGAAAGATATGGTCGCTTACTTAGAGTACATCTCTGAAAACGTACCGAAAGATCTTGAAAAGCGTACTTGGGTGCCCAAGTTGGCCTTGGGTGGACCGCTTCCGACACCGAATCTGGCCAATGGGGAAAAACTGTTTTCACAGTCGTGTGCAGCCTGTCACGGTGTGAACGGTGAAGGCAGTCAGTACGGACCGACGGTTGGTCCGGCGCTTTGGGGGCCTGATTCGTTTAACATTGGCGCCGGTATGGCCCGTGTTCGTACAGCTGCCGGCTATATTCAAAAATACATGCCGAAGATGACGATGGGCTACCGTGCCCCGGGTACGCTTTCGACGCAAGAGGCGGTTGATCTCGCCGCGTATATTCTCTCTCATCCGCGCCCGGATCGCCCGCAACCCAATGCCGCAACGGCGAACGGGGAAGATTCTTGGGTGAACGACTATCCGAAAGGCGAACAGCCGGATGATATTGCCTACTTCAACAAGGCGCTCTTAGAAATAGGTGCAGACAAAGATCCAAATCTACCCTGGTATACAGCATATGCCCAACGTGCCATTGAAGCTTATAAGGCGAAAGAAGCCAAAGAGGCGGCGAATAAATAAGGCTGCCTCTCAACCCGCCAACTCACATATTCTTGTATATTCTTGTAAAAAGGGGGTTTTTCCATGTTCACCGATCTGCTCGGTTTTTACCCACAGTGGTACGTGCCGAATTTTGGTTCGGGATACGTTGTGGCGCTTATCGCCTCGACGCATGTCCTGTTCTCTCACATTTCGGTCGGGGCTTCGTTTCTTCTGGCTTATTTAATGACCAAGGCGTATCGCGGTAATCATGAAGAAATCTACGATTACGTTAAAAAATATTTATTTACCCTGCTCTTAACCTCTTATATTATCGGGTCGCTGACGGGACCGGGGATTTGGTTTTCCACGACCGTCTCTAATCCGCGCGGCATCTCAGCCCTCATCCATAACTTCGTCTGGGCCTGGGCTGCCGAGTGGGTCTGGTTCGTCACGGAGGTTGCGCTCGTCTATATTCTCTATTACATCTTCGATAAAGTCGATAAGAAAACCGTCATGCACCTCTCTTGGGTATTTGCCATCGTCTCCTGGGGAACGCTTCTCATTATCGTCGGTATTCTTGCCTTTATGATGTCGCCGGGTAGTGAAAAGTGGTTTGTAACGGGGAATATTATGGATGCTTTCTTTAACCCCAACTACTTCCCGCAAGTCGGCGTACGCACGAGCTTTACGGTGGCACTCGCGGCGCTTATGGGTCTTGCCGTTGCGACGCGTATTAAAGAGACCGCCCTTCGTCAAGATCTCGTGCGCACGATGTCTATGGCCGGGATCGGCGGTCTCATCTTCGCTGGTATGTTTATGGTCTGGTATCTCGATACGCTGCCGGGTCGAGCTAAGGTGACGCTAGACTTTGCCATTCCGCCAGCGTTTAAGACGGTCATCTTCGTCTCGATTGCTGTGCTCGCGCTCATCTTCGCCCTCTTTTATATCTGGCCGAAGGCCAACCGGTCGACCGCTTTTCTCATCGTTCTCATGGTGGCCGTATTGGGATTGACCATCTTCCCGCAGGAGCGCATTCGCGAATGGCTGCGTAAACCCTATATCGCCGGTGACTTCCTCTATGTGAACCAGGTTGTGGCAAGGGATGTGCCCGGGAAAAATATTACCAATGAAATCGATACGATCGATGAAAAAGGTTTCTTAAAAGTGCATCCGTTTGTTCCGGAGAGTGTGAAGACGATTACGCCTGAAAATATGTTAGAAGCAGGCCGAGCCATGGCGATGATCAGCTGTGCCTCCTGTCACAGCCTCGACGAAGGTGGTCCGCGTCCGCTCGTTCTGAAGATGGAAGGGATTACTCGCCCGGATCTCATCTACCAGTTCATCGAACGGCGACTGTCAGGCGATCCGCATAAAGGTGCTTCACCGTACATGCCGAAGATTACCGGGACCGACGAAGAGATTAAAGCGCTCTCTTACTATCTCGCACACTTAAACTATGAATATCTCGTCGCCAAACAGCGCGGTGTGCCGCTGACCGAGGTGCAAAAAGAACAGTTGGAAGCGCCTATTCCACAACCAGAATTGACGCAAAAAGAACAACCACAGGCAGCACGTTAAAAGCAATAAACATAGGTAAGAGGTATAACAATCGCTGCTCATTGTATGTGCACGTTCTTTAAAGCTTTAGAGGAGGGAATACGATGCCGGATGTAGGGACGCTCCTTAATACATTGCGTTCGCCCAGTGGAGTAGACTTCTACCCTGTGGTCATCCAAGTTCTCATGGTCTTGACTTGGGCCGTTCACATGTTTTTTATCAACCTTGTCATTGGAAGTATGTTTCTAACAATTTACGGTTATTTCCAAAAAGATTTGCGCTGGCGTCATCTCAGCCAGAAACTAATTAAAATAGCGATTATCTCCCTTTCATTAGGGATTGTGTTTGGGGTTGCACCGCTCCTCTTTACACAAACAATCTATGATAACTTGTGGTATACGGCCAATAATCTCTCCGCTTCCTGGGTCGTTACGTTTGTTCCGGTCGTGATCGTTGCCTACTACGCTGCTTACTTTTTCTACTTCCGCAATAAAGATCGCTCACCGGTGTGGCTAGGGGTATTCCCGATCATTTCGCTCCTGCTTATCCTTTTAGCTGGCTCGATCATGCATATCTTTTCGTATCAAGAACTCTTCCCGGATAAATGGATCGACTGGTACACGAACGGTGGTACGACAATGAATACGGATGGCTGGCATGTGTATGCTTTCAGCATCCCTCGCTTCCTCATGTTCATTTTCCTTTCTTTCTTTGTGACCGGGATTTTCTTAAAAGGGTATGCATGGTTTTTCGGCAAACGCACGGATATGGATCAGGATGAAGTGACGTGGTTCGGTACGGTCGGGCACAAAGTCGCTATCGTGTCTGGAGGTCTCCTGATTGCCGACGCAATTTTGTACAACATCTTGCAGGGAACGATGATGCATCCCGTCATCTGGGGGACGATCGGTTTTGTTGCTGTCGTGTGGGCGCTTCTCATCGCCTGGGGCAATCGGAAGATGAGCTGGACGGCACCGACTCTCGTCATCCTGGCTGGCCTTTCGGATCTTTCGATCGGGATTATGCGCGAAGCGATTCGCATGATCGAACTCGCCCAGTATAATCATACGATTTATGATTATCCGCTTAACATGGATATCTTTGGACCGATTTTCTTCTTCGGCACGCTAGCCGTCGGGATCGCCATCTTTACTTTTGTCCTCTACGTGCTCTATAAAGGTGGCCGTGTGGCGGGCGTGTATGAAGCGAGCAAAGTCGAGACAGCGAACACCGCCTGGCGCATGGCCTGGTATGCAGTCGTTATGTGGCTCATCGTCTTTTGGGGAACGGGCGTTATCGTTCTTTCGCAACTCAATAATTACTAAGTCATTACGTATGAATCGCTATGAAAAGACAAGATGAGTAACATGAAGTTAATATGGGTCGCTTGACATATAAAATGGATGAAGCATGGGTTGGATGAAGCATGGGTTGGATGAAGCATGGGTCGGGAGAGGTTTAGGGCGGATAAAGTGTATCTAAGTGTATCTAAAGATGGAAAGAAACTATATAAGGTGGATTGTATGTAGGATGTGTTATTATAGATCGGATGAAGTATAGGTTGGATGAGCACGGTGCACGACAGAAAAAAGCGCCGCGCTTTTTTCTTCACTTATTTCGTGTTTCGAGATAAAATAATATGTGTGGTCGTTTATCTACTGCACCCATTTACTACCCATTGACTATTTAAAAAAAAAGTGAGGGATCATGGATGCAAATTGAGGTGCTTCAAACAAAAATTTTAGAAACGCCGGCCGACGGTCTCATCGTCGGTGTGAGTACGGCGCTTCTCGATGAGCAGGGGCTCTTGCCACGCTTAAACGATGCGTTGCGCGGTGTGATTGGGGAAGAAATCAAAGGCAGAAGGCTTACCGGAAAGCTCGGGGACGTGCGTATCGTACATACGCTGGGGCTTTTACCGGTGCGCGCTGTCATTCTGGTCGGTATCGGAGAGCGCGGAGAACTTAACGCTCACAAACTAAAAGAGACTTGGGCCAAGGCACTGAATAAAGCGCGACATGAAGGGCTGGCAGAACTCCTCGTCTGTTTTGGTTCGTTTCGTGCTGATGGAGTAGACGCACGCAAGCTGGGTGAGACGTTTGCTCTTTCGGCGCACCTCAGCCAATATCGGTTTCAAGATTACAAAACAAAGCGCGAAGAAGCCGATGAACGTACGATTACCCGTCTGGCCTTAGGCATCCCGCCGGAATTAAAAGAAGACGTTCTCTACGGTCTGGAAACGGGTACGCACATTGCTGATGGTGTAAATCTAGCCCGTACGCTCGTCAGCACACCGGCCAATAAACTCACACCCGAAGTGTTCAGCGCACGCGTTGTTGAGGTGGCCAAACGTTACGATCTCTCTTATGAAGTGCTGGAGAAGCGCGATATGGAAGAACTGGGGATGGGCGCGCTTCTCGCTGTGGCTCAGGGTAGCGCGAACCCACCCAAACTCGTGACGGTCCGCTACAAGGGGCGTCCTACCTGGGAGAGCGAGCCCGTCGTTGCCTTTGTAGGTAAAGGCATTACCTTTGACACCGGGGGCATTTCTTTAAAACCGTCGCTCAACATGGAAGAGATGATCATGGACATGGGCGGCGCTGCGGCTGTGGCCGGGGCGATGGAAGCGATCGCCCGAATCAGACCGGAGATCAACATCCTCTTCGTCATGCCCATGGTCGAAAACATGCCCGATGGTGCCGCCTATCGCCCGGGAGATGTGCTCACATCGATGAGCGGGAAAACGATCGAAGTCATCTCCACGGACGCTGAAGGACGTCTCATCCTCGCCGATGCGATCACCTACGTAAGACGCCTCGGTGCGACCCATCTCGTTGACCTGGCGACCTTAACCGGGGCGGTTCTCATCGCGCTCGGGACGCAGACGACGGGGGCGATGACAAATAACGATGACTGGTGGCAGGCCGTGCGTAAGGCCGCCGAGGAGGCGGGGGAGCGTATCTGGCTTCTGCCGACGTTTGACGTCTATCGCGAACAGTACAAGAGTGCGGTTGCGGACATGAAAAATACGGGTGGGCGCAACGCCGGAACGATTACCGCGGGTATGTTCCTCAGCGAATTTGCTGAACAGACGCCTTGGGTGCATCTCGATATTGCCGGTACCGCCTGGGACAGCAAGGGCTCCGATCTTACGCCCAAAGGTGCAACCGGTGTGATGGTGCAAACACTTGTCGAGCTGGCCAGACAGGAAGCGAAGAAAAAATCGACGGTATGATCGTGGATATGACGACGGCATACCATAAGCGATGACATCTATTATATGACGACACCTCAAACAGTTATGTATAGTTTTTGTACCCCCTGGCCCATCGTGCCAGGGGGTTTTTTTAATCTTGAATCTGTATGCGCCCATGCGACGGGGGCGTTTTTTTACGTTTCGGTAAGGTGACGGTGAGGAGACCATCTTTAAAGGTAGCAGTAATGCCATCCGCTTCTACATTTTCTAAAGAGAAATGCCGTTCCATGCGACCGCGGTAACGTTCCCGGCGCAAGTATTGGTCTTCCTTTTTTTCTTCTACCTGACGGTTTTCTTCGACAACGATCGAAAGCACGCCGTCGTGATACGCTAAATCAATAGCATCTTTATCCACACCGGGCAGTTCAGCTTCTACGATGTAGGCATCATCCGTTTCGCGAATGTCGGAACGAAAGCGACCGGCAAACGGTAAAACCGGCCAGGGCTCGTCCCAAAATCTTTCCCACAGATCGTTTACACTAGGTAAATCGAGACCATCCGAGGAAATACGTTTACGACGCCAGGGACCGGGTACCCAGCTCATGGTTGTACCTCCTTTTTTTTTAAAAATCGATGCTTCGGAAAGAGGTGAATCTGTCGTGTCAAAAGATTTCCTTTCAATGGATATTATATAGCATTTTTCCCATATTAGGCAAGAACGAACTCGAAAAAGTGTGTATGATTTTCAGCTAGCCTTTTCGCTGAAAGTATTCTATAATAGGATTTGTACTGTTTAATATATGATTATATGTACATTCAAATAACGATATATATTACATTAAAAATATTAAAATCGAAATACAGAGAAAGGGTGAGAGCAGGCCATGCGAAGTGCACAAAGCACAAACTGTCCATCAGACCGTATGTATGTTGCCCCACGGTCGAGCCGTCTCTGGGCGGGGTTCGTCTATATCTTATTTTTCATGATCTATGCTGCTAGCTTCGTTTGGCTCCTGACTTACCTATCGTCGTCGTCACCGTTATCACATCGATCGGATATTTTGTTCACATATGCGGTATTACCAGATGTGTACTGGACTGTGGGATTGGACCGGTTGAGTGCGTTTTTTGCGCTTATCATTGTTTTTTTAGGGCTGATCGTGCAGGTTTACGCCTGGGGATATGAGCAGAAGGTAGGTGGTTTTAAAGGCTTTTTTGAAGGCCTCCTCTTAAACGCTTTTATCGTAAGCATGCTCCTTGTCGTCTTGGCCCGAGATATGTTCTTTTTTTTATGGGCTTGGGAGACGATGTCGCTTTTATCGTTTGTGTTACTGATGAAAAAAGGGGATGAACCAGCCGTAGCCAAAGCGGGCACGCTTTATGTGATCATGACCCATACGGCGACGGGCTTTTTGTTCATTATGTTTCTTATACTGGCTCGCTTAAGTGGCGGGAGCACCTTTCCGGAGATGGCACACATGCGTTTTTACATACCTCCTTCGTTAGCAGCCGGCATCTTCGTCCTCGCCGTCATCGGGTTCGGTACGAAAGCCGGACTCGTCCCTTTTCATAGCTGGCTTCCGGAGGCGCACCCGCTGGCACCGAGTCATGTTTCGGCTTTGATGTCAGGGGTGATGATTACCCTCGGTTATTATGGACTTTTGCGGATTGTATACGATCTCCTTCCGCCGGCACCGCTGTGGTGGGGGATCCTCCTTATGGTCATCGGTGCAGCGACGGCCTTTTTGGGCATATTGTACGGTCTTACCACGTCCAATATCAAACGTTTTTTGGCGTATAGCAGTATTGAAAATAGCGGCCTTCTGGCTTTGGCACTGGGGAGCGCCTGGGTAGCTAAGGCGTGGGGAGCGGACGAACTGGCAGGAACGTTCATCGCAGCGTTCTTTTTCCACCTGATCGTTCATGCCCTATTTAAAAGTGGTTTGTTTTTGGGCGCAGGCGTCATTGAGCATGTTACCGGAACGCTTGATGTGGACAAACTGGGCGGGCTTATGCGCCGAATGCCGGATGTGGCTACGATGATGAGTCTCTTTTTTGCGACGATGGCGCTCATTCCACCGTTGGCCGGTTTTACCGGCGAGTGGATCATGTATAGAAGTTATCTTGATCTTTTGCGTGTTAGCCCCGATGTGTTGGGAAAGATGGGGGTGCTCATGCCGATATTGGTTCTAGCTTTTAGCGGAATGATGACGATGGGTCTCGCGCTTAAACATTTTGCACTCATCTTTTTGGCTGCCCCTCGTTCCAAGGAAGCGCAAACAGCGTATCCTGCGTCCATCTTTATGCGTCTTGCACTGTATGTCGTCGCTTTTTTTCTATTAGTTTTAAGTGCTTCACCAGCTCTCACGTATCACCTCAGCGCATCCCTCGCTCTAAGCTTCGGACTGATGCCCCGGGAACCGTTTTTTACGGAATTTTTCCCACTGTGGCTGGTGACAAGTATACCCGTTTTACTGTTGGTCTTTATAACGGTGCGGCTTAAATTTGGGCGTCCTAAGGTAGTCCACGAACCGATCTGGGCCTGCGGTATATCGCCCCATCCTCATGTTCAAGTGACGTCCTATGCTTACAGTCAGTCCTTAGCCCTTCTTTTTAAACGCATCCTCGGCTTTAAGATCGTCTACAGACGCGTAAGTTCCGAGCAGGTGGATGAGGATGTTAAAAAGTACGTGCCGGTACGCCTTTTTCATCAAAGCAAGTTGAAGGATTGGGCGTATGAGGGGCTTTACGTACCGCTCGCCCGCTATATTGTCCGTGCGAGCGAACGTATCCGCCGCATTCAAAGCGGGAACGTACAGATGTACCTGGCCATTCTTTTTTCCGTCCTCCTCCTTTTGCTGTGGTGGATCAGCCCTCGTTTTTGGAGGTAAAAAACATGATGAATGAACTTATTCGGCTCGTCTGGATAACTTTAGCGCAGGCCTTCGTGGTACTTTTTTTCTCGCCGCTTTTTAATGGTGTCATTCAAAAAACGAAGGCGCTTCGAACCGGACGCTGGGGCGCACCAGTTGTCCAACCTTTTTATGATCTCTTGAAATGGTTTAAAAAAGACGTAACGCTGGCCGAGACGCACTCCGTTTTAACGGTATGCGTTCCGTATGCCGTGTTTACGCTGATGCTTCTTTTAAATATGAGCGTGCCGATGATAAGCACGGCGGTGCCAATCGCCTGGTTGAGCGATGTATTTGTGTTTATCTATGTTCTTGCCACTGTCGTCGTCTTGTTGGCGCTCGCCGCGCTCGATCAAGGGGGGGGCTTTGGAGCGCTCGGATCCAGTCGGGAGATGATGTTGAATTTTTTTATCGAGGGCGCCTTAATGGCGACGCTCCTTGTCATCGTCTATGCAGGCGGCACAGAAAGTCTGGCCCTGTCCATCGTTACCTACGGGAAAGTGACCAATTTAGGGATCAGTTACTTTTTGCTCCTACTGGCCTTCTTTTTACTCGTTGTAGCGGAGATGGGACGTATTCCCGTGGATAATCCTGATACGCACCTCGAGCTCACTATGGTTCATGAAGGAATGGTGCTGGAGTATAGCGGTCGGTATCTCTCTCTCGTGATGTGGACGCAGATGATGAAAAGCTGGCTGTTTGCCAGCATGTTTGTCAATGTTTTCTTCCCCAGTTGGGATCTTTCCAAAGCGCTTGCGGCCTTTCTTATCGGTCAGAGTAACTACGAGACGGTAAGCTTTGCTGGAACCGTTTTAGAAACGCTTCTGGGGACGATCTTTTTGCTTCTTAAAATGTTAGCTCTTGGTATCATCATCGGGTGGGTGGAGACGACGTTTGCCAAAATGCGGCTTTTTAAAGTACCGCAGCTTTTAGGTGCGGCTCTGATGCTCGCTTTGCTTTCTTTTTTGGCGAGTCTCACCCCATAGGGTAGGCGTAAAAAGCGTTTACCGAACGGCGTCATCCGCTCTTTTTTCGGTTTATCGGAACGTATGGACGGTTGGAGCGCATCGTAACATCGTGAGGAGGGGGAAGGCATGCTGGATATATTGGCTTGGCTTATATGGCTCAGTACGCTCATGCTACTGTTCGTTCGTTATTTGCATCAAGCGGTGTGGGTGGTGGCCGGAACGAGCATCCTTTTATCTGCGATGAGCTTTGTACTGTTTATCGAAACGCGTGAAGGCGGTCTTTTAATCGCTGCGCTTTTGACACTTCTCGTTAAAGCGTTCTTCGTCCCCGGGTATTTGCTGCGGACGCTTCAGAAGGTTGGACGGCCCTTAGAGACGGTCCGCTACTTGGGACGGATGGGTTCGTTGCTCGTAGGACTTTTACTATCGGTAATCGGTGGCCGCCTGTTTTCTACCTGGGCTTCTCGACTGGCGCTCGGTCCGTTAAACGGGCCTTCTACTCCCTCGCTCGAACATACGACGGCAATGGGCCGAGCATTAGGCGGGACAGATGTGCTGATGACGGTGGCGCTCATCGTTCTTTTGCTGGGAGCGTTTATGATGATCGATCACCGTAAAGTGTTGATGCAAGCGCTGGGGCTGGTGACGATGGAAAACGGTGTCGTCCTCCTCGCCACGTCACTGGGCTATCAGATGCCGTTTTTTGTCGAGCTCGGAATCTTTTTTGACCTTTTGGTGACGATCGTTGTCGTGGGCATGTTAAGCTACCAGATGATCGAAGCCTTGGGGAGCATGGCCACGGACAGAATGCAGCGTTTGAAAGGGTGAACTGTGTGCTGGAAGCGGGGCTTTTAATCGCAATCATCGTTTTACCTTTTGTAACGGCATCTCTCGCCGCCATGCGCGCGCTTTCAGCGTCACGGGACAGCGTGCAAATCATCGGCGCAAGCGTTCTTCTGTTGCTTACGCTTTTTGCTATAACCTTGCTGTTTAAACGCTCCGGAGAGGCGCTTGTGCTCCTTCCGGGGTGGCTAGCTCTCGACGCCCTAGGCGCGTTCATGGTGCTCCTTATCGCGCTCATCGGATTTTTGGCTACGCTTTACGGGATACCGTACATGGCGGAAGAATTCCGCGCAGGCCGTTTTTCTTCGTCGGCTTATCGGCGGTATGTGTTTTTGTTTCATACCTTTTTAGGGGCAATGATAACCGCGGCATTGATGATGAATCTAGGGCTCCTTTGGGTCGGTATTGAACTGACGACCCTCATCTCGGCTCTCACCGTTTCTTTTTATGGGCGCCCGACGTCTTTGGAAGCGGCTTGGAAATACGTGCTCATGGGAAGTGTCGGTTTAACGTTGGCGCTTCTCGGGCTCATATTTTTATTCGTGGCCACGACAAATGTCCCGGAACTACAGGGTCAAGCACTAGACTGGCAGCTTTTACATGAAACCCGGAATCTGCTCGCACCGAACTGGATGATGCTCGCCTTTGTTCTCACGCTTGTCGGCTACGGGACAAAGGCGGGACTTGCGCCGTTTCATTTCTGGCTGCCCGATGCGCACAGCGAATCGCCCTCCCCGGTGAGCGGGGTGTTAAGTGCACTTCTTTTAAATACAGCACTTTTAGGGCTTTTAAGGATGCTCTCGATCATGCCGGATACGCTTTTGGCGGAGGCGCACACGCTTTTGAGAACGATCGGTGCTTTTTCACTCCTCTTTGCCGTTCCGTTTATTTTCGTGCAGTGGGATATCAAACGACTTTTAGCTTATTCCAGTGTGGAGCACATGGGGATCATCGTGCTCGCGCTCGGCGCCGGGGGCGTAAGCGGAACGTTTGCCGCTCTTTTGCACATGTTTAATCATTCGGTTGTCAAATCTCTGGCTTTCTTTAGCGCCGGACGCATCAGCCAAGTGTATGGCACAAAGCGCATTGCCCAGATCAAGGGTGCAGTGCATGCGATGCCTTTTGTCGGCGGTGTATGGATGTTGGCTATGCTGGGGGCAGCCGGAACGCCACCGTTTAACGTATTCTTAAGCGAATGGCTGATCATGAAGACACTTTTTACGGAGGGGCATGTGGTCGTGGGTACTCTGATGGTTACGGCTGTCGTTTTAGTTTTTGCTGCTTTTGTGACGGTGACCGTGCGTATGCTCTACGGTACGCCGGAAACGAAGGAGGGTCATGCATCTCCAAGCGAAGCTCGCGGAGCCGGGGGTGTTCCAGAGCGTGCTACACGGTTGTTAGGCGGGACATCGTTGTGGATGGGGATCTCTTTCGTCGTGCTCGCCGCCTATGTGCTGATCGGCGGCGTGGTCGTGCCGAGTTCTCTCACGACACTCATTCGCTGGGCGGCTGAACTGTTGTAGTGAACTATGTTTAAGGCAAAACGGTGACAAGGAGAGCTTTTTTTGAAAGTCTCAGGAGGAAAAAGATGGGGGGATAGCGATGGTGGAGCAAGATGCGCTTCGGGAGCGCTTAAGACGGATAATGCTGGAAGAAGACGCGTGGTTAGGGGATGCGCTATCCGCGCAAGATGCCCTAAAACGCCCCGTGCACGGGCCAAATCTCATCGCTTTTACAGTTAAAGCGGAAAAACTGGCCCGCCTCGTAAAAAGGCTTGTGCGTGAAGAAGGCTTCCGCATACTTTCGGCGGTCATGGAAGATGAGCGCGACCGGCTGGGGCATGTTGTCCTCACTGTAATCGTATGGCAGGAAAGCAGCGCATACCCCATCGCTCTAGCCATCCTTCTGGATGGTGCCCATCCGACCTACCCGGCGATAACGCCGCACGTACCGATGATGAACTGGTATGAGCGGGAACACCGCGATCTGTTCGGCGTCGAACCGCTCGGCCATCCGCAGCCGTATGCGCTTATTTTACATGCATCAGCACCAGACGGCGTCTATCCGCTCTCGCGCGACGCGGTGCAAGAGAGTGTGTTACCCCGCGTCCCGGGTGACGTCACGACGGATGGCTTTGTACAGTATGAGGGCGGGGAAGTAAGCGTTGTACCGGTCGGCCCGATTCACGCCGGGATCATCGAACCGGGTCATTTTCTATTCGGAACAGTAGGGGAGCCGGTGGTTCATCTCGATGTGCGTCTTTTTTACACGCATCGCGGGATTGAAAAAATGGCCGAAGGGTTACCCTTACTCGATGGTTTAAAGATTGCCGAGCGGACATGCGGAGTCTGTACGTATTCGCACGGTCTGGCTTACAGTCTGGCACTGGAGACTTTGGCTTCCGTCGAACTCCCCGAGCGCGCTGTCGTTTTGCGGACGATTCTCGCCGAGCTGGAGCGGATGATGAACCATATCGGTGACATCGGGAACATGTGTGCAGGATTCGGTTATCATCGAGGAGTGGCCGATGGAGCGCGCCTGAAAGAACGTCTGCTCAGACTCAACGAACGACTCTTTAAACACCGTTATTTGCGCGGAGTCGTTCGCCCCGGTGGACTGAACGATGATCTCGATGCGGCGGGCAAAGCGGATATGGAAGCGACGTTACGCGCTGTCGAAGACGATTTTGCGGGGCTTATGGAACGCATCTCAAAACATGAAATTGCTCAAGATCGCCTGCGCACAACGGGTATGTTAGGCGCAGAGATCGCCCGTGACCTGTGTGTTGTCGGGCCGGCAGCCCGTGCTTCCGGCGTGCCGTACGATGTACGGCTGGTGCGCCCTTATCTCGCCTATACCCGGCGCGATGTCGCAGAACTTCTAAAAAACTGGCACGGTCAGACGGTGCGCTCAGAAGGTGACGCTTATGCCCGGATGATGGTACGCGCCGCGGAAGTCGAACAGTCCCTTGCGATTGTGCGGTGCCTATTAAAGAAACTTCCAGACGGAACGGTTCATGTGCCGCTTCCCAAACTTCCGGCTCACACCGTCGGCTTTACGACGATCGAGTCGCCGCGCGGTGAACTCGCTGTCTGGGTGCGGCTGGATGCACAGGAACGCCTAAGACGCCTTAAGATACGATCGGCGACGTATCATAACTGGCCGGCCGTGCCGTATGCAGTCGCAGGAAACATCATCGCCGATTTTCCGCTGATCAATAAAAGCTTTGAATTATGTTACGCCTGCTGTGATCGGTAAACGACGACCTACCTTCGCTTCATAGGATCGCAGTTTGATAGTCTAAGATGATGATCCAAGCGGTGTTGTGTGAGTTGGTGAAAAGAAAAGGGTGTGGTACAATGAAACAGAAAGGGACGAACTTGATCCGCCGTTCACTCCATGTACGCCATGTAAACAGCGGCGGCTGTAATGGTTGTGATTTTGAACTGATGATGCTTCATACGCCCGATTATGATGCGGCACAGTACGGGATTGAGTTTGTCGCCTCACCGCGTCATGCGGATGCGATCCTTGTTACAGGGGGCGTGACGCGTAACTTAGAGGAAGCGCTTCTTCGCACGCATGAGGCGACACCGAATCCAAAGTGGGTCGTGCTCGTCGGTGATTGTGCGATCGGCACATGCCCACTTAAAGCCACCTACGCGCATCACGGCGGGGTAGAAAAGGTACTACCTGCCGATCTCAAGATTCCCGGCTGTCCGCCTTCCCCGGAAAAGATTTTACAGGCCTTAAGGGCGCTTATGAAAGGGGGCGGCGCTCACGATGGAGACGGAACTTCAACTGTTTAAAGCAGAATTTTTTAAGGCGCTCGGTCATCCGCTCCGCATTCGTATTTTAGAATTGTTGGCGGAAGGCGAAAAAAATGTGAACGAACTCGTGACGCTTCTCGGTGTAGAAAGTTCCAGTGTGTCTCAGCAACTCGCCGTTTTGCGTAATAAAAACATTGTTAGTTTTACTAAGGAAGGCAATAAGGTGACGTATGCGCTACGTGACCCGCTGGTCGCTGACCTTTTGTTCATAGCCCGGAAAATTTTTAACAACCATCTAATTAGTACGATTAATGTTTTAGAAGGATTAAAAGAAGATGCGGGCGGAGGATAATGTGCTGTAAAACGGTGTCGGGTACGTCGGGCTGCGGTGAACGGGAAAAAGAGGTGACCCCTGAAGGATGCTGCAGATTGTAAATGAATGGCTTTTAAACTGGTGGGTTCGTTATGCTGTTTTAACGATTCTTTTAGGGATTGCTTTTCATCTCGGCTTTGAACGGCCGCTTCCTCCTTTAAAGCGCTCGCTCGTGTATATCCTTCTTGTGCTACTCGCTTTTCCGCTTGTTCTTTTATCGTACGGTCTTCCTATGATCGGCACACTTTTTGTCATTATCCTTGGCTTATCCGTCTATCGATGGCGTCGGCCTAAGATAGAAAAAGATTAAGGGAGAAAAGATTTGGTTAAAGATGATATGAATGTCTGTAGGAGGAAAGTAGCGTGAGTTATATGGACGCCATACGTCACTGGCTAGAGATTGAGCTCGTTGCCCGAGCCCGGCCGGAAGATAAAGCGGCAATAAAAACGGCCGATTTTTTTAATCGCATTTTACAGGAAGATCATCACATCATCATAAAAAATGTCCAGAAAGCGGATGATCGGTATCTCGTTACTTATGAGGAAAGCGGCGATTTGAAGGAAACGCGTTTTGATCGCTACCAGGTCGAAGGGCTACTTCTGGCCATTGAACACGAGCCGAAGTACGGCATTGTTTATCCGGAAGAGGAAGATGAGGAAGAGGCGGACGGCGAAGGAGGCAAACAAGGCAAAGACGGTGAAATCAACAGCAACCTGGAACATGAATAGCCGAACGATGAACCAAATAGATGAATGTTAGATCAAGATAGAACAAGAAGAGGCGGGAGAGAAGGCTGGGACATATCAGAGAAGCGTATTAGAAAAACACGTGGCTTTTTTGGAGTGTTCAGCGCAAGGGTACTGAGCGATAAACGTCGACCAGATCGAGGATTTTGGCTATGTACTCACCGATCAAAGGTAAGGAGACGAACTGTCTTAGAACGAGGACAAGGAGAGCGACGATCACGGTGGCTCCGATCGTGATACCGAACCCGCGAACGACACCGGCTAAAAAATTGGTATAGATGATGCGAAAGGGGCGCGTGTAGTTATAAAGCAGGTCGTAACATTCCCCCTGTTCCATCATTTTAGCGAGGCGCGCCAGCGGACGGGTGGAGGCGAGAAGCGTTTCTAGCTCCGTCAAAAGTTGTTCGACTTTTTCCGGATCATGGCCTTTTGCTTGATCTTCACCAGGTTCATCGGTATGATCGGGTAATGGAGAACGCCCCCGGTCTGTTTCTGGCTTAGAGGACAGGCGATAGGGTGGCATCTTTTTCATCTTCTTCCTCCTCTCGATTTTATTGTACCAAATCGTAGCAAAAAATCGTAGAAAAAACCGCAGCCATCCTTCGATGGAGCGGTTGTGCTAAAACGATGCGTACGTAATCGCTATCGTAAAGCTAAGAAAGTGCGCGAGGGGGCTTTGAGTGCTGCTAGCGACGGCTGATCGCTCGACTACTTAGCAGGTTCTGCGTTTGGTGAAGGCCCGGGCACCTTGTGCAAAGATGTCTTTTCTCCTGGGGTGGAAAACGGGCGTGTGTTCCCATCGATTTTTTGACGGTTTTTGGTCTGGCTCGGGAGCTGCGGAGAAAGACGGGCAAAAATATCGGCGAGCTCATTCATAATGCCGGCGAGCGGTTTTCCGCGTTTTATATCTTCATTGATAAGCCTAAGGCGGGTGAGAATATCGGGATCGGCGGTTACGATGGCCCGGCTGCCGTAAGGGTCCGACTTAAGCGCCTGGGCAACGGTATATTTCGTCGTCGTGACATGGGCACGGTCGAGATCTTCTTTGACATCGATCCCGACGATGGCATAAGGCCCCAGGACGACGGCAAAAGCACTTTTTACATAAGGATCACGTGTCGCGAGTTGAGCGAGATGATCGGCGATGGCTTGGGCTTCTTCTCGCGTTTTTGGACTATCGGGCGGGGGTTCGTAACGGGCCGTATTCGGGACGCGTCTCGCCGGTGGCGTGATCAGACGGAGATCTTGCGCGCCGTTTTTTGGGGGAGCTGTTTTCTCAGGGATTCGATTAGCGGCTGTGTCCGTACGATTCATGTCATTCGTGTTGTTTTGAGTTGCGCCGGGCGAAGAAAAATCTGTCTCTTTTTCAGTTGGCGCCTGCCAAAGCGTCCCACAGCTCGTGAGCATAAGCAGCGTGAACAGGGTGACGGTTCGTATCGTGGTCTTCGGCATGGCTCTCTCCTTTCAATGTGTTTCTAAGGCCTTTCCGACTTCGCTAGAAAAACGCATCAGAACGCTTTATATCGATGCTTCATCGGTGCATCGGGCGTGAGAGAGGATAGAGACGTGCATCTGCCTTATTGATCTGCTGCCTATGCACCGGATTGACAGTGAGGCGTGACTGTGTGAGTATAGTGTTACCAACCTGTACGTAAAATATTTTTCACCGCCCGGCGCCCCGTTTCTGGCGCAGGTACCGGCAGTCCCTATCGGGCAGTGGGTTAAGGCGCACGTCGAATAGGCGAGAAAAAAAGTGATGAGGAGGCTGTCGATGCCGGTTGTGAGACCTTTTGAAGGACCGTGTCGTGAGGTGCTTTTACAGACACTTAAAGCGGCACCTCTTCAGCGTATCAGTTTTGCCGAGTGGATGGAGCTTGCGCTCTACCACCCGACATGTGGGTATTATGTACGCGCGCAGGATAAGATCGGAAGGCAACATGATTTTATTACCAGCAGTCATGTTCATTCGGTTTTTGGCAAGTTCTGGGGGGCCCGTTTTGCGGCGTGGGCCGGGGAAAAAGCACTGGAGCTCATTGAACTGGGTCCGGGTGAAGGGCGTTTTGTGGGGGCGCTCCTCGATTATATGCGTGACGGCGCACCGAACGTTTACGGTCGGCTCACGGTTTATCTGTACGAAATCTCACCGTACCACCGGATGAAAATCAACGAACGATTGGCCGATCACCGCGCTCAACTCCCGATTGTATTTATCGACGATTTAAGTGACGTGCCGGTGAAAGAGGCGCGGCGTGAGACCGACCTATGTCGCATTGTTTTTAGCAATGAGTTTTGGGACGCCCATCCCGTCGAACGCCTGCGCTTTCTTCCTGAAGGAGGCTTTGAAAGACAAGTCGTACGGCTTCAGGATGACGACAGGTGGCATCTTGCCTGGGAGCCATTTGCACTCCACGAGCCATTTGCACCCCACGATCCATTCGACAGCAGTTTGTCTGATCCGCATAAGGATCCTTTATTCGGTGAGGTCTTTGGAAAGAAGCGCTTTTATAAACGTGATGCAGGAACGATAGGCGTGGACGAGACCGAAATATCGATGCAAGCGGCACAGATTGGTGAAGTTTTGCGTTTGATGGGTTTTCATCAAGACTGGCAGTCGACGCTCAGGTGGCTTCAGGAAGAAGTCAGGCTGCCGGCAGAAGAACTGTCCGCCTTTATGGATGACAGCGATCTTCAGATCGTGATCGAAGTCCCAGTTTTGGCGTATAAGACCTATCAAACGGTGCTTGGACGTCTTGCACCGGATACGATCGTGAGTATCGACTACGGCGCGGATCAAGTCGGGATGATCCTTAAGGCCTTACGCGGCGGCAGCTTGAGGGCCTTTTATGCTCATACCATCCGCGATGATTTCTGGCAGTATCCGGGGCTCATGGATATGACAGTCGATGTACCTTTTCATCTTTTTATCCGAGCCGGAGAGTCGAGCGGTTATGAGACGCTCGCCTTTAAGAAGCAAGGGGTGTACTTGACCGAGCAGGGGATTTTTGAGTGGCTCCGCACGCCGCAGGATCATGATCCTTTTTCCGCGGAAGCCCGACAAAACCGTGCCATCGTTCAGCTCATTCAACCGGGCGGTATGGGCGATGCATTTTACGTACTTCTTCAGAAGCGTCATGCATAAATGTTTATAAAAGGCGCACGCTAAGACCATCCAGATGACGGGAGGTGTTTTCAAGCGTGCTTACGGAAAAAAAGATTAAGCGCCGCTTTGCCGCCCTTCTTGCTTTCCTGTTTACTATGGTATACGTGCTCGGGCTGTGGTTACCGGAAGGACAGGCGATGGGCGGAAAACCGGGGGAGGCCAGTCTTGATACGATCCATTACGTCAAAGGCGATCACCTGTATCTGGAATTTCGGGTTAAAGGTGTCACGTTAAAGGCTCCGAAAGAAGGGGTGAAGCCGGAAAAAGGAAAAGGGTATATCGCACTTTTGATTGATGATGAAGAGGTGGCGCGCATCGACCGCTATGCCTACGTCTATAAAGGATTAAAACCCGGAAAACATGTTGTCAAAGTGATCTTAAGGACGCTGGATCACAAACCGTATGGCGTAGAACACAGCTTCCCGATCGATGTGCAGTAAGGACGAACAGGCTCTGAACATGCTTCTTTCCTGTTAAAAAGTTCCAAACACCGTCGTACCGCGCTCGGCGGAACACGGTGTTTTTTGCTGGCATCCGCTCGAAAAAGGCTCGACGATGATCATAAAGCGGAACTTCATGCTATAATATTCAGTGAGGCCTGTCTGGACATGGAGAATGTTTGCTCTTAAACAAGATGGTAAGAGGCCTTATATATGATACAGATCATTCATTGGTTGTGGTTCATCGTATGTGACACGTCGTAGTGCAGGGAACGAGGAGGTTCGTAGCAGTTTCAAATAACCTACCTGTTCTCGACTGTAACTCACTGTTTTTGATACTATAAAGACATGAAACTTCTATCCATCAGCGAAGCGGCAAAATAGCTTGGCGTGCACCCCAACCGTCTTCGGGAGTGGGAGAAAAAGGGCTCATCCGATCGATTCGGCTTCCGAGCGGCCACCGAAGATACCCGACAGAAGAAATCGACCGCATCCTGAAGGCGGGAGGGATGAACGAAACAGAAGCCGATGCGGTCGCTCTCTATGCCCGGGTCTCGACGAAAAAAGAGGCCGACGCGGGAAACCTCGAACGGCACCTGAAGTTCTGTGGCGTAGAAATCGAAGTGATCTCACCGAAAGAACCGGAAGAGGCGCACGCGGAGCTCGTTCAGGATCTTCTGGCTATCGTCACGTCTTTTTCCGCCAGAATCTACGGGGCCCGTGGGGGTAGGAAAATCCGCCAGGGCTTTCAGGAGTTGATGCACCGTGTCCGTGAAGAATAGCTTCACGATCATCGGGGAATTCTTCCCCGAAGTTTACCCGGCCTTTCGGTCCGGGAAGTGGACCCGGGGCGAAGAAGATCCCCTGGCCACCGAGATGCGACTTTTCTCCGCCTGTTCTCGGTGGTCGTATAAGCGGATTGTGAAGGGGGCCTCCCGCAAGGACATCAAAAAGCAAGGCCAGGATCTTTTTGGCCTTAACTCCCGCTACGTCGATGATGCCCGCCTGAAGGCGCAGGGCATGATCGATGCGCAGAAAGAACTTCTGGAGCTTCATATCGAAACGACCGAAGCGAAGCTTCGAGGGGCGCGAAAGAAACTCAGCTGGGCCACAAAGAAACGAAATCGGGCCGAGAAAAACGGCCTTCCGAAAGACGAACTCCGGACGCTTGAGCGAACTCTACAAGCAATACAGGCGCGCGTCTCGGCGCTGGAAAAGAAGTTAAGGGAGTTAAAAGAACACAAAGAAAACGAAACCGTCCCAACCATAATTTTTGGAGGAAAAAGGCTCTGGCGGGATGTCAGCAAGAAAAAGGCCACCCGGGACCAGTGGCGGGCGGCCCGTAAAAACCGGCTCTACGCTCGCGGAGACCGCACCAAAGGCGGAAACCCCAACATGAAGATCACCTTCGACGGGCATGCATTCCGCATGACCGTTACGATTTCTCATCTGTCGGAGCCGACCGGCGTGGACGCCCTGGGTCGACCGATCATGCGTCGGGCCCCCCGCGTTCTTGGGCGACTCTGGATTCCCGCAAAATATCAGGCGCGCCTTCTCGGGTGGCTTGCCGAAAAGCGGCCGTACACCGTGGAGATGATCCGGGGCCTGGACGGACGCTTTCGCGTTCACATCGCGCTGGAACTGGACGAACGTCCCGAGACGGATCTTTCCCGCGGCGTTCTTTCCGTCGACACCAATCCCGACGGTCTTGGGATTGCCAACGTCTCTTCCCACGGTCTTCCCGAACCGTGGCCGAAAGGATTCCGGATTCCCTACCCGAAGAACCTGGGCAAATACGACGGGGAGTTTCAAATCATTTCCTATCCATCGGGATTTCTGTATATCCGAGTGCCTGAACTCGCCTACGCTTCGGGACATAGGCGCCGGTATCTCATCGGCGTCCTGGCTAAGGTGGTCGTGGACATCGCCAAAGCGTTGGGGAAACCTCTGGCGATGGAAACGCTAAGTTTCGATCAAGGGAGGCTTGACCGGGGAAAAACGTTCAACCGGATGGCCTCCCAGTTTCCCTATGCGATGGTCCTTCAGGCTTTGATGCGACGGGCGATCAAAGAAAACGTTGGGTACAAACACGTCCCGCCCCAGCACACCTCTACCATCGGCCGGCTCAAGTATGAAAAGAAATACGGCGTTCCTATTCACTGTGCAGCGGCCCTGGTCATCGGCAGACGGACCATGGGTTTTCGGGAGCGCATGACGCGCGAGGTACGAGACTTTGTACTCCAGGTGAAAGAACGGTTGAAACCGATGGGTCATCGTTTTCCAAGGGAAGGAATCGGGATGACCCGGAAGGTCGAAGCCGCGCTTCAGGCGCTGGAGACGAAACTTTTTCTACACAATGGGCTTGCCCGCTGGCAACAAGAGAGTTTCTTCTCCTGCTGGCGCGAACTCAAAACGCTTGCTTTGGCCTTCCGGTGACTCCGTTTAGCCGGGTGTTCGGACAAACCCGGCAGGGCGAATCTGACAGATCGGTGCTTGCGGTGGCGGAACTCGCCACCTCTACTCCGGCGCACTCCGTTCTGCGGGTGGAAAACACCCCGTAAGTCCGTGCAGACGAGTCCGCAGTACTGGGAAGGAAGACCTTCCCGTGAGCAC